>NC_018027.1:4032688-4342895 GCF_000266905.1 Mycolicibacterium chubuense NBB4 | reverse complement strand
CCCGGCCAGAAAAACAGGTCGACGATACGCAGGGTGGCGTCCTCAACAGCGCCCGAGGACAGCCATCGCAGCAGGCGGGGCCCGAGAACCATTGGCGGCAAAACAGCTACGGCGCTCACCAGGAATCCGAGAGTGAGCGCCAACGCCAGCAGTCGTCGACGCCAGCCCGGTCGTGGCTCGATGTCATAAGCGATCGTCATCGTCTGCAGATAGCTGTTCACCGCTCGGGAACCACTCCAGATGCTGAGCACGATGCCCAAGGACACCACGTTGCCGTGGGTCTCGGCCAGCACCGTCTGCACGACGCGCTCGTAGGAGGAAAAGGTCGGATCGGAGAGGAACGACCTCGGGACTCCGAGCACCAGGTGGCGCAGCTCTTCGGTGCCCGCCGGCCCCAGTTCTGCGGCGACGAAGCCGAGCGAACCGATGACGGCCAGAAGCAGAGCCGGTAGCGATATCAAGGTGAACAGCGCTGCCTCGGCGGCCAACCCGGGAACCCGGTCCTCGAGCGCCTCGTGCACGGTGTGGCCGACCAGCCGCAATCCCTGTCGGGCCGGTCGGGGAAGGCGCGCGAAGTGAGCCGAACCGCAGCGCTTCAACGCCGACCGGGAATGTGCTGCGGAGCGTGCCAACCGCGACCGCAGGTCTCGCCAGTCCTGTTCGGATGCCATCGGTTCGAGCCTAGAAGACGCCCGATCTCGCCCGCACTCGCGTGTGCGCGACGGTCCGGCCGATGACGCGTGCGCAGCTACGGCGCTACCGCGTTGTCACGCCGCCTCTCGCTTCGGCACGATCATCGTCGGGACCGGTGAATGCCGCAGGATCCGCGCCGCGGCCGAACCGAGGAAGACCTGGGCTGCCGGGCCGGCCGCCCCCGACCCCAGCACCAGGATGTCGCCGGCCTCCCAGTCGAGGCCGTCCACCGCGTCCCGCCACGTCGGGCCTGCACCGATCACCACATCGGCGTTGAGCGTGCCGACACCCGCACGGACCTTCTCGAGTTGGGCGGCGATCCCCTCCCGGGTCCGCTGGGCCCACTGCTTGATCACGAGGTTCTCGGCAGCGGGTTCGACGGTGCCGCTGAACATGGTCACGGGGCGGACGGTGAACGACGCGATGCGTAGCCGCGCCGACCACCGCTCGGCCAGTTCCGCGCACGTGGCCACCAATCCGACCTGGTCGGCCTGCCCACCGTAGGCCACCGTCAACCGCTCGATCTTTCCTCGCTGCGCCGGATACCCGCGCGGCGCGATCGCCACCGGGATCGCCGCGGTGTGGACGAGGCGATCGGTGACGCTACCCAGGGCGATTCTGCCGAGCAGCCCTGACGACGAGGAGCCCACCACGACGATGTCCGCGTTCACCTCGGTGGCGAGTTCGGTCAGCCCTTCAGGGACGGAGGCGGCCTGGTGGACGACCTCCCACACATCCAAGCCCTCGGGAAGTTGGTCGACCATCTGCTTGAGAGACCTCTTCGCCTGAGTGCCAACGAAATTGAGGTACTCGTCTTCAACGGGATCGGCCTTCGGCCAGTGGCGTTCGATGATCGCCGCGGCGACGATCTTCTCGCCGGTGCACCGGGAGATCTGGGACGCCAGATGCAGCGGCGCAGGCCCGTGACCGCTCGCGCTGAATCCCGCGAGAATCGTCATCGCGGGACCTCGTTCCGCACGGCCGACTGCGCGACCACGTGAGTCACGGGGACGTTGAACTGGGCACGGGCGCGGTCGACCACGTCGAAGCGGTGCCACACCGAGAACTCGGCCGGCAGCGTCGCGATCACGATCTGGTCGGGACTGAACTTGGCGACGGCGTGGTCCAGAGCGCGCAGCGGCCGGTAGTCGCCCAATTCGCCTTGCGCGTCCAGGTTCTCGTGGCGCAGCGCGGCCAGTGTGGTGTCGAGTCTGGCTGTCGCGGCCTCTTGCGTGGCTTCGGTGACATCACGCGGTCCGTGCGTCTCGGCGGCACCCGTGTCGACCGGGCTGGCCGGCACCACGACCATGTACTGAGCCTCGCGGCCGGCGCCGATACGACGCAACTCGTCGAGGAGCTCGCGTGAGTCGACGGTCTGATTGGCCAGCACCAGCACTCGGTGCGGTGTGCCGGTGGGGGAGACCTCCGCGGGCTCTGCCGAGCGTCGCTTCACGAACCACTTGTTGATGACGAAGAGCACGATCACGACTGCCCACGACAACAGGCTCAGCACCAGCTGGGACCGTAGCGACGTGTCGAGGTACATCTGCACCAGGATCGCCACGATCGCCAGCGCGGTGAGCGCGGAAAGCACTGGGAACAGCCACATCTTCACCCGGAGTTCGGAGTCCGGGGTGCGATAGCGCAGCACTATCTGCGAGATCGCGATCAGCAGGTAGACGAACAGGATGATGGCACCGCTCGAGTTGAGCAGGAACGCGAAGATGGTGTCCGGCGACACCGCCGCGGCGATCACGCACAGGAACCCGACGACCGACGAGGCGAGGATGGCGTTCGTCGGCACACCGCGGCGGGTCACCTTGACCAGTGCGGGCGGGGCTTCCCGCCGGGCGGCGAGCACGAAGAGCATCCGCGAGGCGGTGTACATGCCGGAGTTGAGACAGCTCAGCACCGCCGTCAACACCACGACGTTCATCACGTGGTCCGCGTACGGGATCCCCATCTTGGTGAACGCGGCGACGAAAGGTGAGGCGGCCACGCCCTTGTCGTTCCACGGCAGGATGGTCACCAGCAGCAGGACCGCCCCCACATAGAAGATCAGGATGCGCAGGATCACCGAGTTGGCGGCTTTCGCCACCGCCCGTTCCGGATCGGCGGACTCCGCGGCCGCGATCGTCGCGATCTCGGCGCCGACCATGGAGAAGATGACGGTCACGATGCCGACGGTGATCGCGCCGAAACCCAGGGGCATGAAGCCGCCGTGACTGGTCAGGTTCGAGAAGTCCGTCGACTTCCCGGGCCACAGACCGAAGACGTAGGCCCCACCCAGCGCGATGAACGCGATGATCGCCGCCACCTTGATGCCGGCGAACCAGAATTCGAACTCCCCGTAGGACGACACGGAGAACAGGTTGGTCGACGTCATCAGGACCATGAAGACCAGCGCGGACAGCCACAGTGGTACGTCGATCCAGTACTGGATGATCTTCGCGCCGGCGATCGCCTCGAAGCCGACCACGATGACCCAGAAGTACCAGTACAACCACCCGACGGAGAAGCCGGCCCAGTGACCCAGTGCGTTGCGTGAGTAGTCCGCGAACGATCCGGTGGACGGGTTCGCCACGGCCATCTCGGCGAGCATTCGCATCACCATGATGATCAGGACGCCGGCCATGCCGTACGTCAGGAAGGCGCCGGGACCCGTAGCGCCGATGACGACGCCGGACCCGACGAACAGGCCGGCGCCGATGACACCGCCGATGGCGATCATCGTCAGCTGGCGCTGGCTGAGTGCCTTCTTCAAAGTGGGTGTCGCGCTCATGGAGACCTCCGACGCCGAGTGGAACTGAACCAACGTATGGTACCCGGATGTGACGGCGGTCACACTGCAGAGCGCACAGCCGTCAGATCCTCGGCGGCCATGAGGTCCGGGGGCAGGAATCATGCCGCCTCGACAGACGTTGGGTCAGGCGTGACTGATCAACCACAGCTGAGCCCCACCGACTGGGTACGCGAGCAGACCGAACGCATTCTGGAGCAGGGCACCACCGACGGGGTCGAGATCTTCGACCGCCCGATCGTCCTCTTCACCACCACCGGCGCGAAGTCCGGTCAGAAGCGCTACGTACCGCTGATGCGCGTCGAGGAGAACGGCAAGTACGCCATGGTGGCCTCCAAGGGCGGCGACCCGCGGCATCCGCTCTGGTACCACAACGTCAAGGCCAACCCGACGGTGACGGTCCAGGACGGTGACAAGGTGGCGACCCTGACCGCGCGTGAACTCGAGGGCGAGGAGCGCGAACACTGGTGGGCACTGGCGGTCGAGGCGTACCCGCCCTACGCGGAGTACCAGACCAAGACCGACCGGCTGATCCCGGTGTTCGTGGTCGAGTGACTCACCTGTCACCCTCGATTGGTCGGCCGTAGGCCGACACGATCACCGGTAACCGGGCATGGCGAGGCTTCCCGGGGTCTAGCGTGAGGCTTTCCGATCACGATCAGACGGGAGGCCAGCATGCACGCCGGTTCGTCGGTACTCGCCGACCCGAAGGCAGCGGGATGGCGAGCGCGAGTCGGCCGCCGGCTCGTCTTCCTGATGGGAGCGCTGCTCGTCGTGGGGTTCGGCGCCGGAGTCGCCGCGGCTCCGAATGCCAAGGCGCAGGGGCAGAACTACGTCATCGCCACCGACACCACGTTCGCGCCGTTCGAATTCCAGGACAAGAACGGCAATTTCGTCGGTATCGACATGGACCTCATCAGAGACATCGCCAAGGATCAGGGCTTCACGGTCGACATCAGGCCGCTGGGCTTCGACGCCGCCCTGCAGGCGGTGCAGGCCAACCAGGTCGACGGCGTCATCGCGGGGATGTCGATCACCGACGAGCGCAAGAAGGTGTTCGACTTCTCGGATCCCTACTTCGAGTCGGGCGTTCAGATGGCGGTGCTGGACACCAACGAAGACATCAAGTCCTACGCGGACCTGCGCGGCAAGCGCGTCGCGGTCAAGAACGGGACCGAGGGCGCCGCGTTCGCCGAGTCGATCAAGGACAAGTACGGCTTCAGCACCGTCTACTTCGCCGACAGTGCGTCGATGTTCGACGAGGTGCGAACCGGGAATTCGCAGGCCGTCTTCGAGGACTATCCCGTGCTGCAGTACGGCATCGCCCAGGGCAACGGCTTCAAGACGGTCACCAAGAAGGAGGCGGGCGCCAGCTACGGGTTCGCCGTCAACAAGGGCCGTAACGCCGAACTGCTGCAGAAGTTCAACGCCGGACTGAAACATCTCAAGCAGTCCGGCCGCTATGACGAGATCCTGGACACCTATCTGGGCAAGGGCGCGTCGACCGCCGACAACTCGTTCTTCGGATTGCTCAAGAGCACCTTCCCGATCCTGATGGAAGGCCTCAAGATGACCGTCATCCTGACGGTCGTCTCCATCGCGATCGCCCTGGTGCTGGGCACCATCTTCGGGCTGTTCCGGGTGTCACGGGCCGTCTGGTTGCGCGCCGTCGGCACCACCTATGTCGACATCTTCCGCGGCACACCGCTGCTGGTGCAGGCGTTCTTCATCTACTTCGGCATTCCCTCGGCGCTGGGCTTCCAGATGTCGGCGCTGACCGCGGGCATCATCACACTGTCGTTGAACGCCGGGGCCTATATGACCGAAATCGTCCGTGGCGGAATCCAATCCGTCGACAAGGGGCAGATGGAAGCCGCGCGCAGCCTGGGGATCGGTTATCTGCCGACGATGCGCCGGGTGATCCTGCCGCAGGCGATCCGGACGATGATCCCGTCCTACATCAACCAATTCGTCATCACCCTGAAGGACACCTCGATCCTGTCGGTCATCGGCATCGCCGAGTTGACCCAGACCGGCCGGATCATCATCGCCCGCAATTTCCAGTCGTTCAACATGTGGTTGATCATCGGCATCATCTACTTCATCGTCATCATGGCGCTGACGAAACTCTCGGATCGGCTCGAACGCCGGCTAGTCAAATAGGGGCACCGTGAAATGAACCAGCTGGTATCCGAAACCGCGACGGAACGCAAGGGCGCCGTCAAGATCCGCATCGAAGGACTCAAGAAGTCGTTCGGTGACCTGGTGGTGCTCGACGGGATCACCACGACGGTCAAGGAGGGCGAGGTCGTCTGCGTCATCGGCCCGTCCGGGTCCGGCAAGTCGACATTCCTGCGCTGCCTCAACAAGCTCGAGGACATCACCGGAGGCAAGGTCACCATCGACGAGTTCGATCTGACGGACAAGAAGGTCGATCTCGACAAGGTGCGCCAGCACATCGGCATGGTGTTCCAGCACTTCAACCTGTTCCCGCACATGACGGCGCTGCAGAACGTGACGCTGGCGCCGCTGCTGACCAAGAAGATGGGCAAGGCGGAGGCAGAGAAGCGGGCGATGGAGCTGCTCGGTCAGGTCGGGTTGGCCGAGAAGGCCCACGTCAAACCCGCGAACCTGTCGGGCGGGCAGAAACAACGCGTGGCGATCGCCCGAGCGCTGGCGATGAACCCGTCGATCATGCTGTTCGACGAGGCCACCAGCGCGCTGGACCCCGAGATGGTCGGAGACGTCCTCGAGGTGCTGCGCACGCTGGCCGCAGAGGGGATGACGATGGTGGTGGTCACCCACGAGATGGGATTCGCTCGCGAAGTGGCCTCGCGAGTGATCTTCATGGCCGACGGCAACATCGTCGAGGACGACATCCCGGCCGAGGTGTTCGACCATCCCAAGCATCCGCGACTGCAGGACTTCTTGTCCAAGGTGCTGTGATCGCTTTGCCGGTTGCCGCATCACGTCGAAACAAAAAAGTCCGGCTCGAGTGGTTCATATCAGCGATTCGGGGTACTCGGCGTCGATGTGGAAGCGCGCAACGGCAGCCGCCGCGCTGCTTTCGGCCCCTGTGGTCGTGGTAGCCGGCTGTAACTCGAGTCAGAACAGCAGCGAACAGACGAGCAGTTCCACCACCTCCGCGACGACGACGTCGGCGGCGGCAGGTGCTCAGACCATGAAGGCCGAGCTGAAGACGCCCGACGGCAAGCCGGTGGCCAACGCGACGATCGACTTCACGGGCGGCTACGCGACGGTCACCGTGGAGACGGTTGCGGGAGGAATTCTCTCTCCGGGCAGCCACGGGATGCACATCCACTCCATCGGCAAGTGCGAGGCCAACTCCGTCGCCCCGACAGGCGGCCCTCCCGGCAACTTCGAATCCGCAGGCGGACATCTGCAGGTCGGCGGCCGCACCGAGCATCCGGCCAGCGGTGACCTGACACCGCTGTTCGTCCGCGCCGACGGGTCGGGCAAGGTCGTGGCGACCACCGACGCGTTCAAGGCCGACGATCTCAAAGGCCCCGAGGGCAGCGCCCTGATCATCCACGCAGGCCCGGACAACTTCGCCAACATCCCCCAGCGCTACACGCATGACGGTGTGCCGGGCCCGGACGCGGAGACCCTCGCCACCGGTGATGCGGGCGCCCGCGTCGCGTGTGCGGTCCTCGCGCCGGCGAGCGCTGCCGGTACGTCGACGTCCGTCGCGACCAGCACGTCGACCGTCACCGAGACGACCGCTGCTCCGGGTGCACCCGCCACCACCAGTCCGACGGCGACCTCCCCGGCGCCCGCGACGAGCAGTCCCACGACCACCGTGACGACGACACCGGTGACGCCCACGACCTCGGTCGTGACCACCACGACGTCGCCGCCGCTCGGCCCGCCGCCCGGACCTCAGCCCGGCGGGTAAGCGGTTCGTGGCTCGGCGGGCCATAATCACCGAGTGGTTCAGCGGCAGATCCGTGACTGGCGGTTGGCGTGACTGACGTACGCCCACCGTTTCCGCCCTTCGATGCGCAGACCGCACGGCAGAAAGTGCAAGCGGCCGAAGACGCGTGGAACACTCGTGACCCGCACCGCGTGAGTCTCGCGTACACAACCGACAGCGTGTGGCGCAACCGTGACCAGTTCCTCACCGGCCGCGATCAGATCGTCGACTTCCTCACCGCCAAATGGCAACGCGAACTCGACTACGCGCTGCGAAAAAGTCTGTGGGACTTTCATGGCAACCGGATCGCGGTGCGGTTCCAGTACGAATGCCGCGACTCCACCGGCCGATGGTGGCGCAGCTACGGCAATGAACTGTGGGAGTTCGACGACCACGGACTGATGCGCCGGCGGGAAGCCAGCATCAACGACGTCGCCATCGACGAGTCCGAACGGCGATATTTCGGCCCGCGGCCCGACGACGAGCGCGGTCACGACATCCCGCTGCACTGACGCCGGTGCGGCGCTCGGACAGGAGACGGCAGATGGCCACGCTGGTGTCGGTCAACGTCGGAATGCCCCGGGACGTGGCGTGGAACGGGCGCACCGTGCGCACCGGCGCGTGGAAGTCCCCGGTGGCGGGACCGCGCTGGATCCGCCGGCTCAACGTCGACGGCGACGGCCAAGGCGATCTGGGCGGCCACGGTGGCGAAAACCGCGCCGTACTGGTGTATCAGCTTGCGTCGTACCGGTATTGGGCGTCCACACTCGGCCGGGAGGACTTGGCGCCGGGAGCGTTCGGGGAGAACCTGACCGTCGACGGGCTGCCGGACGACGAGGTGTGCATTGGCGATCGGTACCGCATCGGCGAGGTGGTTCTCGAGGTGACGCAGCCGCGGGTCACCTGCTACCGCGTCGGGATGCGCCTCGGTGAGCCGCGCATGGCGGCCCTGCTCGTCGCCCATCAGCGGCCCGGGTTCTACTGCCGGGTGCTGGCCGAGGGACAGGTGGAGGCCGGCGCCGGCATCGCCAAGATCGGCAGCGGCCCGGAACGCGTCACCGTCGCCGAGGTCGATGCGCTGCTCTACCTGCCGGGCCACCCCCGCGACGCGCTGGCGCGGGCACTGCGCATCCCGGCGTTGAGCCCGGGGTGGAAGGCAGCGCTGCAGAGCCTGCTCGAGCAGGACACGGCCCGACCGGGCGCGTCCGGCAACAGCGGGCTCACCGGTGCACCTGCGCCTCCCGCCGCCTGGCGCGGCTTCCGGCAGCTCGAGGTGGCTGCCGTCCAGGACGAGAGCCGGGACGTGCGCTCCGTACTGCTTCGCGACCCCGAAGGCACCCCGCTTCCGAAATGGTCTGCCGGGCAATCGATCGTCGTCCGCGTCGAGCGGGGCGGTCGGTCACTGGTCCGCAACTACTCCCTGTCCAACCAGCCCGGGGCAGGGGAGTACCGGATCGGCGTGAAGCGGGAGCCCTCGGGGACGGTCAGCGGCTACTTCCACGATTGCGTGGCTGTCGGTGTTCTCGTCGACGTGGCGGCCCCGCGGGGAACCTTCGTCCTCGACGACGGGCCGTCCCCGGTGATCCTGATATCGGCGGGAGTGGGCGCGACACCGGTGTTGTCCATGCTCTACGCAGTGGCCGATACACCCGCTCGGCTCGTCTGGTGGGTCCACGGTGCCCGTGACGGGTCTCAGCACGCCTTCGCCCGCGAGGCGCGACGCGTGTTGAACCAATTGCCGCACAGCCGATCCGACATCTTCTACAGCAGCCCTGCCGCCGGTGACCGGCTGGGCGTCGACTATGACCATGCGGGGCGGCTCTCCGCCGAGGCGCTGCAAAGGCTCGGTCTGCCGGTCGCGGCGCACGTCTTCGTCTGCGGGCCACAGTCGTTCATGGACAATGTCACCGCCGGCCTCGTGGTGTGCGGGTTCCCGCCGGAGCGCGTGCACACCGAGAGGTTCGGCGCCCGCACGGCGATCACACCCGGCGTCATCGCTGTCGGCTCACGACCTCCGCACCCTCCGGAAGGGCTTCCCGGAACGGGACCGAGCGTCCAGTTCGCGCGCAGCGGGCTCACTGCGCCGTGGCGACCGAGCGACACCAGCCTCCTCGACTTCGCCGAAGCCTGCGACGTGCCGACCCGGTGGTCGTGCCGCACGGGCGTGTGCCACACCTGCGAAACAGCCCTTGTCTCCGGACAGGTCCGTTACACCGCCGAGCCGCTGGAGCCGCCGGCCGACGGGAATGTCCTGCTGTGCATCACCACGCCTGCCGACGACGTCGTCATCGACCTCTGAGCGGCGCACCGGCTTCGGGATCGCCGGGCACGCCGGTCACTTGACGTACGTTCACTCCGCCGCGAGCGCCAGCACCTCGTCGAAGCCCGCCTTCAGGCACTCGCTGAACAGTTCGGCGTCCGGGATCGCACCCGTGTCCACGTCGATGCCGAGCGCGCAGGTGTCGACGTAGGTCAGCAGCGTGACGTTCACCGCCGAGCCGATAGTCGGCCCGAACGCGTACTGAGTCAGCACCTTTGCGCCGCAGAGGGAGACGGGCACCGGAATTCCGGGCACATCGCTGGCCAGGAAATCGACATGCCGCAGGATCGAACCGATATACCAGCGCGGCACGCGGTTGAGGAATCCGGCGATCAGTTGCGTGTAGGGCAACGACTTCTCGTGCCGGACCCGTTCGGTGCATTCGTGGATCTGCCGGATGCGCTGCGCGGGGTCGGCGACCCCCACCGGAATGTCGAACCGCATCAGGGTGATCCGGTTGCCTCCGACGGCATCGTCCTTGGCGCGCAGGCTGACCGGCATCGTCAGGTGCAGGTCTCCGACGCCGATGTCGTGCTTCTCGTGGTACAGACGCAGACCCCCGGCCACGCCGGCGACGAACGCGTCGTTGAGGGCGCCCCCGCTGCGATGCGCGGCTTCGCGCAGTTGCGGCATCGGGACGTCGAGCACATCGAGCCGACGGATCAGCGTCCGCTTCTTCATCAGCGGCGACCCTGTCTTGTTGACCGGGCGCACGGTGCGATACACGGAGGTGGCCATCTCGGCCGCCGAACTCAGCGTCCGCACCGGGTTGCGGGCGCCGTCGAGAAGCAACCGGGGGATGGTCGACAGCACTCCGGTCGCGGCCTCTTCCATCAGGCCGGCGCCGTAGCGGGCGGCGTCGCGGTAGTCGCCGAGCAGCGGCTGCGGCGACACCTCCGGCTCGGTGATCTCCGTGCTCGGGAACTCGCTGAGGCCGAAGAGCGCCATCGCGATCTGCACTCCGCCGACACCGTCGGACAGGGCGTGGTGGAAGGTGCACAGCACGGCGGCCTGACCGTCGGGCAGCCCCTCGATCAGCGTGATCTTCCACAGCGGCCGGGCCCGGTCGAAATCCTCCATCTGCGCCAGCCGGGCCAGTTCGAGAACGTCGTCGAACGAGCCTCCTTCAGGCACCGCCAACCGGCGCATGTGGAAGTCGAGATCGAAATCGGTGCAATCCTCCCACCGTGGTGGGGCCTGCAACGGCGATGGCACGACCCTCTGCCGGAACATCGGGAAGCTGCGAGTGAGCCGCTCTATCCGATCGCGGACCTCGTCCCAGTTCGGTGAGTGGTCCAGCAGGATCACGGTCACCACAGTCGATCTCAGACGCGGATCGCTTTCCATGGACCAGGTGAATGCGTCAGTGCTGCGCATGAATTCGTTCATCGTGTGCTCCTCTACACCACGGTAAGCGGTACAGCGGCCCTGTCACACCGGTCCGCAGCCGACGAAGGACTTTCTCCCCTGCAAATGGCGACCGAGGTCCTTCGCCGGCACAGGGTTCGATGCCGGCATACCGGGTAGGTGGCCTGTGCGCGAGTTGGTCGAGGCCCTGCCAAAGGAGACACCCCACGATGACGTCGACACCGTCCCAGCACCACACATCACTCGCTCGCACACTGGGCATCGCCAGCGTCGGGCTCGGCGCGTCTGAACTGATCGCCCCGGACGGCGTCGCGCGCGTCGCCGGAGTCCGGCCCTCGCCGCGCACCCGGCGGGTCATCCGCGCCCTGGGCGCCCGGGAGTGCGGACACGGGGCGGCGGTCCTCATGGGCTCACCGCGGCTGGTGTGGACGCGCACGGTGGGCGACGTGCTGGATGTGGCGCTGCTGGTGAAAGGTTTGGCGGGGTCCGGTGCGAACCGCCGGCGCGGGGCGCTGGCCCTGGGAATCCTTACCGTCATCGGCGCCGCCGACGTCTATGCCGCGGTCGATCAGCTCAGGTGAGGGGTCCGCCGCAGTGGTGACCGGCGCCTCGGCAGTGCCTTCCGGCGGCACGGTCCCGTCCTCCGGTCGGACGTCCGGAACATCCTGCAGTGCAGCGTCGTTCGGGGAATCCGGCGCGGTCTGGGGCATGTGCTCGCGACCCCGGCGCTGGAGGACAGCCGCCGGTGCCGCCTCTGCCGTCGACGGCGTGGCGGCATAGGGCGTGGGATCACCGTAGGGGTCGACGGCGTTCGTGTAGACCGGCGGTCCACCGACTCCGTAGGGACTGTCGGGGACCTTGGTGTGGAAAGGCCGGAGCGTGGGGTTGTGGGTCAGGTAGCTGATCGCGTTGTCCCATCCGGTCGGGACGGCCACGGCGAAGTCGACGGCGGCGTGTACCAGGTTCGGCACGTAGAAGTAGCGGGCCGGAGTCGGTGCCCCGGGATTCGTGGTGCGGTCATAGCCGGTCTCGACCAGGACGCGCAGCGCCGGATCCAACGCGATGGCAAGCGCCCGTCCGCCCAGTGGAATCCACGTCAACGGCATCAGCAGCGGAACGACCGGTGTCGGAACGAGGTAGTACGTGGTGTCCTGATACTGGCCCTGAAGTTCGGGAGTACCCACGCCGAAATAGTTACCGTGCACCAGAACGGTGCCCACGAGTGCGTTCAGGTCCGACAGCAGGTTCAGCGGATTGGTCGGGAAGTCGGCCCAGCCGTCGTACTGGCGGGCGATGTCGACGGTGGTCAGCGGCGCCGAGCGCGGGGAGTCGGTGGGTGTCGCCCCGTTGAACGTCACCCCCAGGATCGGGATGTGGACGCCGGCGAAGCGTTCGAGAATGCCCCCGTTCGGGCGGTTCGGGTTGGCCAACATCAGGAAGCTCACGTCAGCGGGGGCGGGATGGGCGATCAGGTATCGCTTCTCGTCGGTGGCGACGGTCGAACTCTCCGAGTAGGAGTACACGACATACGCGCTGTCGCTCACCGTGCGCGGCGGCCCGGTCTGGGTGTACGGCGCCAGCGTCACCGTGCACGGTCGGCCCTGTACGCAGTCGTTGAGGTTCTGCCGGCCGAGCGCCACCGACTGGTCGAAGGTCATGTCTTTCCAGCCGGTGACGAACTTGATTTCCTCCGGGGTGTGGACGGCCACCAGCGGACAGCCGGCACCGCACAGCCCGCTCGGTGCGATGTAGTCACCGGCCGCGTTGTGCACGTAGCCCGCGATGAACTCGGGTGTGTCCTCCGGGACGCTCAACGGGTGCGAGGTGCCGCCCATGATCAGAGCGGTCGCCGCGAGGGTCACGGCCAGTGTGACCACCGGCGTCGCGATGAGTGCGGCCGCGGCGCTGAGCGCCGTGAACAGGAGGACGGCCGTCTTGAGCACGAGTCGCATCTGCGCCCTTCCGGATCCGTCCAACGCCATTGCGTCGGACGCCGGGGACACGCCCCGGCGACCCCTCCACCGACGAAGTTGATGATCTGCGGCGTCGCTCGGCTGTAATAGGGCCGAAGGGACTTCGGACGGGCGACCTTCGGCCCCGGTGTGTCAACGGACCGGTGAGGTCGGATCAGTCAGCTGAAATGGGTTCGCGGACGGTCGAGTTCGATGCCGTCGACGGTGATGTCGACCTTCTCGTTGTAGAAGGCGACCATGTTCGCGATCGGCGCGACGGCCGGCAGAGGTGTGTTGTATGTCCACGCCAGGTCGGCCTGCACGCCGCGGGCACCTCGCACCGACCAGTAGGCCGAGGTGACGCCCTTGTAGGGGCACAGCGTCCGGGTCGCGGACGGCTCGAGATGGAGGAACGCGACGTCGGTGCGGTCGATGTAGTACCGAGTGGGCAGTCCGGTCTCGAAAAGCAGTACGGGACTTCGGGTGTCGGCGAGCATGACGCCGTCGAGCGCAACGGTGACATGTCGATGCGAGCGCAGCGCGTCCACGCGGGCGTACGGGTTGCGCGGATGACCGTAGATCGGCTCATCCTCTTCGAACCAGGTGAGCGCGTCCCACTCGAACCGGACCAATCCCGCTGCCACGCCGTCGTCGAAGACCCGCGCCGCCCCCTCGATCGCTCGAGAGCCCGCGACCACCGCGAACCTGCGCGACGCGCCGAATTGCACGCGCTGAGGGTGGTTCTCGTCGCGAAGGAGTCCTTCGCCAACGTCGCGCAGCGGGATGTAGTACTGCGGGTAATACGGAATCTCCCAGACGTAGCGTGCCGATGTGGTGTCGAAGACCAGGTCTCCGTCGAGGAAGCCCCGAACTCGCCGCGGGGCGGGCTCGACGCGGCCCCGTGCCGCTGCCGCCTGCGGGTAGTCGGGCGCGGGTCCAGAAGAAGGGTTGCTCACGGGTACGACGCTCCCATCTGACCGGCGCAGCTGCCGAGGCTGCACCACACGATGCCGATCTGCGAAACTGTAGGCCCGGCCGGACAGCGACGTCGCGATACGGCTCATGATTCGCGGGGAGCGATGACGGCATTTCCTGGTTCCGACGACTCGGCGGCAGCCGTGCGCGGAACGGTTCTCGTCTGTTTGACCGCGGTGTTCGCGGGCGCGGTGATCGGGTTCGTCGGCGGTGCGTTCCGGTGGTGCCTGCAACAGGCCGAGGCTCTGCGCGTCGACATCGCCGAGTGGGCACATCGATTGCCGGGGCCGGGGTGGCTGATCCCGATCGCCGCTGCGGCGGCCGCCGCGATGCTCGCCGCGCTGATCGTGCGGTGGGAGCCGCTGGCCGCCGGCAGCGGAATCCAGCATGTCGAGGCCGTGTTCCGGGGGATCGCCGAGCCGCCGCTGCTTCGCCTGCTGGTCGCCAAGTTCGTCGGTGGCGTCCTGGCGATCGGCTCGGGGCTCGTGCTCGGCCGCGAAGGGCCGACGGTGCACATGGGCGCCGCCGTGGGTGCCGAGGCTGCGCGACGCGCCCGGCTGCCCGACACGGACGTCAGGATGATGCAGAGCGCGCTGGGCGGGGCGGGTCTGGCCGTCGCCTTCAATGCGCCGCTCGCGGGCACGCTGTTCACCGCAGAGGAGGTGACGCGCTCCTTCCGATTGCAGACCGTTCTGGCGACCCTGTTCGCCTCCGCCGCCGCCGTCGGCTGTTCCCGGCTCATCCTCGGCAACCATGCCGCCTTCGCCGTCGAACCCGTCGCGGCTCCCGATCTCGCGTGGCTTCCGCTCTTCGTCGTCTTCGGCCTTCTGACAGGGCTTCTGGGCGCCTTCTACAACCGGGTCGTGCTCTGGTTCCTCGATCACGTCGCCGCGCTGCCCCGGGTGTCGACGGTGACGAAAGCGGCCGTCATCGGCGGCATCGTCGGATTGGCCCTCTACGTCGATCCGCTGACTGTCGGTGACGGCGACACCCTGACCCAGATGCTCATCGGCGGACACAGCGTCGTCCTCCCGGTGGTCGTCGGCTATCTCGCGCTGCGGTTCGTGTCGGGTCCGCTTTCGTACTCCGCGGCGGTGCCGGGAGGACTGTTCGCGCCGCTGCTGGCCGTGGGCGCGCTGTGGGGAGTCCTGTTCGCCGGGGGCTTCGACGCCGCGTGGCAGGGCGATGTCGCCGACCTGGCGGTGCCGATGGCCGTCGTCGGCATGGCCGCGTTCTTCGGTGCGACGGTGCGCGCCCCGCTGACCGGGATGACCATCGTCATCGAGATGACCGCCACCACTTCGGTGGCGGTGCCGATGCTCGCGGCCACCGCCGCGGCGGTCCTCGCCGCATTCCTCACGGGTTCGCCGCCGATCTACGACAGCCTCCGCGACCGGCTGCTCACGGCGTCGGCGGCCACCGGCGGTGACGTCCCCAAGGGGCTCTGACGGCGTCCTAGGACGGGCAGTACGACCGGGTTGCTGCGCCGACGAACAACCCGCTCTGCTCGGCCGTCCAGTTGGCCGGCCCCATGATCTCCACGGCGACTTGGTCGCGGGCTTGTCCGGCGGCCACGTAATCGCACACCGCGTCGGCAAGGGTGATGGCGTTTTCCGTGGTCGAGAACGGGATGCCTTCTGAGTCGAGCGCGTCGATGAACACGTCGTCGGTGTCGTCGGCGAAGGCCGGAGCCGCCCACACAGTGGCGAGGACCGACCCGGCGAGGACGGCCGTCATGATGATCGTGGCGCGCATCAGACCCCCTCCCGAGCGTTTGCTGAGGCGTCACGCTACGCCGGTCGTCGGCCGGGGTCTCGTCTTTGCGCGAAATCCACTCCCGCCGGGTGTCCGACTCAGGACTCGTCGGGAATCTGGCGGTAGGACTGGGTGGCCGCCGGAGCCTCGGGGTCCTCGTTCTGGTGCTCGAGCTTGTCCTGCAACTCGCGCTGTTCCTCGGTCGCCTTCGTGGCGTCTTCGGGCGTGGGCGGCGGGTTGTTGTTCCGTTCCACGGCGGCACCTCCAAGCTCGTCGATGTGGTCAGCACGAGGTTCTCCACAATCGCGATCGGTGAAACCCGCCGGAGGTGAGGACAGTGCAGTCGCCGCCCGGAAGCTCGAGTTCCGGCTCCGCCATCATATTGTGAGGGCTCCCGAAATCGATTGGCAGCACAGTCAAACTTATTGCCGCAGAGCCATTTTCGATTCGGCCGGGTTGCGCTCTCGATGAAGGTATGGGTAACCTGACTGCAACGAAGGGGAGTAGCCCCCCAATCGGATGGTCGACATGCTGGCTGCCGGCGGGAAACCGCAGGAGCCCGGTCATCCGGACCGGCGCTGTGCCGGTGGGCGAGACCTTCGGCTGTACCAACCGATTTGGTTGCCGGCCGGAGGCGTGTTCCCGGACTCCGAGCGGCGATCACAGGACCGAGGAGTTGTGGGTGTCAGCCGCACTGCTGTTGAGCTTCGCCGTCATCTTCGTCGCCGAGCTCGGCGACAAGACCCAGCTCGTCGCCATGATGTTCGCGCTGCGCTACCGGTGGTGGGTGGTGCTGACCGCCATCGCCGCGGCCACCACGGCGGTGCATGTGTTGTCCGTGGCCATCGGTCATTACCTCGGCGCCGCGCTGCCCACCCACCTGCTCGGGGTGTTGGCCGGCGCGATGTTCGTCTTCTTCGGGTTGTGGACCCTGCGGGGCGACTCGCTGTCCGACGAGGAGGCCTCCCGGGCGGACAAGGCGACCGCGCCCGCGTTCTTCGTCGTGACATCGGCGTTCATCCTGGCCGAGCTCGGCGACAAGACGATGCTCGCCACGATCACGCTCGCCGCCGATCACAACTGGCTGGGTGTCTGGATCGGCTCGACGCTGGGCATGGTCGCCGCTGACGGCCTCGCGATCATCGTCGGTGCGGTGGCGGGCAAGCATCTGCCGGAGCGGTTCATCCAGCTCGCGGCGGCGGCGCTGTTCCTGCTGTTCGGTGCGTATCTGTTGCTGGAGAACGTGTTCCCCGGCGCGCCCGCTGTGGTCCTCGGCGCCGCTGCCTTCGCGATCGTGGGGCTGATCGCAGTGATCCTGCGCATGCTGCCCGAGCGGATGCGTCCGGCGGTGATGAGGTCCGACGAGGCGCCGGAGGCCGAGGTGCTGGAAATGAAAAGCCCTGCGCGCGAAGAAGACTCGGCGCGTCCGACCGACGCGGGCCGCTAGATGCGCACGACGGACCGGATGGCTATCTGGTCGGTCTCGCAATGCCGGCACGTCAACGGCCGGACTTTGAGGCGCACGTTGGCGATGCGCAGCGCGCGCTGGCACATCGGGTAGGGACATCCGCACGACAGCGTGACCCACCACTGCGCCGGATGCGCGAGAGGGCCGCAGAATCTGCGGCAGGTGCACAGGATGTCGGGCTCGAAGTCCAGTTCCGCCAACGACGGCTCGAGCAGTGTGGTCACGGCCACCAAGGCTAAAGTGATGGTCGAGACTTTTGCGTGAGGCGCGCGCGAGGAGTTTGGGCGGCGGTGTGGACGAACGCGGTCCCACGCCCGTCCACACCGCCGGGAGAACGCCTAATGGGAGTTGATCGGCGAGCCTTGAATGGATTGCGATCCGGTGCGGCGACGCTGATCATCGAGCCGCTGGTCGGTGAGCACTGTGTGCGCCTGGAGTGCCGTTCGACTCCTAGCTCTAGATCGTGCCCCGGCCGGTTCGGTGAGGTCGCTTATAGCGCTGATGGGGTGTCGTGCCGACGCGAGCACTGATCCATTAGGTCGCCGCGGGGTGCCCTCGGGCTTGATGTGAGTCAACGACGACTGCAGGGAGGTGGGCACTGATGATCTTCGTCGGCGACGACTGGGCCGAAGACCATCACGACGTGTATCTGATGGACGAGGCTGGCCAACGGCTGGCGGCGCGGCGATTACCCGAGGGCCTCTCCGGTATCCGGGCCCTGCACGAGCTGATCGCCGTCCACGCCGACCAACCCGACCAGGTGCTGGTCGGCATCGAAACCGATCGCGGCCTGTGGGTCTCAGCGTTGGCCGCGGCCGGCTATCAGGTGTGGGCGATCAACCCGATGGCAGCCGCTCGCTACCGTGATCGACATCACGTGGCGGGGGCGAAGTCCGATGCCGCTGATGCCAAGCTCTTGGCCGATCTGGTCCGCACCGACCGGCACAACCACCGTCAGATCGCCGGCGACAGCCCCGATGCTGAGGCGATCAAGGTGCTGGCCCGCTCGCATCAGAGTTTGATCTGGGCGCGCACCCGGCATGCCAACATGCTGCGCAGCGCGCTGCGGGAGTACTACCCCGCCGCATTAGAGGCCTTCGATGCGCTCACCGACGGCGACGCACTGGCCATCCTGGGACGTGCACCGACACCTGAACAAGGTGCCCAACTGAGCCTGGCCAAGATCGGATCGGCACTCAAAGCCGCTGGGCGGCAACGCAACATCGAGGCACGCGCCGCCGAGATCCAAGCCGTGTTGCGGCGCAAGCACCTCACCGCACCCCCCGCGGTCGCGGCTGCGTTTGGGGCCACCACAACCGCGGCGGTGCATGTCATCGCGGCGTTGAACACCCAGATCGCCGACCTGGAAACCGCGCTGGCCGACCATTTTGAGACACACCCGGACGCCGACATCTACCGCTCCCTGCCAGGACTTGGTGTCGTGCTCGGCGCCCGGGTGCTCGGTGAGTTCGGGGACGACCCGAACCGGTTCACCACGGCCAAGTGTCGCAAGAACTACGCCGGAACATCACCGTTGACCATCGCGTCGGGTCGAAAACGTGCCGTGCTGGCCCGCCACGTCCGCAACAAACGCCTCTACGACGCCATTGATCAATGGGCATTCTGCGCGCTGCTTCGAAGCCCCGGTGCGCGGACCTACTACGACGAGCACCGCGCAGCCGGCGACACCCACCATCAAGCGCTACGCGCACTCGGGAACCGGCTCGTCGGCGTCCTCCACGGCTGCCTCCGCCACCACACACGCTACGAGGAACACAAGGCCTGGGCGCACCGACAAACCGCAGCCGCTTGATCTACTACGCACCTGGGGTATCTAGAGGCGGATCCACCGGCCGAGGAACCAGAAGCCCCACCCGTCGCCATTGCCGGCGGGCAGCGGGTGGACCTGCTGGCCGTTGTACATGAACGGCTGATGGTCGCGACGGCCCTGGTCGATGTCACGGTGCTGCCAGTCGGACCGTGGAGCAGGCTGGCAGGCAGGCGTGTTCGGCTGCCCGCAGTGCGGACCGGGCTGGGCGTTCGCGGTGCCCAGGCCGGCGGAAAGACCCGCGAGTGCAATGCCTCCGGCAATCACCGAGGCGCCCAGCGTGCGGGTGAACTTCATGATGTCGCTCCATTCGTCGTCACAGGTGTGTGGCCTCTCGCCACACGAGCGTCGACGTTAGGGGCGCCGGTTCTGTCCGGGCTGTGCTCGACGTAGGTGCGACCTTTGCATCCGGTCACGATTCGAAACCGGTCCGCTCACAAAGGCATTGAGCGCGCAGCGCGGCCTGCTCACACCGCCCGGCGGTCGCTCACCTGGAGCAGTTCAGCGTGACGGTGACCACGGGCTGCGGGTAGCGGGTGAACACGTTCACGTCGTGCCAGTCGAAGGCCGGGATGATGGGCGGCTGTGTCACCGCGCGACTGATGTTGGCGACGGTGCACTTGTCCATCGGGCCGCTGCCGATCCGGTTGACCCGCACATCGAGGCCCTGAGATTTGAGTTGGTTGATGGTCTCGGTGGCCGACGGGCCCTGCGACGACCCGGATGGCGACGGCTCCGCCTGCGCCGTGGCGGAAAGTGCCAGCAGCGCCGCCACGGGCAGCAGACCGGCGGCGATGAACTTGTTCATGACGATCACTCCCTGCATCGGTGGCCCACATGGCGGGGAGGCCACTGCAGTGACAACGAGCCTGCGAACCAACTCGTTCAACGCCGGGAGGTGCCGAAGCGATTCCTCGAAGGACGATCAATCGCGTCAGAGGCCGTCGGCGAAGTGGGTTTCCACGATGTCGCGCGCCAGCGGATGGTCGCTGAGCGCGGCGGCGGCGCGATCGGCCAACTCGTGGACCACCGCGATGGTCCTTCCCCTGGTGATCATCAGGTCGGCGATCCAGGCGGCTGTCTCGGGGACCGGTCGGCTGTCGCCGGTCAGCAGCACCGCCGAAATGGCATGCAGCAGTTGGTTGAACACGTCGTCGGCGATGTCCGGTGGGGGCGCGGATCCGGAGGTGACCGACCAGCTGGAGCGCAGCGCGGCGACGATACGGCGGTGATCGTGTTCGAGGTCGCCCTGCTCTGCCGCGGCGGCCGCCGGCAGCGGTGTCGCGGGTGGCACCACAGCGGGCAGGCGTGCGATCGCGGTGACCGCCCCGTCGGCGTCGGCGGCCCAGCCGGTCGCACCCAGCGCTTTGGCCCGCACGTCATCGGCCCCGAAGGCGGGTCCGCCGACGACGATCGGCACCCCGGCGGCCGTGCTGGCCTCGATGAACCGGCGGGTGGCGGCCAGCGAACCCAGGACCGAACAGCTCACCGCGACCGCTTCGGGTCCGTAGTCCTGCAGGTACTGGTTCAGCCGCACCGGCGAGGTCGCCGCGCCCATCAGGATGCTGTCCCACCCGTCGGTGCGCAGCGCGCAGTCGATGATCATCGCGGGCAGGGCGTGCCATTCGCGTTCGGCGCAGGCGACGAGCACCCGCCCCCGGGTCGGGGGAGTGCGGCGCACGTACCGCGTCACCGCCTTCGTGGCGGAGACGGCGATCGCGGTGGCGGCGTGCTCTCGCGCCACCGTCCACTCGCCCCGCTGCCACCGGGTGCCGTTGTCCCGCTGGGCGGCGGCGATCACGTCGGTGAGTATCGAGACGGCGTCGACGCCGTCGTCGAGCAACCGCTCCACCAGCGCCGTGGCCGCGCCGGCGTCATCGCGGGCCACCGCGCTGTCGTACGCCCGAAACGCCTCCGGGCCGGGGCGCGTCGGGTTCAGCGACCGCATGAGACCGCCAGCAGTGCGATGTCGTCGTGCGGGCCGCCGTCGACGTGCTCGATGACGTACTGCTCGACGGCTTCGCAGACGACGTCGGCCGCGGCACCGGCATAGGCGGGCAGGAGGGCGACGAGGCGTTCGACGCCCAACAGCCCGTCGGGTCCGCGGGCTTCCTCCACCCCGTCGGTGAACATCAGCATCGTGTCGTTGCGGTGCAGCCGCAGGCGCACCGCGTGGTACTCGACGTCGGACAGCATCCCGCACGCAGTGCCGTACATCTCGAGTTGTTCGACGCGGCCGTCGGCGCGGATGACGATCGGCCCCTGATGTCCGGCCGTCGCGAGCTCGACGTCGGCGTGACCGCCATCGGCCGCCACCCGGACGTGCGCGCAGAGGACCGTTACGAACTGGTCGGCCGCCAGGCCGTAGAGCGCGCCGTTGAGTGCCCGCAACACGGCAGCGGGATGGCGGTCGAAGTGTGCGGCGGTCCGGACGCTCTGGCGGGTCCGGCCCGTCACGGCGGCGGCCTTCACTCCCTTTCCCGACACATCACCGAGGGCGAGTAGCCAGTCGCTGCCGGAGCCGATGATGTCGTAGAAGTCGCCGCCGATGTCGAGGTGCTCCGCGGCCGGTCGATACCGCGCAGCGAGCCGCAGGTTCTCGACCTCCGGCAGGGACGGCGGCCGCAGCGCGCCGCTGAGCACCGCCGCGATCTGCGTCCGTTCCTCGTAGAGCCGGGCCGAGTCCAGCGCCATCGCCGCGCGCAGGCCGATGCGGGCGGCGAACGCGACGTCGTCGGAGTCGAAGCCGCTACGCCGCGCGAGCATCAGTGCGCCCAGCGTGGCGCCCCGCGCGTTCAGGCCCACGGCGAGCAGCTGCCCGTCACCCATCACCGCGACTTCGTCGCGGAGCCGGCCGAGGGGGACCATCTCCGCCAGCGCTGCGGCGGTCTTCTCGCCGAGCGGGATCAGATCGGTGTTGCCGGTGCGCAGCAGACGCTCCAACCGCGTGTCGGTGCGCGGCGACCGCGCGACGATCGCGGTGAAACCGACGGCGTCGCCACCGTGAAGGCGCAGGCCATCGGTCGTCGAGTCGGGGAGGACCAGCGATGCCCAGTCGGCGAATTCCGGCCGCAGCAGCGAGAGAAGACGCATCGCCGTACGGCGCGGGTTCAGCGAGCCGGCGAGGCCGATCTCGATCTCCTCAGCCAGTTGCGTGCGCGTGCGAACTGCAGTACCTCCGATCCGCCTCACGGCGGGCAGTACAGGGTTTCCACTTCTGATCTCCAACGTTAACGCTCGCCCGTGGCGGCCGGGTGACCGCTTCGCGCGGTGACCGTGCACGCCGGGTCGGGCACTTCGTTAATCTGTTGGAGATTGTCCGCTCTTGACGACTTTCCGGGTTCAGACTGCAGCCTCCCGAGATCATCAGCGACCCCGATGCGGGCGCCCATACGAGACGAGGCCCAGCACGTGCAGCAATTCAACGAACGCCATGTGGACGGCGTCGTGGTCGTCGCCGCCGTCGGTGCCATCGACATGCTGACGGCTCCACAGCTGCAGGATCTCATCAGCGACGCGGCGGCGCGGCGGCCCGCCGGTCTCATCATCGACATGACGGACGTCGATTTCCTCGGCTCGGCGGGCATGCAGGTCCTGATGACCACCAGAAAGCACATCGGGGACGGAACCAGGTTTGCCGTCGTCGCCGACGGACCGGCCACCAGCCGTCCTCTCAAGATCACCGGCGTCTCCGACTTCGTCGAGCTGTTCTCCACCCTCGACGTGGCGTTGACCAATTTCGCCACCGATTCCGCCGACTGAGCTGCGCGTTCAGCGACCCGGCGGCGTTCCTGAAAAAAGGAATGTTTTCTTTTCACGAACAATGGGAACCAGGGCTTCGCTGAGCGGCGCAGCCGCTCCCCGGTATCGGCGTGGCCGTCCCCGGGCAGGAACACTGCGCAAAGGAGCGTTTCTCGTGGGTGACAACAACTCGGGGCCGGAAGAAGCAGTCAAGGGCGCCGTCGAGGGCGTCAAGGGCAAGGCCAAAGAGGTGGTCGGCGTGGTGACGGGTCGTGACGACCTGCAGCGTGAGGGCGAGGCTCAGCAGGACAAAGCCGATGCTCAGCGTGAAGCCGCCCAGAAGGAGGCCGAGGCCGAGAGCGCCCGCGCGGCAGCCAAGACCAACGAAGAGCGACAGAAGGCCGAGCAGGCATAGCGCAGTGAACTCGTGAGATGACCGTTACGTCCATCCGCAGCAGGTCGGCTGACTGTCGACGCTTCTCCGTCGCGTCGACAGCGCTGACTGTTGTGTGCCGCACCCAGGGCCGCGGCGCGGACAAGGAAGTCACGGTCTCGGTCAGCGGCGAGGTGGACGCAGCGAATGCCAAGCACTTCGCGCACGCCGTCCGGGAGGCGGCCGGCGTCAGCGCCAGTGTGGTCCTGGATCTCACCGACGTGAATTTCATGGCCTTCGACGGCCTGTCCGCGCTGTACGCGCTCAGCGCCCACCTCAGCCGCGAGGATGTCACCTGGTGCGTGGTCGGCAGCAAGGCGGTGTCGCGGGTGCTGGAACTCTGCGACCCCGAAGGGTTGATTCCGCTCGCCACCGGTATCCCGACACTGCGCGGTGCCGAGCCCGCCTGACGCAACCCCGCAGAGCTCGCACGTCGATGCTGCAGCGAACTGATCCGTCCCCCTGCTCCCGACGGACGATTCGGTCCATTCGTGACGGACGGTGCCGGTCTGCGGGGACCCGTGTTTTGCTGGCGTGTCCCGCTGTGATATCTGACTCACTTCGACGGCCAATGCTAAGAAACACTTATCGAGAGGTTTTTGTCACACCGCCTCCACGTCATTGCCATTAATGGTTTACGTGCTGTACACGAGGCGTTTCCGAATTGCCGATGAAAGATAACGGCCGGATAACAAGAGGTTTCTTAAGCGAGTGCTAAGAGGCACGAGCGGAAATCGGCGGTCACCGATTTTTGCCGTCAATAACGGCGATTTTGCGTCGCTACACTCGGCACAGACCGCGCCCAGACGGGTGCCGAGACGACAATCGAGTGCCGGATGCACACCATCCAGGCGGAGGTGTTTCGAGAGATGGCAAACTTTTTGAGGTCTTTGATGCCCATGCGGCAGGTGGTGCGTAATGGGAAGAACGATTCTTCTGTGATCCACGATGCTCGGGTTGCAGTCTCCGAGGGAAACACGGCGTCGCAGCGTCGGCTCATCGTCGGCCGCGGCCCGGTCGGCGACATCGCTGTCGGCCGCGCCGCCGTGGTCGTCGCGAACCCGCTGGACGACAGCGTGTCCATCCTGACGAACGAGACGCAGGCGCTCATCGACACGGTCGCGCTCGACGGCGAACCGGTCGCAGTCGCTGTCACGGACGACCGTGCCTACGTCGCGACCGCTTCGGTGGGGCGCGACGCCGTGTCGGCGATCGACCTCGAGAGCCGGCGCATCGTCGCGACGTACACGCTGTCCTCCGGCGTGACGGCGCTTGCCGTCAGCCCCGACGGCAAGCGCGTGTACGCCGGGCGAAGCGAAGGTGACCGCGTCGATCTGACGGTCATCGACACCACGGCTGAGCGCATCGGCACGATCGCGGTCGGCTCGGCCCCGGCGGCCAACATCGACGCCGTGCGCGTCGACCCCAGCGGTAAGCGGCTCTACGTCGCGGTCACCGATGACATCGGCAGCCAGCTCGTCGTCGTCGACGCGGAAACCACCCGCGTGAAGCGCGTCATCCCGGTCGGCTCGCCGATCCGCGACATCGCGTATGCCGGTGACGCCGTCTACGCGCTGACCTCCGACCGCGCCGTGGGTGGCGCAGTGGCCGCCATCGACCTGGCGACAGGCGCGGTGACCGACACCCTCACACTGGGCGGCGCACCCACCCAGCTGGCCGTCAGCCCCGACGAAGCCCGCGCCTACGTCGTCGACTACGACCGCGTCGCGGTGGTGTGCACGTTGACCCTCGAGGTCATCGAGTCGCTGCCCGCCGATGCGCGCCCGTCATGTGTGGCGACGAACGGCTCGCGGCTGTTCGTCGCCGATTACTCCGGTGCAGTCGACGTGCACGCCGTCGAATCGACGATCGAGAAGGTCTACTCCCAGTTCCTGACGACTGATCCCATCGCGCTGAGCGTGCCGCGAGACCGGCAGCCGGTCGCTGTCTGACCCGGCTCAGCGCCACTGGTAGCGGGTCTTGGGACGGCCGGCCTTGCCGTAATCGGTGTGGCGCCCCACCGTGCCCTCGTCCGCGAGCCGCTCGAGGTAGCGCCATGCCGTGACCCGGGAGACGCCGACCTGCTTGGCGACCTCGTCGGCGGTGACGCCGTCGTCACCGGAATCCCGGACAACGCGGGCTATCTCATCATTGGTGGCCGGCGCCGCACCCTTGGGCGCGGCGGCCCGATTCGGTCCGACGCGCAATTCGGCGAGCGCACGGTCGACCTCTGCCTGGCTGGCCGCGTCGGTCCCGGCCGGCAACGCTTCCCGGTAGCGCTGGTAGCGCTCGAGCCGGTCCCGGAAAGCGGCGAACGTGAACGGCTTGAGCAGATAGGCCAGCGCGCCGTGCCCGATGGCCGCGCGCACCATCTCGAGGTCGCGCTCGGAGGTGATCGTGATGATGTCGGGCGCCGGCCGCAATCCCGACAGGGCCGACGCCAGCGCGATGCCGTTGGCGTCCGGAAGCCCGATGTCGAGCAATACGAGGTCGATCGGCGTGTCCGAGGCGGCGGCCTCCGACGCCGCCCGCATGGCGTCGCGTGCGCTGTGGACCACCGCGGCAACCGAAAAGCCTTGCAGGCGAGCCAGATACGTCTGATGCGCCTCGGCGATCAGTGGCTCGTCCTCGACGATCAGCACCGTGATCACCGCGCTGTCACCGTCACCGTCACCACCGAACCGTAGGTCACGTCGGCGCGCAGCGATCCGTGGTGGCGGTTGACCACCTGAGCGACCAACGCCAGCCCGAGCCCGTGCTGATCGGCACCGGTGCCCCGCTTCGTCGAATAACCTCTGCGCATCGCCTTCTCGAACAGCTTGGCGTCCATGCCTTCTCCGCTGTCGGCGACCCGGATCAGCAGTCGCTCGTCGTCCTGATTGACCGTCACCTCGACCCACGGATCCGAGCGGTCGCAGGCATCCATCGCGTTGTCGATGAGGTTGCCCAGGACGGTCACCATCTCCTGCCCGCTCAACAGCAGTTCGTCGGTGTCGGCCGGCAGCGCGGTGTCCTCGGTGATCGTCAACTCGATGCCTCGTTCGCCGGCCTGGGCGGACTTGCCCAGCAGCAGCGCCACCAGCGCGGGCTCACTCACCGCGGCCGACAACCGGTCGACGAGGTGCTGGCTCAGTTCGAGTTCCGCGGTGGCGAAGGTGACGGCGTCGTCGGCGCGGCCCATCTCCACCATCGTCACGATCGTGTGCAGCGTGTTGGCGGCCTCGTGCGCCTGGGAGCGAAGCGAGTCGGTGAGCACTTTGAGCGAGTTCAGTTCGCCGAGAGCGCCTTGCAGTTCGGTGCGATCGCGGATCGTCACGACTTCGGACCCGTCTGTGGCCCTGCCGCCGGGGTGGCCGACCTTCGAGCGGCTGACGACGAGCACGCGGTCGTCGGTGACGTGGATCTCGTCTCGCACACCCGGGTCGTGTTCGCGCAGGAACTCCGGGAGATCCGCCCGCTCGACGGGGCCCGCGGGCAACGACAGCAGCCGGCGTGCCTCGTCGTTGACCAGCGCCACCCCTGCGTCCTCGAGGACGATGAGCCCCTCGGAGACCGAGTGCAGGATCGCATCATGGTGGTCGTACATCACCCGCAGTTCCTCTGGGCGCAGGCCGCGGGTCTGGCGCAGCAGCCGGCGCCGGATGCCCCAGACCCCGATGAGTGAGATCGCCAGGGCGCCAACGCCTACCGCGGCGATGATCGGCCACTGCGCGCGCCAGCGGTCGGCCAGGCTCTTCTGCAGGATGCCCGCGGCCACCAACCCGACGATCCGGCCTGACGAGTCGCGCACCGGAGCCACCGCGCGGACCGACGGGCCCAGTGTGCCGGTGTAGGACTCGGTGAACGTCTCTCCGCGCAGGGCCGGTCCGATGGTCCCGATGTAGGCCCCGCCGATCTGACTCGGGTCGGTGTGGGTGAACCGCGTCCGGTCCGGAGCCATGATCGTGATGAACGCGATGCCGGTGTGGGTTCGCACCGCCTCGGTGACCGGCTGCAGGATCTCGGTCGCGCGGCCCGCCTCGATCGCCTGGGCGGTCGACGGCGCATCGGCCAGTGAGGTCGCTATGCCCAGCACCTGCTGTCTGGCCGCGGAGTCGCCGTCGCGGCGGGCGTCGAGCAGGGCCAGCGCGCTGCCGGCCGCCACGACGACGGCGATCACCAGGATCTGCAGCACGATCGCCTGGCCGGCCAGCGACCGCGGCCACGCCGCGCGGATGCGCGCCATCTGTCGCCCAGCACCTCTCGGTCGAACACGTCGTCGGTTGAACACGTCGTCGGTTGAACACGTCGTCGGTTGAACACAATGCACTAAAACGTGACCGGGCTCACGTCCTCGCCCACGATCTTCTCAGACCACCACATCACTTCCGAATCTGGAGGACAGGGCCATGACGACCACGATGGACCGGCCGGCCGGCGAGCCGACACCGCCCGGGGCGCCCAAGAGGCGCGACCGCACCCACTGGCTCTACCTCGCCGTGATCGTCGCGGTCGTCGCCGGCGTCGGCGTCGGGATTCTCGCGCCCGAGGTGGGCAAGTCCGTCGGCGTCCTCGGCACGATGTTCGTCGCACTGATCAAGATGATGATCGCGCCGGTGATCTTCTGCACGATCGTGCTGGGCATCGGATCGGTACGCAGGGCCGCCACCGTCGGCAAGGTCGGCGGCCTGGCCTTCGTCTATTTCCTGGCGATGTCGACGTTCGCCCTGGCGATCGGCCTGGTGGTCGGCAACCTCCTGCACCCCGGGTCGGGCCTGCACCTGTCGGCGAGCGCCGCGGGCAAGGGCGCCGAACTCGCCGACAAGGCGCATGAAGCCGGTGGTCTGCTCGACTTCGTGCAGGGCATCATCCCGACGTCGCTGTTCTCCTCGCTGACCGAAGGCAGTGTGCTGCAGGCGTTGTTCGTGGCGCTGCTGGTCGGTTTCGCGGTGCAGGGCCTCGGTTCGCGGGGGGAGCCGATCCTGCGTGGTGTCGAGCACCTGCAGAAGCTGGTGTTCAAGGTGCTGGCCATGATCCTGTGGCTGGCTCCGATCGGCGCCTTCGGTGCCATCGCCAATGTCGTCGGCCAGACCGGCTGGGCGGCGGTCGGCCAACTGCTGACGCTGATGCTGGGCTTCTACCTGACGTGCACGATCTTCGTGTTCGGTGTGCTGGGCGCGATGCTGCGGCTGGTGTCGGGCGTGTCGATCTTCAAGTTGGTGCGCTACCTCGCCCGCGAGTATCTGCTCATCGTGTCGACCTCGTCGTCGGAGTCCGCGCTGCCGCGGTTGATCGCGAAGATGGAGCACCTCGGTGTCGACCGCTCCACCGTCGGTGTGGTCGTGCCGACCGGCTACTCCTTCAACCTGGACGGCACCGCGATCTACCTGACCATGGCGTCGCTGTTCATCGCCGGCGCGCTCGGCGACCCGCTGTCGCTGGGGGAGCAGATCGGGTTGCTGGTGTTCATGATCGTCGCCTCCAAGGGCGCCGCCGGGGTAACCGGTGCCGGGCTGGCCACCCTGGCCGGCGGCCTGCAGGCGCACCGTCCGGAACTGCTCGACGGCGTCGGGTTGATCGTCGGCATCGACCGGTTCATGTCCGAGGCCCGGGCCCTGACGAACTTCTCGGGTAACGCGGTCGCCACGCTGCTGGTCGGGTCGTGGACCCACACGATCGACAAGGTCAAGGTCCACGCCGTCCTGGCGGGCGATGATCCGTTCGACGAGCTGACCATGCTGGACGACGAGGACGGCTCGCGCGCCCAGGAGCCGGCGCCCGAGAGGATCCCCGCGCCGGTGTAGGGCCCGCGAGAAGCATTCGAGCGCACGGTTTCTGACGTAAATCCCGCGGGATCGGTCAGAAACCGTGCGCTCGGTGCGCGTCTAGCGTTCGGCGCGCTGGTAGGCGGTGACGACTGCAGCGCCGCCCAGGCCGATGTTGTGCTGCAGTGCCGCGGTGACGCCCTCGACCTGCCGCTTGTCCGCCGTGCCGCGCAGCTGCCACGTCAGCTCGCTGCACTGTGCCAGGCCGGTCGCGCCGAGCGGATGGCCCTTGGAGATCAGGCCGCCGGACGGGTTGACCACCCAGCGCCCGCCGTAGGTGGTGTCGTCGTCGTCGATCAGCTTGGGCGCCTCACCCGCGCCGCACAGCCCGAGGGCCTCGTAGAGCAGCAGCTCGTTGGCCGAGAAGCAGTCGTGCAACTCGATCACCTGGAAGTCGTCGGGACCCAGCCCGGACTGCTGGTAAACCTGCTGTGCCGCTTTGACATTCATGTCATGGCCGATGATGTTGGCGGCGCTGCCGTCGAAGGTCGACGCGAAGTCGGTCGTCATGGCCTGTCCGACGATCTCGACGGCCTGGCCGGCCAGGTCATGACGGCTGACGTAGTCCTCGCCGGCGAGCACCACGGCCGCCGACCCGTCGGACGTCGGCGAGCACTGCAGCTTGGTCAGCGGGTCGGAGATCATCTTCGCGGCCAGGATGTCGTCGAGGCTGTACTCGTCCTGGAACTGGGCGTACGGGTTGTTGACCGAATGCTTGTGGTTCTTGTAGCCGATCTTCGCGAAATGCTCCGCGGTGGTGCCGTACTTGCGCATGTGCTCGCGGCCCGCAGCGCCGAACATCCACGGCGCCACCGGGAACTGCATCGCGTCGATCTCGTTGAGCGCCAGGATGTGCCGCTTCATCGGCGACTCACGGTCGTCGGCACCGCCGCCGAGCGAGCCCGGCTGCATCTTCTCGAAGCCCAGCGCCAGCACGCAGTCGGCCAGCCCGCCGCGGATGGCCTGGGCGCCCAGGTACAGCGCGGTCGAACCGGTCGAACAGTTGTTGTTGACGTTGACGATCGGGATGCCCGTCATCCCGAGTTCGTAGAGAGCGCGCTGTCCGCAGGTCGAGTCGCCTGCGACGTAACCGACGAAGCCCTGCTCGATCTCCGAGTAGTCGACGCCGGCATCCTCGAGCGCCTTCGTGCCGGACTCCTTGGCCATCTGCGGGTAGTCCCAACCCTCCCGGCGGTTCTCATGGTCCGCTCCGCAAGCTGCGCGTCCGCCCGGCTTCTCGAACTTCGTCATCCCGACGCCGACGACGAACACTCGCTTCATCTCTGTCATCCCTTCGCACCGTTGCGTTGCCCTGCTGAGCAAGGTAGCGCGCCCATCACCGGCGGTGACGAGAACGCATAAAGCCTCCCGGCCCGAGCCGGTCCTGGTGTAGACCTGGGAGGTAGAACGTGTTCTAGTTCTGCAGAGGAGGCGACATGGCGTTGCGGGTCGTGCAGTGGGCGACCGGCGGAGTGGGTGTGGCCGCGATTCGGGGCGTGCTCGAACACCCTGAGCTCGAGCTCGCCGGCTGCTGGGTGCATTCGGCGGCCAAAGCCGGTCGCGACGCGGGGGAGATCGCCGGCACCGGCCCCCTGGGCATCACCGCCACATCCAGCGTCGACGAGATCCTCGCGCTGCAGGCCGACGCCGTCATCTACACCCCGCTGATGGGCGACTCCGACGAAGTCGCCGCGCTGCTGCGGTCCGGCAAGAACGTCGTGACACCGGTCGGCTGGCTCTATCCGAGCGAGCGCAGCGGCGCCCCGCTGCGCGCCGCGGCGCTCGAAGGCAACGCCACACTGCACGGAACGGGCATCGCGCCCGGGGGGATCAGCGAGAAGTTCCCGCTGATGCTGTCGGCGATGTCGACGGGAGTCACTTTCGTCCGGGCGGAGGAGTACTCGGATCTGCGCACCTATGAGGCGCCCGACGTCCTGAGGCACGTGATGGGGTTCGGTGAGACGCCGGACAAGGCGCTGACGGGGCCGATGCAGAAGTTGCTCGACGCCGGCTTCATTCAGGCGGTGCGGATGTGCGTCGACCAGCTGGGATTCGCGGCCGACCCGAAGGTGCGCGCGTCGCAGGAGATCGCGGTCGCGACCGCACCGATCGACTCGCCGATGGGTCCCATCGAGCCCGGACAGGTGGCGGCCCGCAAGTTCGGATGGGAGGCACTCGTCGACGGCGAGCCCGTCGTCCGTGTCACCGTGAACTGGCTGATGGGCGAGGAGAACCTCGACCCGGCATGGTCGTTCGGGCCCGACGGGCAGCGCTACGAGATGGAGGTGCGCGGCCATCCCGACTTCACGGTGTCGGTGAAGGGATTCCAATCCGAAGTCGGCGGCCAGGGACCCGAGTACGGCGTGGTGGGCACGGCAGCCCACTGCGTGAACTCCGTACCCGCCGTGTGCGCCGCGGCGCCCGGCATCGCGACATACCTCGATCTTCCGCTGATCAGCGGCAAGGCCGCGCCGGACAAGAGCCGGGGTGTCGGCGCCGACGGCTGACGTGGCAGCATCGCGGTATGGCCCGAGCTCATCCGATGGACCAGTCGCGCCCGACCCCGGTCGACGTCGACGTCGCCACACCCACCGGCCCGATCAGGGCGGCGCTGGCCGTCCCTGCCGGCGCCGGGCCGTGGCCCGGCGTGGTGGTCGTGCACGACGCGTTCGGCCTGAGCGACGACATCCGGCGCAACACCCGCCGTTTCGCCGACAACGGCTACCTGGCCATCGCGCCCGACCTCTTCTCGCGCGGCTATGTGCGGTGCGTGCGCTCGGTGATGCGATCGATGGCGCAGCGCTCGGGCCAGGCGGTCGACGACCTGACGGCTGCGCGCTCCGTGCTCGCCGACAGGTCCGACTGCACCGGCAAGGTCGGCATCGCCGGCTTCTGTATGGGCGGCGGCTTCGCTCTTGTCATGGGCACCATGGGCTTTGACGCCTCCGCACCGTTCTATCCGTCACTGATGCGTGACTACGGCTTCCTCTGTGACGGTTCCTGCCCCGTGGTGGCCAGCTACGGACGAAAGGATCCGCTGAACCTCGGGAACGGTCCGCGACTGCGAAAGTCTCTGGACGACAACGGGACTCCGAATGACGTGAAGGTATATCCGGGCGCCGGACACTCGTTCGCCAACGAGCACTCCGGCCAACCCGTCCTGCGCATCGCCGGCTTCGGCTACGACGCCGACGCCACCGACGACGCCTATCGGCGGGTGTTCGACTTCTTCGGCACCCACCTGGTGGCCGGGCGGTGACCGGCGACCAAAGGGCACTGGTGCTCGCCGGCGGCGGGCTGGCCGGGATCGCCTGGGAAACCGGTGTCCTGCTCGGGGTTTGCGACGAGGAGCCGGAGGCCGGCCGGGCGCTGCTCGAGGCCGACGTGCTGCTGGGAACATCGGCAGGCTCGGCGGTCGCCGCTCAGCTCGGCAGTGGCGTGTCGCTGGAGGACTTGTTCGACCGGCAACTCTCGTCCCGGTACGGCTCCTACGAGATCCACCCCGGTGTGTCGGTCGACGCGATCACCGAACTGTTCCTGTCCGCCATGCTCACGCCCGGTGCGACCAAAGAGCAGAAGCTGCAGAAGATCGGCGCCGTCGCCACGAGCACCGACACGGTGCCCGAATCGGTGCGCCGCGAGGTGATCGAGCACCGGCTGCCCTCCCACCAGTGGCCGCAGCGAAGCCTGCGTATCACCGCAATCGACACCGCCACAGGTGAACTCGTGGTGTTCGACAACGCATCTGGTGTCGGTCTGGTCGACGCGGTCGCCGCGAGCTGTGCGGTGCCCGGAGTGTGGCCGCCGGTCACCATCGGTGCGCGCCGCTTCATGGACGGCGGTGTCGGCAGCACGGTGAACATGTCGGCAGTGCACGACTGCGGCGCGGCGGTCGCCTTCGTGCCCTCGGCATCCGACAGCCCGTCGCCGTGGAGTACGCCGGCCGCCGCGGAGATCGATGCGTTCCCGGGCGCCACCCTGGCGGTGTTCGCCGACCCCGAATCGATCGCCGCCTTCGGACCCAACCCGCTGGACCCGGCGTGCCGTGAGCCGTCTGCGCGCGCGGGCCGCGCCCAGGGCCGACGGGAAGCGCGTCGGGTCGCCGAGTTCCTGGACCTAGTGCTCTGAGAGCCTGTTCTCGAGTGTGTCGAGGCCCGTGCTGGCGAGCTCCTGACCGATGTCGATGACCTCGTTGGCGCGGTGGAAGTCGAGGCTGCGGCACACCGTGCGCGGCACCTCGATCAGCAGGTCGGGCGGATAGGCCGCCAGGTGGTGCCGGGCCAGCGCGCCCTGGGCGATGTCGATGACGCGGTTCATCACCTCGAAGCTGCCCAGCTTGGGCGCCGCAGGCGCGGTCATCTCCTCGACGGGTTCGTCGTCACCGGCCACGAACCGGCCCATCACGGCGCGCCCGGTCGGGGTGTCGAGCAGTGAGCGTGCGGCCTTGGTGTCCAGCAGCGACGCCGTGCTGCGCCACATCCGGTTCAGCCAGTCCGCGGTCGGCCGCGCGTCCGCCGAGCCGGCGCGGTGCGCCTCCGGGTCGTCTCCGCCGAGGCTGACCGCGATCGTGACGTCGGCGACGGCTGCGGCGATCGGCGCCATCGGGATCGGGTCGAGGATGCCGCCGTCGGCGAGCAGCCGCCCGTCGAGCAGATGCGGGGTGATCAGCCCCGGAATCGCGATCGAGGCCCGGATGGCGTCGTCGACCGGTCCGCGCTGCATCCACACCGATTTCCCGGTGATCAGGTCCGTGGCCACGGATGTGTACGGAATCGGCAGCTCCTCGATGGTGACCTCGCCGAGGATCTCGCGGACCGCGTCGAGGATCTTCTCGGCGCGCAACACCCCGGCGGAGGTGATGGACGGGTCGAGCAGCCGCAGCACCGCGCGCTGGGTCAAAGAGCTTGCCCACAACGCGTATTCGTCCAGCTTGCCGGCCGCTTCGAGGCCTCCCACGAGGGCGCCCATCGACGACCCGGCGATGCCGACGATCTCGTGGCCCCGCTCCCGCAACTCGTTGATCACGCCGATGTGCGCGTAACCGCGGGCCCCGCCGCTGCCCAGAGCCAAAGCGACTCGCATGGAGCCCATTCTCGCGCGCCGGTGTCGGGCCGGGACCGGCAATCCAGGATCGCGGCGCGCGACTTATCTGCACCCGTGATTCGAAGTCGGGCGCGGGCTCACCCGCACAGGTCGTCGGCGGCCGCCTGGACGGCGACGATCACCGCCGACTGCTGTCCCTGCGACAACTGCGCCCAGGGCTTGTCGAACGTCGCCGGGCCCACCGGTCCACCCGTCTGCACCATCTTCAGGAACGGCTCGATCTGGCTCTTCGGATCACCGCCTTGCTGCTGGATCCACGTTCTCGCAGCTTGGCAGGCCCGGAAGTAGCCGTCCTCGGTGGACTCCGCGGGTGCGCCGACCGCTGTGGTGACGCCGCCGGGAGAGACCTCGACCCCGCCGGGCAGCAACGGCGGGGTCGGAGCGGCGGCTTGTGCCGACGATGTCGTCGGTGCGGCGGACGTCGTCGACGGCGCCGGTCCGGTGTTCGACGAACACCCGGACAGGACCACCAGACCTGCTGCGGCGGCGCCGGCGGCGCGAAGTGGGTACCTGCGCATGCCGCCAATCTATGCAACACTCGCCTCCGTGATGGACGCGACCCGGTTGCTGAGGTGTTGTCAGGCCTGACGGCCGACCTCTCGCCCCCGTTCGTCCGACTCCGGAGTCCTCCATGGTTCTCGCGCCTACCCGGCTGCGCCCTGCCGACCTCTTACACGTGACCGACCGCTTCGCCGACGATGTCCTCGGCGGTCGGCACGACCACCTGCTGCCCACCGCCGGCCCGCCGGCCGCGGAACGCTGGTTCACCCGTCTGCACGGCACCGACGAGCTCGACGTGTGGCTGATCAGCTGGGTGCCGGACCGCTCCACCGAGCTGCACGACCATGGCGGGTCACTCGGCGCACTGACCGTGGTGTCGGGCGCGTTGTGCGAAACCCGTTGGGACGGAAGAGCATTGCGTCGACGCCTGCTGAATTCCGGCGATCAGGCGGCGTTCCCCCTCGGGTGGGTGCACGACGTCGTGTGGGCGCGGGAGTCCGTGACGGTGCGCGACGGGGCGATGGCCTCGACCCCGACGCTGAGTGTGCACGCGTACTCACCACCGCTGACCGCGATGTCGTACTACGACGTCACGGAGCGAAACACGCTGCGGCGCAAACGGACCGAACTGACCGACCAACCGGAGGGGAAATAAATGGGCAGCCGAATCGACGTCGTGCTGGAGAACGCCCGCACCCGGCTCGCCCGGCTGTCCGCGGAGGATGTGCCCGCGGCGATCAGACGGGGCGCGGTACTCGTCGACATCCGCCCGGCCGCGCAGCGGGCCATCGAGGGTGAGGTGCCCACCGCGCTGATCATCGAGCGCAACGTGCTCGAGTGGCGGTGCGATCCGACCAGCGAGGTGCGCGTCCCGCAGGCCGTCGACGACGACGTCGAGTGGGTGGTGCTGTGCTCGGAGGGCTACACCTCGAGTCTGGCCGCCGCGGCGCTGCAGGACCTCGGACTGCACCGCGCCACCGACGTGGTCGGCGGCTACCACGCCCTCAAAGGCGTGCTCGTCTACTGAGGCGATTCGTCGGCTAAGCCGACTCGTCGCTGTGCAGCAGCGGGCGCAGCCGCTCCGTCTTCTCCTGGGTCCACCCCGGTGGTGACATGATCTCCGCCCAGGCGTCGGCGACGTTCTTGACGTACACATGGCCGTGCCCGTCGGGGACGTCGACGGCGACCGCCATGTCGGCCGACACTTGCAGGAACGTGACGATCGGGATCCATTCCATGTCGGGCGAGACGTCGTAGCCCCGCTTCTCGCTCAGCCAGTCGGGTTTGGCGAACAGCAGATCGGGACTCCACCACGCGATCGGATCCGACGCGTGCTGCAGGTAGACCACACGGGGTTTACCCCACGGGGCCGGCGGGCGTTGCAGGTTGGAGGGCCGGGCGACGAATCTGGCGTTGTAGCCGTCGTCGTAGATCGGCAGCCACTCGGGTGAGCCGGGGTCGCGGTTGCGGGTCAGCTCGTTCCAGATCGTGTTGTTGAACGTCGGCCCGCTGAACAGCGCGCCGTCGGTGCGCGCGATCAGGTTGTTCAGCGCCAGGAACGGCGCCTCGCCGCCGAACGAGCCGAGGCTCTCGCCGAACACCACGAGCTTGGGACGCTTGTTCTCGGGCATCTTGCGGACCAGTTCGTCGACCGCCTCGAAGAGTGCCTGACCCGCCTGGCGGGCGTTCTCCTTGTCGACGAGGAACGACAGCCACGAGGGGAGGAAGGAGTACTGCATCGACACGATCGCTGTGTTGCCGTTGTACATGTACTCCAGCGCCGAGGCCTCGGCCTCGTTGATCCATCCGGTCCCGGTCGTCGTGGCGACCGCCACCACCGCGCGGTCCAATCCGCCGGTGCGCTGCAACTCCAGTGCAGCCAGGGCAGCCGTCGCCTTGATGCCGTCGGCGGAATTCAGCCCGGCGTAGGCGCGGATCGGCTCCGTCGCCGGCTGGCCGTTGAATGCGGTGAGCTGCTCGACCGACGGGCCACCGGAGACGAAGACGCGGCCCTGGTGTCCCAGCGATTCCCAGCTCACCAGTGATCTGGGCCCGCCCGAGCGCAGGGGCGAATCCGGTGCCGCGTTCTCGGGGTCCGTCTCGTCGTTGGCGGCGGCGAACGTGGTGTTGATGGTGTGCATCGCGAACCGCACGACGACACCGTTGAGCAGCGCGATCGTCAGCGCGAGCAGCAGCACGACGACGACGACGCCGGAAACACGCGGCGGCGCAACGCGTTCCAGCTGGTGCTTGAGGAACCGCACCAGTCTGCCGATCAGCTGACCGATCTCGACGAGCACGAAGAGCGTCACGATCGACAGCACCGCCGCCAGCGGGTGGTCCCAGAAGCCCAGCCGGGGCACGCCCATCAGGTCGCGGACGCGGTCCTGCCAGTGGTGGAACCAGATGATCATGCCGACCATCCCGATGACTCCGATGACCACGAGGATCAGCCACGCCCAGCGCGGCGCGGGCGGACTGGAGTCCTTCGAGCGCATGTAGCGCACCAGCCAGACCGCGAACACCCCGATGCCGTATCCGAAGGCGCCGGCACCGCCGCTCACGAGGCCCTGGAACAGTGGACCGCGCGGCAGCAGCGACGGAGTCAGCGAGAACCACAGGAAGATCAGGCCCACAGCGGTTCCGGTGAAGGTGTAGTGCCGGACCCACCAGGCTTTCCTCTTCGGCCGGGTGTCCGGCGCCGGCGTCTCCTGCTGCGGGGGCGCCTCGTCGGGCGCCACGGCAGGGGCTTCGCCGGTATCGGTCACGAACGCACTTTAGCGGTGTGTGAAGTTGGGGGACCGCTTCTCGGTGAAAGCGTTCATGCCCTCGGTCTGGTCGTCGGTCGCGAACGCCGAGTGGAACAGTCTGCGCTCGTAGAGCAGCCCTTCGGCCAGGGTGGTCTCGAACGCGCGGTTGACGGCCTCCTTGGCCATCCGCGACGCGGACAGCGACATGCCGGCGATGGTCCGCGCGACGTCGCGTGCTTCGTCGAGAAGTGTGTCGGCCGGCACCACGCGCGACACCAGCCCGGCGCGTTCGGCCTCCTCGGCGCCCATGTTGCGGCCGGTCAGGATCAGGTCCATCGCCTTGGCCTTGCCGATGGCGCGGGTCAGCCGCTGCGAACCGCCCATTCCCGGCAGCACGCCCAGCTTGATCTCCGGCTGACCGAATTTCGCGGTGTCGGCGGCGATCAGGATGTCGCACATCATCGCGAGTTCGCAGCCGCCGCCCAGCGCGTATCCGGCGACCGCCGCGATGGTGGGCGTGCGGACCGCGGCGAACTTGCCCCACGCGGCGAAGAAGTCGGCGGCGAAGACGTCGGCGAACGACAGGCTCGCCATCTCCTTGATGTCGGCCCCGGCCGCGAACGCCTTCTCGTTACCGGTGACGACGATCGCACCGACGCCCGGGTCGGCATCGAGTTCGGCTGCGGCCGTGGTCACTTCGGCCATCACCTGGCTGTTGAGCGCGTTGAGCGCCTTCGGGCGGTTCAGCGTGATGGTGGCGACGCGGTCCTCCCGCGCGACCAGGATCGTCTCGTAGCTCGTCATGGCAACTCCTCGGTCAGTGCTGGTCGAATTCCAGGTCGGGATCGGCTGGGGCGAAGTAGGCGTCGACGTCGGCGGCCGTCACCGCGTCCATCGAGGACGGTGACCACATGGGGTTGCGGTCCTTGTCGATGAGCTGGGCGCGGATGCCCTCGATCAGATCATGTGAGCGCAACGACGCGCAGGAAGTACGGAACTCCTGGCGCAGAACGTCTTCCAACGACTGCAGCGACACGGCTCTGCGGACGGCCGCGAGGGTCACCGACAATGCGATGGGGGAGCGCGAGGCGATCAGGTCGGCTGCCTCGGCGGCGGCGGTGCCGGTGCCATGCTCCCGCAGCGCCGCGACGATGTCGGCGACCGTCTCCCCGGCGTAGCACCGGTCGATCCACTCCCGCTGCTGCAGGAGGTTGCTGGGCGGTGGCTCCTGGGCGTGCGCGGCCAGTGCGGCCTCGACCCCGTGGGTCTCGATCGTCTCGGTGAAGGCCGCGAGGCTGTCGTGCGGAACGAAGTGGTCGGCGAAGCCCATCGCGATGGCGTCCGCGCCGGAGAACGGAGCACCCGTCAGCGCCGCGTGCAGGCCCAGCAGGCCCGGTGCCCGCGACAGGATGAACGTGCCCCCGACGTCGGGGATGAAGCCGATGCCGACCTCGGGCATCGCCATCTTGGTCGTCTCGGTCACCACCCGCACGCTGCCGTGCGCGCTGATGCCGACGCCACCGCCCATCGTGATCCCGTTCATCACCGCGACGTACGGCTTGGGGTAGCGGCCGATGTAGGCGTTGAGCAGGTATTCGTCGTGCCAGAACTGCCGCGCTTCCGCTCCGCCGGCTTTCGCGCTGTGGTAGATGGCGACGACGTCGCCGCCCGCGCACAACCCCCGGTCCCCGGCGCCGGAGACGACGACCGCGCTGACGGCGTCGTCCTTCTCCCAGGCGGTCAGCGCCTTCTCGAGCGCGCCGACCATGTGGTGGGTCAGCGAGTTGATCGCCTTGGGCCGGTTCAGCGTCAGGTAACCGATGCCGCCGCTCACGTTTACTAGGACATCCTCGTTTTCGTCCACGGAATGCAATCTAGATCGTCTCCCGCGGTGCGGGTGCCCCGGGTAAGGTTTCCTGTGAAGTGCCTGGGAGGTTTTCGCTGCGCCGGGAACCGGCAGGCGACCTCGATCGTTGAGGGTGTGTTCGTCATAGGTCGAACTCGAAAGCACAGGAAGGAACCGACGGTGCGCGAAAGCAGCAACCCGGTATTTCGCACACTGCCCAAGGGGCAGCAGGGCGGATACGCGCAATTCGGTACCGGAGCCGCCGGCTACGGTGCTCAAGCGGTACACGCCGACCCCTACGCCACCCAGTACCCGCAGCAGCGGCAGACGGGGGTGTCCCGGCCACTCACCATCGACGACGTCGTCACCAAGACCGGCATCACGCTGGCGGTGGTGACCGCTGTCGCGGCGGTTTCGTACTTTCTGACGCAGGCCAGCCCCGCGCTGATGTTCCCGATGTTCATGATCGGCGGCATCGGCGGTCTGGTGCTCGTGCTGGTCGCGACCTTCGGCCGTAAGCAGGACAACCCGGCGATCGTCGTCAGCTACGCCGCCTTCGAGGGACTCTTCCTGGGCGCGGCGTCGTACATGTTCGCCAATCTGGTGTCCAACGGCGGACCGGCCATGATCTTCCAGGCGGTCGTCGGCACGCTCGGCGTGTTCTTCGGCATGCTCGTCGTCTACAAGACCGGCGCCATCCGCGTCACACCGAAGTTCACCCGGATGATCGTCGCCGGCCTGTTCGGTGTGCTGGCGCTGGCGCTGGTGAACATCCTGTTCGCGATCTTCACCGGCAACGCACCGCTGACCAACGGCGGTCCGCTGGCCATCGGCTTCTCGCTGCTCTGCATCGCGCTGGCGGCGTTCAGCTTCCTGATCGACTTCGACGCCGCCGACCAGATGATCCGCGCCGGCGCGCCGGAGAAGGCCGCATGGGGTATCGCCCTGGGCCTGACCGTCACCCTGGTCTGGCTCTACATCGAGATCCTGCGCCTGTTGAGCTACTTCAACGACAACTAGCGCTCCGCGAAGAAGGGGCGTCCACAACGCGGTGGACGCCCCTTCTCTCGTTCTGGTTTGCAGTCAGATCGCAGCATCGGCTGATGACGCGATCTGGACGCACACCAGCGGGTTGCCTTGTCCCCAGGCGCCGAATTGGCGGTGGGCGCCCCGGTGCGGTCGTGCGAAGGTCGCTGGGTGCCCTCCTGCGTGCCCAGCAGTCCGCTGCCGGCGTGGCCGTTCCTCGGAAGCGAGGCCGTGGCGAGCGGCCGGCTGAAGAAGCATCACCTGCGTGCCCGGTTCTGCGCGATCTTCCCCGACGTCTATGTGCCGGCCGGGGTGGAGCCCTCGCTGCTGCAGCGCGCCGTGGGTGCCTGGCTGTGGTCCCGACGGAGAGGCGTGATCGCCGGAGCGGCCGCGGCCAGCGTGCACGGCGCGCGCTGGATCCCCGACGACGAGCCGATCGAGATGGTCTGGTCGAACGCCCGCCCGCCGGCGGGAATCGTCACACGACGGGACGCCCTGTGCGAAGACGAAGTCGTCCGCGTCGCAGGCTTGCCCGTCACCACGCCCGAGCGCACGGCCTTCGACATCGGGCGGCTGACTCGGGGCGACAAGGGCGTGGCGCGTCTCGATGCGCTCGGGAACGCGACCCGGTTCGGTGCCGACTCCGTCCTCCGCCTGGCAACGCGGCACGCGGGTTCCCCGGGCGTCCCCCGGCTGCGCGCCGCGCTCGAGCTGCACGACCGTGGAGCGGAGTCGCCGCGCGAGACCTGGTTGCGGCTGCTCCTCATCCGGAATGGCTATCCGCGGCCGCGCACGCAGATTCCGGTCGTCGACGACTACGGCCGGCCGCGCTACTACCTCGACATGGGCTGGGAGGGCGCGATGGTGGCGGTCGAATACGACGGTGACCATCATCGCGAGCGCGCCGCGTTCGGCAACGACATCATCCGTGCGGAATTCATCGAGCGGCGCCGGTGGCGGCGCGTCAGGGTCGTCGCGGGACACCGCCCCGCCGAGATTCTCGACCGGGTCGCCCGGGCGTGGGCCGCTGGTGTGCGGTCAGATCGCAGAATCGGCTGACAGCGCGATCTGGGCGCACACCAGCGTCACCGGCGAGCTAGGAAAGCCGCTCCACGACCATCGCCATGCCCTGCCCGCCGCCGACGCACATGGTCTCGATGCCGAACGTCTTGTCGCGAGTGGCCAGGTTGTTCAGCAGCGTGGCGGTGATCCGCGCGCCCGTCATGCCGAAGGGGTGGCCCAGCGCGATGGCGCCGCCGGACACGTTCAGTTTTTCCTCGTCCATGCCCAGCTCGCGGGCCGAGCCCAGCACCTGCACGGCGAAGGCCTCGTTGATCTCGTAGAGGTCGATGTCGCCGATCGACATCTTCGCGTTCGCCAGCGCCTTCTTCACGGCTTCGATCGGCCCGAGGCCCATGATCTCCGGCGACAGACCCGAGACTCCGGTCGACACGATGCGCGCCAGCGGGGTCAGGCCGAGTTCCTTGGCCTTCGTGTCGCTCATGATCACCACCGCGGCGGCGCCGTCGTTGAGCGGGCAGGCGTTGCCCGCGGTGATCGTGCCGTTGGGCCGGAACACCGGCTTGAGCTGGCTGATCTTCTCGTAGGTGGTGCCGGCCCGGGGGCCGTCATCGGTGGAGACGGTCGTGCCGTCCGGCAGCGTCACCGGGCTGATCTCGCGCTCGAAGAAGCCGCTCTTGATCGCCTCCTCGGCGCGGTTCTGCGAGCGCACCCCCCAGTGGTCCTGGTCCTCGCGGCTGATGCCGGTGAACGCCGCGACGTTCTCGGCGGTCTGGCCCATCGCGATGTACACGTCGGGCAGCGCGCCGTCCTCGCGCGGGTCGTGCCACTCGGTGGCACCGGCGGCGGCCTGCTCGGTGCGCGCCATGGCATCGGCATAGAGCGGGTTCTTCGAGTCCGGCCACCCGTCGGCAGTGCCCTTGCCGAACCGCGAGACCGTCTCCACGCCCGCGGAGATGAACGCATCGCCTTCGCCCGCCTTGATCGCGTGGAAGGCCATCCGGGTGGTCTGCAGCGACGACGAGCAGTACCGGTTCACCGTCGTCCCGGGCAGGAAGTCGTAGCCCAGCTGCACCGCCACGGCGCGACCGATGTTGAAGCCCGCCTCGCCGCCGGGCTGCCCGCAGCCCATCATCAAGTCGTCGATGTCGCGCGGATCCAGCGAAGGCACCTTCTCCAGCGCAGCTTTGACCATCTGTGCGGCGAGGTCGTCGGGCCGCATGGAGACCAACGAGCCCTTGTTGGCCCGGCCGATCGGCGAGCGGGCGGTGGCGACGATGACGGCTTCGGGCATGACGGCTCCTTGGAATCGAGCGGGCAAAACTAGGGATGAACCTATCCCGCGGGCACGACGATCGGGGCGGGGACCCCAGTCGAGCGCCGCCAGAACCGGCTCAGTCCGCCGACCCGGGACAGCAGCGAAGCGCCGTCGGCCGACCTGGATTCCAGAGCCTCATCCTCGGGCAAGCCAGGGATGAACTCTCCCAACGAATTACACAACGCGGGGAGGAGCTGTTTGGCCGCCAGCTCGTAGCCGGCGGCCGACGGATGGAACATGTCGGGGGAGAACAGGACTTCCGGTGCTTTGTAGAAGTGCGGGGCGAGCAGATCGGAGAAGGGCACCGGGACTCCGCCTGCGGCTCGCACCGCCACCGCCTGGGCCCGTGCCAGCCGGAGCCCGCGGCTGCGCGCCACCCACCGCAGCGGCTGCGGAATCGCTTTGATGACACCGAAGTCCGGACACGTACCGACGACGACCACGGCCCCGCTGTCGCGCAGGCGCCTCACCGCCCGCCCCAGCCGGCGGGCCGACGGACCGATGCCGTTCGGCTTGGTGATGTCGTTGGCCCCGATCAGGATCGCCGCGGCGTCCGGTGGGGGGCCGGCGACGAACATCGCGTCGATCTGCCCGGACAGGCCCCGCGACGTGGCGCCGACGATGGCCTTGGTGCTGAGCCGGATCCGCTTACCGGATCGATCGGCAAGTCCTCTGGCCAGCAAAACCCCCGGTACTTCGTCGGCGGTCGTGCAGCCGTATCCGGTCGCCGTGGAGTCGCCGAAGACCATCAAGTGCAGATCGAAGGGCACGCCCCGGAACCAGCGCTCGACGGGGCCGCCGCCCGGGGTGTACACGCCGTCGGCGCGGGGCGGGATGTCCCAGGACTTCGGGATGATCTGGCGAGCCTGGTCGGCCTGACCGCTCAGCAGGTTGCGGGCACCGACGTAGGCCGAGCCCGTCGACGCAAGCGTCGCCGCGGCCGCCAGCGCGAGGGTCGACCGACGCGGTGTGCGCACGCGAGGAGCATGCCGGGAGATGCCCACGCTGCAAGTTTAGAGCGGGTTCTACCGGATGACCGCGTGGTAACTCAGATACGGGATCACAGTGCGGTATCAACTGCATGGACAAATTTGTTTAGTCCATTGTGATAGTGGTTACACGTGTCAGGCTAAGTTACGAGGTTGTCTGAGTAACTTGGCTTATCCCGGCTCTACGACGGCGTAGGAAGTGGTGGCGATGACGGCACCGAGCAAGGTCCCCGGTCCAGCAGCCCTGGGCATCCGTCCAGGTCGAGCGCATAAAGTCCGGCGGTTCCCGGTCAGCGACGGTGCGCCCGTCGAGGTCGTCGAAGACGGTCCGAGCATTGCGGGCCGCCTCATGGGACTGGCCGCCATGCTCACCGTCAAGCCCACTCTGACCGTTGGTAGCTACGCTCCCAACCTGCCCTGGCCCTGGGGCATCGTCGACTTCGCGGCCCGGATCCTGCGGCCCGCTCCGGGCACCGTGCGGGCCACCATCGGTTTGCCGCACTGCAACGCTCAACTGGTCCGCGCCGCGGGCGTGCTGCCCGCCGACGGCCGACGCACCGTCGTCCTCTACCTGCACGGCGGCGCATTCCTCACCTGCGGCGTCAACACGCACGGCCGACTGGTGACGGCATTGTCCAAGTGCGCCGATGCGCCCGTCCTGGTGGTCAACTACCGGATGATTCCGAAGCACTCCGTCGGCACGGCGCTCGACGACTGTTACGACGCCTACAAGTGGCTGCGGGACACCGGCTACGAACCCGACCAGATCGTGCTCGCGGGTGACTCCGCCGGCGGCTACCTGGCGCTGGCGCTGGCCGAGCGGCTCCAGGCCGAGGGCACCAACGGGTTCGTGGGCGAGACGCCCGCGGCGGTCGTGACGATGTCGCCGCTGTTCGAGATCGACAACGAGACGCGCGCCGACCATCCGAACGCCCGCACCGATGCGATGTTCCCGCCCAAGGCGTTTCACGCTCTGGTCGAGCTGATCGAGGCGGCCGCCGCCAAGCACGTGGTCGACGGTGTGCCGGAGGAGGTGTACGAGCCCCTCGACCACATCGAGCCCGGCCTGCCGCGGACGCTCATCCACGTGTCGGGCTCGGAGGTTCTGCTCAGCGACGCGCGGAAGGCGGCACGGCTGCTCGCCGCGGCGGGTGTCCCCGTCGAGGTCCGCATCTGGCCCGGTCAGATGCACGTCTTCCAGCTCGGGGCACCCGCGGTGCCGGAGGCCAGCCGCTCGATCAAGCAGATCGGCGAGTACATCCGAGAGGCCACCTGGTAGCCGCTCGCCGGGCCTGACACGATGGACCCATGCGGATCGCCCGGCACATCAGTGAGCTCATCGGCAATACCCCCCTGGTACAGCTGAATTCTGTGGTCCCTCCGGGGGCGGGCATGGTCGCGGCGAAGGTGGAGTACCTCAACCCCGGCGGCAGCTCCAAGGACCGCATCGCCGTCAAGATGATCGACGCCGCCGAAGCCAGCGGTGAGTTGAAGCCGGGCGGCACCATCGTCGAACCGACCTCCGGCAACACCGGTGTCGGCCTGGCGCTCGTCGCCCAGCAGCGCGGTTACAAGTGCATCTTCGTGTGCCCGGACAAGGTCAGCGAGGACAAGCAGAACGTGCTGCGCGCCTACGGCGCCGACGTCGTGGTGTGCCCGACCGCCGTGGCGCCCGACGACCCGGACAGCTATTACAGCGTGTCGAACCGGCTCGTCGGCGAGATCGACGGCGCCTGGAAGCCCGACCAGTACTCCAATCCGATGGGTCCCGAGAGTCACTACGAGACCACCGGGCCGGAGATCTGGGCCGACACCGACGGCAAGGTCACCCACTTCGTCGCCGGCGTCGGTACCGGCGGCACCATCACCGGCGCGGGCCGCTACCTCAAGGAGGTGTCGGGCGGCCGGGTCAAGGTCGTGGGGGTCGACCCGGAAGGCTCGGTGTACTCCGGCGGCACCGGGCGCCCCTATCTCGTCGAGGGAGTGGGTGAGGACTTCTGGCCGTCGGCCTACGACCCGTCGGTGCCCGACGAGATCATCGCGGTCTCCGACGCCGATTCGTTCGACATGACGCGGCGATTGGCCAGGGAGGAGGCGCTGCTCGTCGGCGGTTCCTGCGGGATGGCGGCCTACGCGGCGATCCAGGTCGCCGAGCGTGAAGGGCCCGACGCCCTCGTCGTCGTGCTCCTGCCCGACGGTGGGCGCGGTTATCTCTCAAAGATTTTCAACGACGGGTGGATGTCGTCGTACGGCTTCCTGCGGAGCCGTCTCGACGGGTCCGTCGAGGAGCACACGGTCGGCGACGTGCTGCGCGGCAAGTCGGGCGAGCTGCCCGACCTGGTCCACACGCATCCGTCGGAGACGGTGCGTGACGCCATCGGCATCCTGCGCGAGTACGGGGTGTCCCAGATGCCGGTCGTCGGCGCCGAACCGCCGGTGATGGCCGGTGAGGTGGCCGGCAGTGTGTCCGAACGCGAGCTTCTCTCAGCGGTCTTCGAGGGCCGGGCCAAGCTCGCCGACGCCGTGTCGCAGCACATGAGCCCGGCGCTGCCGTTGATCGGAGCGGGCGAACTGGTCAGCACCGCGGCGAAGACGCTTCGTGAGTGCGACGCGGTGATGGTGGTCGAGGAAGGCAAGCCCGTCGGCGTGCTCACCCGCCACGACCTGCTGGGGTATCTGTCGGAGGGCAGCGGCCGGCGCTGACGGCTCAGCGCAGAACTGGCAAACCCCGCGGACGCTCACGCGGCCGCGGCTGATTCGCGCGCGAAAACACTGCTCGAAGGTAATTCTCAGGTATTGTGAGCTCGCTGTTCCCAGCTGAGAAACTGACTGGAAGGCGCCTATGGCCGATCATCCGCCACCGACCGGCAACTCTCCGCCTCCACCACCGCCCCCCGGGGGGTATCCGCCTCCGCCGTCGGCCGCCGGCGGATTCCCGCGGGCTCAGTCGGCATTCGACTACCCGCCGGCGCCGGGACCCGTTGCGCCGCTGCCGAAAGAGTCCTACACCCCGTGGCTGACCCGAGTGCTGGCGTGGATCATCGACTACATCCCGGTGGCGATCGTGGAGGGCATCGCCTGGGGCATCGTGCTGGGGACGCAGGAAACCGACTGTGTCACTGACACTTCCGACTACGGCATGGGCGGCTTCTGCTCGTCGACCACGTCGACCACCGGCCAGTCGGCGATGGTCCTGGCCGGTGCGCTGATCGTGGCCTACGTCGTCTGGAACCTGGGGTACCGGCAGGGCACCACCGGTTCGAGCATCGGCAAATCGATCATGAAGTTCCAGGTGGTCAGTGAGAAAACCTGGCAGCCAATCGGTTTCGGGCTGTCCGTACTTCGTCAGATCGCACACATCATCGACGGTGCGATCTGCTACATCGGCTATCTGTTCCCGCTGTGGGACGCCAAACGGCAGACGATCGCCGACAAGATCATGATCACGGTCTGCGTACCGGTACACAACACGACGAAACAGGAGATCCGATGACCGACAATCCAGGGGGCTACCCGCCGGCCGGTGGCTACCCGCCTCCTCCGCCAGGCAGCCAGCCGACCCCGCAGGGCGGCTACGCCCCGCCGCCGCCCCCGGGCGGCTATCCGCCTCCGCCGCATGGCAATTACCCACCGCCCGGCGCATTCCCGCCGCCGCAGGGCGGTGGCTACCCGAACGCGCCTGCGCCGGTGCTGCCGAAAGAGGCCTACACACCCTGGTTCACCCGGGTGCTGGCCTGGTTCATCGACAACATCCCGGTGTTCATCATCGTCGGCATCGCGCAAGGCATCGCGATCCTCACTGGCGACAACAACTGCGTCGACTACAACGGCGGGCTCTCCTGCACGTCGAGCTACTCCGTCGTCGGCTCCATCGTCACATTCCTCGGTTCCGTGCTCTCGCTGGCCTACGTTGTCTGGAACTACGGCTACCGCCAGGGCACGACGGGCTCGAGCATCGGCAAGTCGGTGATGAAGTTCAAGGTCGTCAGCGAGAAGACCTGGCAGCCGATCGGATTCGGGTTGTCGGTGGTGCGGCAGATCGCCCACATCGTCGACGCCATCATCTGCTACATCGGCTATCTGTTCCCGTTGTGGGACAGGAAGCGCCAGACGATCGCCGACAAGATCATGACCACGGTCTGTGTGCCGATCACTCCGCAAGGATCCATGCCCGGAGCGGGGCCGCAGCACTACTGAGCCACGACACCCGAAAGTACGGTTTCTGACGCCGAATGGCGAAATCCGGTCAGAAACCGTACTTTCGGCGTTCGCGGGGGCTAGCGGAAGGCGCTGACACCGGTCAGCGCCTCTCCGATGACCAGCTGGTGCACCTCGGAGGTGCCCTCGTAGGTGAGCACCGATTCCAGGTTCCCCGCGTGCCGCATCACCGGGTACTCCAGCGTGATTCCGTTGGCGCCCAGCAGTGTCCGGCACTGCCGGGCGATCGTGATAGCTTCCCGCACGTTGTTCAGTTTGCCGACGCTGACCTGTTCGGGTCGGATGCGGCCCTCGTCCTTGAGGCGGCCCAGATGCAGTGCGAGCAGCTGCGCCTTGGCCAACTCCACGGCCATGTCGGCGATCTTGGCCTGCGTCAGCTGGTATCCGGCCAGCGGCTTATCGAAGACCTGGCGGCTGCCGACGTAGTCCAGGGTCGCCTCCAGACAATCGCGGGCGGCCCCCACAGCGCCGAACACGATCCCGAAGCGCGCCTCCGACAGGCAGCTCAAGGGGCCCGACAGCCCCTGGGCCTCCGGCAGCCGGGCGTCGTCGGGCACACGGACGTCGTCGAGGCTGAACTCGGAGGTGACCGAAGCCCGCAGCGACAGCTTGTGCGTCATCTCCCGGGCGCTGAAACCCGGCGTGGAGGTCGGCACCGCAAAACCCACGACGCGACGATCGTCGTCCTGGGAGCGCGCCCACACGATCGCGACGTCGGCGACCGAGGCGTTGGTGATCCACATCTTCGAGCCGTTGAGGATCCAGTCCGAACCGTCGCGGCGTGCGGTGGTGCGCATGCCGCCGGGGTTGGACCCGAAGTCGGGCTCGGTGAGCCCGAAGCAGCCGATCAGCTCGCCGGCGGCCATGCCGGGCAGCCACTGCTCGCGCTGCTCCTCGCTGCCCCACCGGTGGATAGCGAACATCGCCAGCGACCCCTGCACCGAGACCAGGCTGCGCAGCCCGCTGTCGACCGCCTCCAGCTCCTGGCACACCAGGCCGTAGGCCGTCGCACTGGATCCGCTGCAGCCGTATCCGGTCAGGTGCATGCCGAGCAGGCCGAGCTTGCCGATCTCGGGCGCGAGTTCGCGCACCGGAACCTCCCCGGCCTCGTACCACTCGGCGATGTGCGGACGCAGGCGCTGCTCACCGAACTGGCGCACCATCGTGCGCAGGTCCCTGTCCTCCTCGCTCAGCAGTGAGTCGAGGTCGAGCAGGCTTTCGATCGTCGTGGCCCCAGCGGTGGACATGGGTAAGTTCTACACCGCTACCCTGGGCCACCATGAGCGAGCAGCGATCGGCGGCCGACCACTACCGGGCCTTTGGTATTGCCACCAAGGCGATCCACGCAGGTTACCGGCCTGATCCGGCCACCGGCGTCGTCAACCCGCCCATCTACGCCAGTTCGACGTTCGCGCAGGACGGCGTCGGCGGCCTGCGCGGCGGATACGAATACTCGCGCACCGGCAACCCGACCCGTTCGGCGCTGGAGGCCGCACTGGCCGCCGTCGAAGTCGCGTCGTACGCGCGGGCGTTCAGCTCCGGGATGGCCGCGTCGGACTGTGCCCTGCGCGCGCTGCTGCGCCCGGGCGATCACGTGGTGATCCCCGACGACGCTTACGGCGGCACCTTCCGGTTGATCGACAAGGTGTTCACGCGCTGGGGCGTCGACTACACCGCCGTCGCGCTGTCCGACGTCGACGCCGTGCGCTCGGCTGTCACCGACCGCACGAAGCTGATCTGGGTCGAGACGCCGACCAACCCGCTGCTGACGATCGCCGACGTCGGCGCGATCGCGAGCCTGGCGGCGGAGAAGAAGGTGAAGGTGTTGGTGGACAACACCTTCGCCTCACCGGCGCTGCAGCAGCCACTGACCCTCGGCGCGGACATCGTGCTGCATTCGACGACGAAGTACATCGGTGGGCACTCCGACGTGGTCGGCGGTGCACTGCTGACCAACGACGAGGCCCTCGACGATGCGTTCGGGTTCCTGCAGAACGGTGCGGGCGCGGTGCCCGGACCCTTCGACGCCTACCTGACCATCCGCGGCCTCAAGACGCTGCCTCTGCGGATGCAGCGCCACAGCGAGAACGCCGCGTTGATCGCCGAGTTCCTCGACAGCCACCCCGCGGTCGGCACCGTGCTGTACCCCGGCCTGCCCACGCATCCGCAGCATGACGTCGCCGCCAGACAGATGAGCCGTTTCGGCGGCATGGTGTCGGTCCGGCTGCGCGGTGGACCGCAGGCGGCGCGCGACTTCTGCGCCCGGACCGAGATCTTCATCCTCGCGGAGTCGCTCGGGGGCGTGGAGTCGCTGATCGAGTACCCCGGCGCGATGACCCATGCCTCGACGGCGGGTTCGCAGCTGGAGGTGCCCGACGATCTGGTGCGGCTGTCGGTGGGCATCGAGGACGCCGCCGACCTGCTCGGCGACGTGGAGCAGGCGCTCAGCTCACTGGCCTGACGGGCTCAGGCCATCTGGGCCAATGCCTGCCGCACTGCCGACGCGGTGACCGCGAGGTTGACCTCCGGCAGTCCCGTCGGTGATTCATCGACCCAGCTGCCGCTGGCGATCTCACCTGCCCTGGCGTGCACCCAGCGCCAGCCGCGATCGTTGAGGCTGAGCAGCGCGCCGAGACCGTCGACGGCGTGCAGGACGGTGACGATCCCCGCGGTCGACGCGGTGGGCGGCCTGCAGTCGAACAGTGCGTTCAGCAGAGCCGCGCGCGCCGACCCCACCCGGTCCCGATCGGTCAGCGGGAACCTGTAACTGCGGTGAAAGAGCTTGGGGGAGAACATCACTCGACGGATCTGGCCGCGCTGCTCCAAATGCTGGAGCAGGCGGCCCTCGGTATGCCTGCCCAGCTTCTTGATCGCCGTGGCGGGACGAAGTGGCCTGGTCTGCAACAGCCGCAACGCCGGCACGGCAACGGGATGCGGGGGCTCCGCTGCGCCCGCAACGTCGAGCGCCACCAGCCGGCCCGCGGCCGGCTCGCCGGACACCGCGGGGTGGATCCGGCACTGATGGGCCAGATCGAGCAGCACGGCGGCCGCGAGCGCACGATCGCGGCGCGGGCTGTCGAGTGCGGGCTGCGCGGACGCGTTGTCCAGCAGGAGCAGAAGCAGGTCTTCGGCGATCTGCGTCATGGGCGGGAAGGTGGGCCGTGCCGCGCGGAAGGCGCGGTCCGGCCGCGCGGCGACCCGGTCAGCCGTGATAGGGCTCGGCGCTGACCAGGGTCACCTTGACGGTGTTGCCGTTGGGCACCGTGTAGGTCCGCGTCTCACCGACCTTGGCGTCGATCAAAGCCTCGCCGAGAGGCGACTTCGGGGAGTACACCTCGAGCTTGCCGTCGGTGATGCCTTCCTGGCGGGTCGCGATCAGGAACGTCTCGGTGTCCTTCTCGTCGTCGTCGTAATAGACCTTGACGACCGAGCCGGGCAGCGCCACACCCGACTGCTTGGGCGCCTCGCCCACCTTGGCGTTGTTGAGCAGTTCCTGCAGCTGGCGGATGCGGGCCTCCTGCTGGCCCTGCTCTTCGCGGGCTGCGTGATAGCCACCGTTCTCGCGCAGGTCGCCCTCTTCGCGGCGATCGTTGATCTCAGCGGCGATGACGGGTCGGTTCGCGATCAGCTGGTCGAGCTCAGCCTTGAGCCGGTCGTACGCTTCTTCGGTCAGCCAGGTGACCTGGGTGTCAGTCATGTCGTCGCGCTCCTGTCATCGTTGGTTCCGCGCTTGTCGCGTGAAAAGTTCGTGCACGGCGCCGGGAGCTGTCGTGCGTGTATCGCCGCGTTCACGGGCATCCGATTCTGAGCCCCCGAAATGCAGCAATACACGGCCCCAGCAGGAACCGTGTATCGGTCCATGGTAGCACCGCGGGGATACGCGGTTTTCATGATTTTGCTGTTTGGAGTTGGTTGACGGCCGTCGGGTCAGCTGCCGACCAGGTAGGACGGCACGTCGCTGCCGCAGCCGTACACGTCGCCGACGACGGCCGGCTTACTCGTCTTGACCAGCGTCTTGACCTGCACCGTCTTGTCCGTCGACGGCGTCACCAGCAGTTCCCGCCTGCCGGTCTCGTCGCCGTCGTACGAGCGGGCGCGCACGATGCAGGCCACCGGCCGCGATGGGTCGTCCCGGGTGACGCTGACCGTCACCTCGACGGTCTGGGCGTCGACGACGCGGTAGCCGGCCAGCTCGCCCTTGACGTCGCTGCTGTTGAACCGGGTGAAGGCGACCGCAGCGATCGCCACCCCGATGATCAGCACCAGCGCGGTCAGCGCGATGACCAGCCAGCGGCGGCTGCGCCGGCTCAGCCGCTGCCGCCCGTAGCGGGCGGCGGGACGCTCGATCATCGGTTTTGCATGCCCGTCGTTCGGATAGGTGTACTAGGACTGGAACTATAGGGGTAGTCAGTGTGGTTGCACTGTGGCGTGAAGTTCAACGCGAGTGTCCATGCAGGTGAGCAGCTAAGAGGGAACAGGTTGAGCGAACTGCGGTTGATGGCCGTGCACGCGCACCCGGACGACGAGTCCAGCAAGGGCGCCGCCACCATGGCGCGCTACGTCGACGAGGGCGTGCGCGTGCTCGTCGTGACCCTCACCGGCGGTGAGCGCGGCGACATCCTGAACCCGGCGATGGATCTGCCCGAAGTGCACGGCCGGATGTCGGAGATCCGCCGCGACGAGATGGCCCGGGCGGCGCAGATCCTCGGTGTCGAGCACCACTGGCTGGGGTTTGTCGACTCCGGGCTGCCCGAGGGCGATCCGCTACCTCCGCTGCCCGAGGGGTGTTTAGCCCTCGAGCCGCTCGAGCGGCCGGTGGAGGCGCTCGTCCGCGTCGTCCGCGACTTCAAGCCGCACGTCATGACGACCTATGACGAGAACGGCGGCTATCCGCACCCCGACCACATCCGCTGCCACCAGGTGTCGGTCGCGGCGTACGAAGCCGCCGCCGACTACCGGCTCTATCCCGAGGCGGGGGAGCCGTGGAGCACGCACAAGCTGTACTACAACCACGGTTTCCTGCGGCAGCGGATGCAGGTGCTGCAGGACGAGTTCGCCAAGCACGGCCAGGAGGGGCCGTTCGCCAAGTGGCTCGAGAAGTGGGACGCCGGCGAAGACCTGCTGGCCAAGCGGGTGACCACCCGGATCGAGTGCGCGAAGTACTTCCCCCAGCGCGACGAGGCGCTGCTGGCGCACGCCACCCAGATCGACCCGAACAGCTTCTTCTTCACCACGCCCATGGACTGGCAGCAACGACTCTGGCCCACAGAGGAATTCGAGTTGGCGCGGTCGCGCGTGCCGGTTTCGCTGCCGGAGACCGACCTGTTCGTCGGAATCGAGGACCTGACATGAATCCGGCCGTGGCGACGATGATGACGCGAGTGCTCGCCGAGAACGGCCCCCAGAACACCGGGCCGGACTTCGGCAAGGCCAGCCCCTTCGGGCTGATCGTCATCGTGCTGTTGCTCATCGCGGTGTTCGGCCTGGTGTGGTCGATGAACCGGCACCTGCGCCGGCTGCCGAAGTCGTTCGACCGCGAAGCTCCCGGACCGGGGCAGACCGCGGGTGCCGGCGCGCCCGACGCCGACCCGGACCTGTCGACCGACAACCCGGCCACCGGCCCGAAACGTGAGCCCGACTAACACCCTCGCCTCGGCGACCAGCCCCTACCTGCGCCAGCACGCCGACAACCCGGTGCACTGGCAGCAGTGGGGTCCCGACGCGCTGGCCATGGCGGCCGAGCGTGACGTGCCCATCCTGTTGTCGGTCGGCTACGCGGCCTGCCACTGGTGTCACGTCATGGCCCACGAATCCTTCGCCGACGGCGAGGTCGCGGCGGCGATGAACGCGGACTTCGTCTGCATCAAGGTCGACCGTGAAGAGCGCCCGGACATCGACGCGGTCTACATGAACGCGACCGTGGCGCTCACCGGGCAGGGCGGCTGGCCGATGACCTGCTTTCTCACCCCCGACGGCAGGCCGTTCTTCTGCGGCACCTACTACCCGAAGCCGCAGTTCCTGCAGCTGCTGGCCGCGGTGTCGGAGACGTGGCGGACGCGCCGCGCCGACGTCGAGCAGGCCGGCGAGCGGATCGCCGGCGAGTTGCGGTCGATGTCCACCGGCCTGCCGCGCGGTGGCCCTGCCGTACAGGCCGAGACCTGCGACAACGCGGTGGCTGCGCTGCTGGCCGACGAGGACCGGGCTAACGGCGGCTTCGGCCGGGCGCCGAAGTTTCCGCCGTCGGCCCTGCTCGAGGCGCTGCTGCGCAATCACGAACGCACCGGGACGCCGACGCCATTGGCGACGGTGACGCGGGCCTGCGACGCGATGGCCCGTGGTGGCCTCTACGACCAGCTGGCGGGCGGGTTCGCCCGCTACAGCGTCGACTCGGCGTGGGTGGTGCCGCACTTCGAGAAGATGCTGTACGACAACGCCCTGTTGCTGCGGGTCTACGCGCACTGGGCGCGCCGCACCGCAGACCCGCTGGCCCGCAGGGTCGCCGGTGAGACGGCCCACTTCCTGCTCGAAGAGCTGCGCCGCGACGCGATGCTGGTCTCGTCGCTGGACGCCGACGCCGCCGGCCGGGAAGGGCTGACCTACGTCTGGACGCCCGGGCAGCTGCGGGAGGTGCTCGGCGAGGGCGACGGGCGCTGGGCTGCAGAGCTTTTCGATGTCACCGACACCGGCACGTTCGAAGGTGGCACCTCGGTGCTGCAGCTGCGTGCCGACCCGGACGACACGGCCCGGTTCGACGCGGTGCGTACGGTGCTGCGCGCCGCACGTCAGACGCGTCCGCAGCCCGGCCGCGACGACAAGGTCGTCACCGCATGGAACGGCCTGGCGATCACCGCGCTGGCCGAAGCCGCCTTCGCCCTCGGGCAGCCCGAATTGCTCAGCGCCGCAATCGAATGCGCGCGCGCCATCACCAGCCTCCACGTCGTCGACGGGCGGTTGAGGCGAGCCAGCCTCGGAGGCGTGGTGGGCGAGAGCGCGGCGATTCTGGAGGACCACGCCGCGCTGGCGACCGGGCTGCTGACGCTGCACCAAGCCACCGGAGAGCGGGCCTGGCTCGATGCCGCCACCGCTCTGCTGGATGTGGCGCTCGACCACTTCGCCGATCCCGACCAGCCGGGCCGCTGGTTCGACGTGGCCGACGATGCCGAGCAGCTGATGCTGCGGCCGGCCGATCCGCTCGACGGCGCCACGCCGTCGGGCGCGTCGCTGATGGCCGAGGCGCTTCAACTGGCCGCGCACCTGGCGTCCGGGGAGCGGGCGCGACGCTATGCGGCGGCTGCCGAGTCGACGCTGTCCAGCGCAGCGGTGCTGCTGACGCGGGCGCCGCGCTCGGCCGGGCACTGGCTGGCGGTCGCCGAGTCGGCGGTGCGCGGCCCGATCCAGATCGCCGTCGCGTGTGAAGCCCCGGATTCGGAGTTGCTGGCTGCCGCCCGCGCGCTGGCGCCCGGCGGCGCGATCGTCGTCGGCGGACCCGCCGATTCGGCGGAGTTCCTCCTCGACCGGCCCCGTGTCGACGGCCGGGACGCGGCGTACGTGTGCCGTGGCCGAACCTGCGACCTGCCCGTCACCAGCGTCGAGGATCTCGCTGCCGCACTGGGGCCGTCCGTGTAGCGTGCCGCACATGAGCTTCGAGCCCGACGTCTTGCAAGGTTTCGTCCAGCGGTACCTCGACACCGTGGCCAACGGCAGCGCGGACGACGTGGCTGCGCTCTACGCCGAGGACGCCACGCTGGAGGATCCGGTCGGCGGCGGCGAGGTCCACATCGGTCGGCAGGCCATCGCCGGGTTCTACAAGGGCATGGACGGCGACACGGACATCAAGACCGAGCTTCTGACGTTCCGGGCGGGTGGGCACGAGGCGGCGTTCGTCTTCGCGATCACCGTCGGCGGGGCGATGCGGATCGAGCCCATCGAGGTGATGACGTTCGGCGAGGACGGCAAGATCACGTCGATGAAGGCCTACTGGGGACCGCAGAACATCACCCCGCTCTGACCGCACCGCCTTCCCCGCGAGCGGGCGTGTCTGCGGCCGACACGCCGGGCTAGATGCGGAGTTCGCGCACGCTCATGCCGGGAGTGCGGCAGCGCGCCAGCGGTCTGGTCGTCGCGAGCGTGCGCAACGTCGCTTGATTGCCCGGGGTGTCTGCCTCAGACACGCACGGTCGGCCGGAAGGTGGTCACTCAGAAGACGGCGAACCACATCGCGATGTAGTGGCAGATCGCCGCGACGGCCGTGCACGCGTGGAAGAACTCGTGGTGGCCGAAGGTCGTCGGCCACGGGTTGGGCCACTTCAGCGCATAGAGCACGCCGCCGATGCTGTAGAGCGCGCCGCCGACGATCAACAGCACCACCGCCGCGATGCCCGCCCCCTGCATGATCGGCCCGATGAACCACGCCGCGACCCACCCCAACAGGATGTACAGCGGCGTGCCGACCCACCGCGGCGCCGACGGCCAGAACAGCTTGAGCAACACCCCGGCCAGGGCACCGCTCCACACGATCCACAGCAGCACCTCGCCGCTGCGCTCGGGGAGCGCGAGCATCGCGAACGGGGTGTAGCTGCCCGCGATGAAGACGAAGATCATCGAGTGGTCGGCGCGCTTCATCCACTTGCGCGCCCTGGCCGACGTCCAGTTCACCCGGTGATAGGTCCCGCTGACTGTGAACATCGCCACGATCGTCAGGGTGTAGATCAGTGTCGCGATCCCTGCCCGCGTCGACTCCACCGACCACGACACCGCCACCAGTGTGGCGCCGCAGATCACCGCGACGACAGCGGAATAGACGTGAATCCAGCCCCGCAGCCGCGGCTTGCCCAGGATTTGGGCGACGCCCTCGGCGACGGCCTCTGGCAGATCTTCGGGTTCCCTTGGCGCGTCGGCGGTGTACCACGGCTCGAGAGAAGTCGGCATTTCACCTCCGCTGACTGGCGTGGACTGTTCACCGGCCACAGTAGTCTGGACCATCGTGGACCTCATTCCGCGGCGGCTCAAGGAGCCGGCGTACCGGCTCTACGAGATGCGGCTGCGTCAGGGTCTCTCCCGGCAACGAAACGAACTCCCGCGCCACATCGCGGTGCTGTGCGACGGCAATCGGCGCTGGGCCCGGGAACTGGGTCACGACGATGTCGCCTACGGGTATCGCGCGGGCGCCCGCAAGATCGCCGAGATGCTGCGCTGGTGTGCCGAAGCGGGCATCGAGATGGCCACGGTTTATCTGCTGTCCACCGAGAACCTGCAGCGCGACCCCGAGGAACTGTCGTCGCTGATCGAGATCATCACCGATGTCGTCGAGGAGATCTGCGCGCCGGCCAACCAATGGAGCGTGCGCACCGTCGGCGATCTCGAGCTCATCGGCGAGGAGCCGGCGCGCCGGCTGCGCGACGCCGTGCAGTCCACCGACGGAAACGGTGGAACGTTTCACGTCAACGTCGCCGTCGGTTACGGCGGCCGGCAGGAGATCGTCGACGCGGTCCGCGCACTGCTGAGCAAGGAGCTGGCCAACGGCGCGACGGGCGAACAGCTGATCGAAGCGGTCACCGCCGAGGCGATCTCGGAGAACCTGTACACCTCGGGACAACCCGACCCCGACCTGGTGATCCGCACCTCCGGCGAACAGCGGCTCTCGGGCTTCCTGCTGTGGCAGAGCGCGTACTCGGAGATGTGGTTCACCGAGGCGTACTGGCCGGAGTTCCGCCGGGTTGACTTCCTTCGCGCGCTGCGCGACTACAGCGCCAGGCACCGACGCTACGGGCGGTAGCCGTGATCGCCCCGTCCGCAGTCGTGTTCGCATTGAGCTGGTGGCTGGGGCTGTATCTGCTGGCCCGGGACCCACGCAAACTCGTGCTCGTGCTTTCCGCCATCGGGCTGACGACCTTCGCCGCCGTCGTCGCCCTCGACGCCGTCCGGCTGGTCGGCGCGTCCGAGCATCTGGGCCGCGTCGAGATCTACCTGGTCGCCGTCCCGGGCATCGCGTGGTTCGCGGTGCTGCTGGAACTGTCGCAGCCGCGGGACACCTGGCGCAGCCGCGCCGGGGAGGCGGCCCTCGTGGCGGTCGTCGCGGTCGTCGCGTTCACCGGTGCGGCGATGGCGGGCGACGTCGAGGGGCCGCTGCGGCTGGGGCACTGGGTGCTGTTCGCGGCGGTGTCGGTCTCGTCGCTGGGCGCGATGATCTACGCGGTGGTCCGGCGCTCGCAGCCCGGACCGGTCGTCGGCTTCATCGTCGTCGCGACGCTGTTCTTCGCGCTCGGCAACGCGATCCTGGTCATCCCGCTCGGCCTCGTGCCCAGTTGGCTGGCGCTGGCGTCGACCGGATTCGACGTGGCGATGCTCGGCGTCGCCGTCGCAATCGTCGACGCGTTCGACGAGGGCCACGCGGTGCGCAGGGACATGCTGCGCTCGGTGGTGGCGACCACGCTGGTCGCCGTGCTGTTCGGCGGCCAGGTGCTCATCGGTCTGGCCGTCGCGGGGCCGAGCACCACGCTGGCGGTGCTGCTGTTCACCAGCCTCGCGATCGCCATCGCGATCAACGTGCTGGCCGATCCGCTGGCGAGCCTGCTCGACAAGCTGGCGTTCGCCCAGTCGCCGGACCTACGGGCCGACCGCGCCGCGCTGCGCAGCACCGAGGCCGCGCTGCCGCTGCGGTCGGGGCATCCGCTGGAGGGCATGGACGAGGAGACGTTCGTCCGCGTCACCCGCCGCGCACTGGGCCACTACGGCGATCTGTCCAAACTCGTCGCCAGCCCCTTGACCGCCCTGCCCGCGATCGACGAACGGCTCGCACGGCGCGGCGCCGCCGACACGCCGCTGGAACGCGCCAACGAGCTGAAGGCGCTGCTGGCCGAACGGATCGCCGCGCTCAAACCGCGCGACGGCGCCGACTTCGGGATCACCGAGCAGTGGCGCCACTACAACTCGCTCTACTTCCCGTACGTCGCCGGCGTGCGCGCCTATGCGCAGAACGCGACCGCCGCGGGGCTGGATCCGCTCGCGCGGCAGGCATGGCAGTGGTTCGTCACCGAGGTTCCGCAGCGCTCGCTGCACAACTGGCAGAACGCGGCGGCACGCGTCATCGCCACCGACCTGCGGAGCGACCTGGTCACCGCCCGCTGATCGCCGAAATTGCATTCCGGCAGGGCTGCACTCGAACTTTCGCTGCTGGAATGCAAGTTCGGCGCAGGGGGCGCTGACCTGCGGTTGGCAGTGGTTGGCAGCGTCCGGTGTCGAGGTGGCAGCAGCCGGTGACGACCCTCGGTGTCATGACCGCCATCACCACTCGCCACGCCCCGCCGGTCACCCCGTCGGAGGCGCAGCTTCTCCGCCTGGCACTGCGCGCCGACGCCACTCTGTGCGCGGGACTCGGACTGTTCGTCGCGATGGCCGCCGATCCTCTCGCGCGGCTCTCCGGACTGACGGCCACCGCGAACTGGATCGCCGGCGCGGCCCTGGTCGCCTACGGCGTGCTGGTCTACAGCGCGGCCCGGGTGCCCAGCATCCGCGGCGTCGGCCTCGCCGTCCTCGCCGGCAACATCGCGTTCGTCGCCACGGTCGCGGTCATGCTGGCGGCCGGATGGCTGCCGCTGACGCGGTGGGGTGAAGCCGCCGCCGTCGGGTTCACCGTCGTCACGGTGGTCCTCGCCGCCCTGCAGTACCTCGGGGTGCGCCGTCTGGCGTGACCCTTCATGACTGGTCCGGAGCCGGCACCGCGGGCGTGAGCCCGGAGGTCTCGGGGCCGGCTCCGGCACCGGTCGATCCGGTAGTAAACACCCACGAAAGGAACACGAGATGACCGCAGCGATCTCCACCCGACTGAACGAGTCGACCGACTCACTGTTGCGTTTCGCGATGCGCGCCGACGCCGTGATCAGCGGGCTGGCCGGCGTCGTCATGCTGATCTTCGGCCCGAAGGTGGCCGAGCTCTCGGGCACCACAGCGGCCCTGGAGTACACCGTCGGCGCGCTGTTCGTCGTCTTCGCCCTCGCCGTACTGGCCTTCGCGTCACGCCCGGCGGTCCGCACCCCGGGTCTGGTCATCGCCGTCGGCAACCTGCTCTTCAGCGTCGCCAGCGTGGTCGTGGTGGTCGCCGGCGTGTGGCCGCTGACCACCACGGGTGTGGTCCTGGTGCTCGGCACCGGGGTCTACACGTTGGTGATGGCCGAGCTGCAGTATCAGGGCGTACGCCGCATCGGCCGGAGTTAGCCACCCCGTCGACCGGCCTGCGGCTACAGCTTGCGCAGCCGCAGCCGGTTGATGGAGTGGTCGGCGTCCTTGCGCAGCACCAGCGTGGCCCGCGGCCGGGTCGGCAGGATGTTCTCGATCAGGTTGGGCCGGTTGATCGAATGCCAGATGTCGCGGGCGGCGAACACCGCCTGCTCGTCGGTCAGCGTGGAGTAGTGATGGAAGTGTGAGGCCGGATCGGCGAACGCGCCCGCCCGCATCGACAGGAACCGGGAGATGTACCACTCCTCGATGTCCTCGATGCGGGCATCGACATAGACCGAGAAGTCGAACAGGTCGGACACCATCAACGCCGGACCGGTCTGCAGCACGTTGAGGCCCTCGAGGATGAGGATGTCCGGATGCCTGATGATTTGCTTCTCGCCCCGGACGATGTCGTAGAGCAGGTGCGAGTACACCGGCGCGCAGGCCGCGTCCGAGCCCGACTTCACCGCGGTGACGAACCGCATCAGCGCCCTGCGGTCGTAGCTTTCCGGAAAACCTTTGCGGTGCATGAGGTTTCGTCGAGCCAATTCGGCATTCGGGTAGAGGAAGCCGTCGGTGGTGACGAGGTCGACGCGCGGGTGGTGCTCCCAGCGGGCCAGCAGGGCCTGCAGCACGCGGGCGGTGGTGGACTTGCCGACGGCCACGCTGCCCGCCACGCCGATGACGAACGGCACCGGGCGGTCGGGGTTCTGGTGCGGCTCGCCATCCGAATCGGCCAGGAAGTGGGCCGTCGTCGCGAACAGCGCCTGGCGGGCCGCCACCTGCAGATGGATCAGCCGCGCGAGCGGCAGATACACCTCCTCGACTTCGAGCAGGTCGATCTTCTCGCCGAGCCCCCGAAGTTTCACCAGCTCGTCCTCGGTCAACTTCAGCGGCGTCGACATGCGAAGAGCGCGCCATTGGGTTCGGTCGAACTCCACGTAGGGGCTGGGTTCGCTCAGCCGCGCCATGGGCACAGTCTTGCAGCTAGCTTTGGGCGGTATGGACGTAGGTATGAATTCGGCCGCCCTGATCCGCGAGTACCTGTTGCTCGGACTGCGCTTCGATCGCGTCGAGCAGGGCTACGTCGACTCGTTCACCGGGGACCCCGCGCTGCGCCGCGCCGTCGAGGCCGAGCCGCAGCCCGATCCCGCCGAGTTGGCGCGCCAGGCGCGCCGGCTGCTGGCCGAGCTGCCCGGCGGGCTCGACGACGATCGGGCGGCGTTCGTCGGGGCGCATCTGCGCGCGCTGGACTGCGCGGGCCGCAAGTTCGCCGGGGAAGAGGTCGGTTTCGTCGACGAGGTCGAGGCGTACTTCGACGTCCGTATCACCAAGGGCGACCCCGCGCGGTACCAGGAGGCGCACGACAGACTCGACGACGCGCTCGGTGGCACCGGCTCGCTGGCCGAGCGCATGCAGACCCATCGCGCCTCGGAGGAGATCCCGCCCGCCCGGCTCGAGGAAGCCATTCACGCGTTCTCCAGCGCGCTGCGCGACCGGGTGCGCGCGACGTTCCCGCTGCCGGCGAACGAGACGATCACCTATGAGGTCGTCACCGACAAGCCGTGGTCGGGCTTCAACTACTACCTCGGCGACTACCGGTCGACCGTCGCCGTCAACGCCGACCTCAAGCAGCAGATGTCGAACCTGCCGCGGCTGGTGGCCCACGAGTCCTACCCCGGCCACCACACCGAGCACTGCCGTAAAGAAGCCGGGCTCGTCGAGGGCAAGGGCCACGCGGAGCAGACGCTGTTCCTGGTCAACACCCCGCAGTGCCTGATGGCGGAGGGGCTGGCCGACCTCGCGCTGTACGCCGCGGTCGGTCCCGGCGCGGCGGGGGAGGGCCAGGGCTGGGGGAGCTGGGCGGCCGACATCTATGCCGACCTCGGGCTGCGGTTCGACGGCGAGCGGGCCGAGATTCTGGCGGACGCTGGGCTGCTGCTCGCTGATGTCCGCCAGGATGCCGCGCTGATGCTGCACGACGAGCACCGCGACGTCGACGACGTCGTGGACTTCCTCGAGCGCTGGCTGCTGGTCGACGACAAACGGGCCCGGCAGATGCTGCGGTTCCTGTCCTCGCCGCTGTGGCGCGCCTACACGAGCACCTACGTCGAGGGATACCGCCTGCTGCGTGGGTGGCTGGACGCCAGACCCGACGGCGTGACGCTGACCGAACGCTTCGGCACGCTGCTCGACGAACCGCTGATCCCGTCGTCGTTGCGGGCGGCCTAGACGACTGGGCCGGATTGTCGCGCTGCTCAACGCGGCTCCTCCGTCGCCGCTTGATCGTCGCCCGGTTAGGCTCGTCGGCATGACTGCTGACGTCACCGCCGGTCAGGGAGCCGAATACGCCGACACCGCGAGCGAGGCCTACCGGGCCGCGCTGCGGGTGATCGAGAGCGTGGAGCCGCGCATCGCCGAGGCCACCCGCAAAGAACTTGACGATCAACGCAATTCACTCAAGTTGATCGCCAGCGAGAACTACGCCTCGCCCGCGGTGCTGCTGACGATGGGGACGTGGTTCTCCGACAAGTACGCCGAGGGCACGGTCGGACACCGCTTCTATGCGGCCTGCCAGAACGTCGACACCGTCGAGGCGCTGGCCGCCGAGCACGCCCGGGAACTGTTCGGCGCTCCCTACGCCTACGCCCAGCCGCACTCCGGCATCGACGCCAACCTGGTGGCCTACTGGGCCATCCTGGCCACGCGGATCGAAGCGCCGGGGCTCGCCGAGCTCGGCGCCAAGCACATCAACGACCTGTCCGAGGCGGACTGGGAGGGCTTGCGCAACAAGCTCGGCAATCAGCGGCTGATGGGGATGTCGCTGGACACCGGCGGGCACCTCACGCACGGCTTCCGGCCCAACATCTCGGGCAAGATGTTCCACCAGCGCCAGTACGGCACCAATCCCGAGACGGGATTCATCGACTACGACGCCGTCGCCGCGCAGGTGCGGGAGTTCAAGCCGCTGGTGCTGGTGGCCGGCTACTCGGCCTATCCGCGCCGGGTGAACTTCGCGAAGATGCGCGAGATCGCCGATGAGGTCGGCGCCACGTTCATGGTCGACATGGCGCACTTCGCCGGTCTGGTCGCGGGTAAGGTGTTCACCGGTGACGAGGACCCGGTCCCGCACGCCCACGTCGTCACCACCACGACCCACAAGTCGCTGCGCGGTCCGCGCGGCGGGCTGGTGCTGGCCACCGAGGAGTACGCGCCGGCCGTCGACAAGGGCTGCCCGATGGTGCTCGGCGGCCCGCTGTCGCACGTGATGGCGGCCAAGGCCGTCGCGCTGGCGGAGGCCCGCCGGCCGGAGTTCCGGACCTACGCCCAGGCCGTCGCGGACAACGCGCAATCGCTGGCCGACGGGTTCGTCAAACGCGACGCCGGGCTGGTCACCGGCGGCACCGACAACCACCTGGTGCTGCTGGACGTGACGTCGTTCGGCCTCACGGGCCGGCAGGCCGAGTCGGCGCTGCTGGACTCCGGCATCGTCACCAACCGCAACGCGATCCCGGCCGACCCCAACGGCGCGTGGTACACCAGCGGCATCCGGTTCGGCACGCCCGCGCTGACCACCCGTGGGTTCGGCGCCGACGACTTCGACCGCGTCGCCGAACTGGTCGTCGAGGTGCTGCAGAACACGCAGCCGGCCGCGGGACCGAACGGGCCGTCGAAGGCCAAGTACACGATGGCCGACGGCACCGCCGACCGGGTCCGTGCGGCCGCGGCCGAGCTGCTCGACGCCAACCCGCTGTACCCGGGCCTCACGCTCTAGCCTTTCCGCCGAACTTGCATTCCGCGCGGGCCTCTCTCGCGTTTTCGCGCGTGGAATGCGAGTTCGGCGCGACACCGGCGCGGGAGTTTTACGATTCCCACAGAATTGGGTTACTGTAACCGCATGGCACAGAAACCTGTCGCTGATGCGTTGACGCTCGAACTCGAGCCCGTCGTGGAAAAAGAGCTGCGCCGTCACCTCGACACCGAGGACGCCTGGTTCGCGCATGACTACGTGCCGTTCGACCAGGGCGAGAACTTCGCCTTCCTCGGCGGGCGTGACTGGGATCCGTCGCAGGTGAGCCTGCCCAAGCCGATCACCGACGCGCTCGAGATCCTGCTGATCACCAAGGACAACCTCGCCGGTTACCACCGCGAGTTCGTCGAGCACTTCATCCTCGAGGACAAGTGGGGCCGCTGGCTCGGCCGCTGGACCGCCGAGGAGCACCTGCACGCCATCGCGCTGCGCAACTACCTCGTGGTCACCCGTGAGGTCGACCCGACGGCCAACGAGGACGTGCGCGTCGCCCACGTGATGAAGGGCTACCGGGCCGACACCTACAGCCAGATCGAGACGCTGGCCTTCATGGCGATGTGGGAACGCTCGCACGCGGTGTTCTGCCGCAACCTGGCCGCGCAGATCACCGAGCCGGCGCTGGCCGCGCTCGTCGGCAAGATCGCCGGCGACGAGGAGCGTCACACCGAGTTCTTCACCAACCTGGTCGCGTACTGCCTCGGCTACGCCCGCGAGGAGACGATCGACGCGATCGCCAAGCGCGCGGAGGCGCTCGGAGTGGTCGGCGGTGACATCGACGCCTACGGCGACAAAGTCGCCGTGGTCGCCGAGGTGGGCATCTTCGACGAGGAGAAGCGGCGCCGGGTCGTCTCCGACTCCGTCAACGCGTGGGGCCTCGCCGACGAACCGCGTCTCGCGCAGTTCATCAGCTCGTAACGCACACGCCTTTTCGGTCCGGCGCGCCTGCGCGGCGCGGATGCGCGACGCGGAGTAGCGTCGTTTGCGATGGCTAGCGACATGCTTTGCTGTCCGGGCGGTCCAAGTCTTTCGACGAGAGGACCGGCCCCGGTCCTAGGGCCGCGCGTGTCCACCGAGATGTTCGTGTGGGGCCCGCATGACTTCGCCTCGCCTCGAGGAGCGTTACGTGACCGAATCGCTCGCCCGGACCTATGTGCTCGACACCTCGGTGTTGCTGTCCGACCCCTGGGCCTTCACGAGATTTGCCGAACACGAAGTCGTGGTCCCGTTGGTGGTGATCAGTGAGCTCGAAGCCAAGCGGCATCACCACGAGCTCGGCTGGTTTGCGCGGCAAGCGCTGCGCATGTTCGACGATCTGCGGCTCGAACACGGGCGTCTGGACCAGCCGATTCCCGTTGGGGCGCAAGGCGGAACGCTGCATGTCGAGCTGAATCACAGCGACCCTTCGGTGCTGCCCGCCGGCTTCCGCAACGACAGCAATGACGCCCGGATCCTGACCGTCGCGGCCAACCTCGCCGCCGAGGGCAAAGACGTCACGTTGGTGAGCAAGGACATCCCCCTGCGCGTCAAGGCCGGTGCGGTGGGCCTGCGCGCCGACGAGTACCACGCGCAGGACGTCGTCACCTCGGGCTGGACCGGGATGGCCGAACTCGAGGTGGCCGGCGAGGACGTCGACGGACTGTTCGCGGACGGCGAGATCGATCTCGAGTCAGCCCGCGACCTGCCCTGCCACACTGGAATTCGGTTGCTGGGCAGCAGTTCTCACGCACTCGGTCGGGTCAACGCCGACAAGAGGGTGCAGCTGGTCCGCGGTGATCGCGAAGTGTTCGGCCTCCGGGGAAGGTCAGCCGAACAGAGGGTCGCCCTGGATCTGCTGCTCGACGAGTCCGTCGGCATCGTGTCGCTGGGCGGCAAGGCGGGAACCGGCAAGTCGGCGCTGGCCCTGTGCGCCGGACTGGAAGCCGTGCTGGAACGTCGCACCCAGCGCAAGGTCGTGGTGTTCCGTCCGCTCTACGCCGTGGGCGGCCAGGATCTGGGGTATCTGCCCGGCAGTGAGAGCGACAAGATGGGTCCCTGGGCCCAGGCGGTCTTCGACACCCTCGAGGGCCTGGCCAGTCCGGCGGTGCTCGAGGAGGTGCTCTCGCGCGGCATGCTCGAGGTGCTGCCGCTGACCCACATCCGCGGCCGTTCGCTGCACGACTCGTTCGTGATCGTCGACGAGGCGCAGTCGCTGGAGCGCAACGTGCTGCTGACCGTGCTGTCGCGGCTGGGCAGCGGCTCGCGTGTGGTGCTCACCCACGACGTGGCTCAGCGCGACAACCTGCGGGTGGGCCGGCACGACGGCGTGGCCGCGGTCATCGAGAAGCTCAAAGGCCACCCGCTGTTCGCACACATCACGCTGCTGCGCAGCGAGCGCTCGCCGATCGCCGCGCTGGTCACCGAGATGCTCGAGGAGATCAGCCCCGGCGCCCTGCCATGAGCGTGGATCGGGCGCGCTCAGCGACCGTGCGGGTCGCTGAGCGCGCCGGATTCGCACGGTAGGCTGCCTGCGTGCGCACGCGTCCCGACAGCCTGGCCTGGCGTTATACCAGGACTGTGCTCGGCGTGGCGGCCGCGGTGGCCGTGCTGGTCATCGGCGGCCTGACCGGACACGTCCGCCCCGCCAAGGCGGGCAACGTGGACTGCGCTCAGGTCAAGTGCGTCGCGCTGACGTTCGACGACGGGCCGAGCCCGTTCACCGACCGGCTCCTGCAGGTGCTGCGGGACAACAACGCGCAGGCGACGTTCTTCCTGATCGGCAACAAGGTCGCCGCCAACCCGGCCGGGGCGAAGCGGATCGCCGACGCCGGTATGCAGATCGGCACCCACACCTGGGAGCACCCCAACATGACGAGCATCCCGCCGGAGGACATCGCGGCCCAGTTCAGCAAGGGCATCGACGCCATCCAGGCGGCGACGGGTCAACGGCCGACGTTGTCGCGCACCGCGGGCGGCTTGGTGGATGACGCGGTGCTGGCCGAGGCCGGCCGGCAGGGACTGGCCGACATCAACTGGGACGTCATCCCTTTCGACTGGGCCAACGACTCCAACACCGCCGCGACGCGTGCGCTGCTGATGAGCCAGATCAAGCCCAACTCGGTGGTGCTGATGCACGACACCTACTCCTCGACGGTGGACCTGGTGTACCAGTTCATCCCCGTGCTCAAAGCCAACGGCTACCACCTGGTGACCGTCAGCCAGATGCTCGGCCTGCGGGCGCCGGGCAGCGTGTACGGCAGTCGCGAGAACGGACCGCCCGTGAACGATCTCGTCGACATCCCGCCCGATCAGATCCCGTCGCTGCCCGCCACGCCGTCACCGGCGCCGATGCCGAACTTCCCGATCACCGACATCGCCGGCCAGAACTCCGGCGGCCCGAACAACGGCGCCTAGCGGCGGCGGAGCTCCTCGGTCAGATACCACCCGGCCGCCGCCGCGCCGGACGCCGCCAGCATGCGGTCCGCACCCCAACCGTGCCTGACTTTCGACAGGTTCAGCAGGGATGCCAGACCGAGCATGACGAAGCCCGTCTTCAACGGGGGCTGGCTGGGGGCCGTGGTGACCAGTTCACTTGCAACGGTGTCGTGGTGAGCAAGCAACAGCGCCTCACTGAGTCGTGTACGGATGCGATTGCGGCACCCATCATCTGGCGCTGCGGGGCCGTCCGTCAGCCGTTTCGCCGAAATGGGATTCCCGGCTGTGGTTTCACCGGCATCCACGACCTGGAATCTCAGTTCGGCGAGCTGCGTGTCAGCCCTGCTCGGTGCCGTTACTCTTCGCGCAAGCGCTCATCGGCCACCTTGGCCATTGCCAGCACGTCCAGCCGCTTGTCGAGTTCCTCTTCGGAGAGCTTGTCGCCGATCAGCCCGCGGTCGACCACCGTCTGCCGGATGGTCTTGCGCTCCTTGAGCGCTTCCTTGGCCACCTTGGCGGCTTCCTCGTAGCCGATCGCGGAGTTCAGCGGCGTCACGATCGAGGGGGAGGACTCGGCCTGGTCACGCAGGTGTTCCTCGTTGGCGACCAGGCCGTCGATGCACTTGGCGGCGAAGATCTTGGACACGTTGGTCAGCAGTGTGAAGGACTCGAGCACGTTGCGAGCCATCATCGGGATGTAGACGTTGAGCTCAAAAGCTCCCGACGCGCCCCCAATAGTGACGGCGGCATCGTTGCCGATGACCTGGGCGGCCACCTGCGTCACGGCTTCGGGGATGACGGGGTTGACCTTGCCCGGCATGATCGAGCTGCCCGGTTGCAGGTCGGGCAGCTGCAGCTCGCCCAGGCCGGTGAGCGGGCCGGAACCCATCCAGCGGATGTCGTTGGCGATCTTGGTCAGCGACACCGCGATCGTCTTCAGCGCGCCGGACGCCTCGACCAGCCCGTCGCGGGCTGCCTGAGCCTCGAAATGATCGACAGCAGAACGTAATTCGGCGATTCCGGTCTGGTCCCTGAGCACCTCGACGACCTTGTCGCCAAACCCGTCGGGCGCGTTGAGCCCGGTGCCGACGGCGGTACCGCCGATGGCCAGCTCACCGAGCCGAGGAAGACACCCGCGCACCCGTTCGATGCCCGCCTGGATCTGCCGGGCGTAGCCGCCGAACTCCTGGCCGAGTGTCACCGGCACGGCGTCCATCAGATGGGTGCGGCCGGACTTGACCACCGTGCGCCACTGCCTGGCCTTGGCGTCGAGCGACTCGTGCAACACCTCCAGCGCCGGGATGAGCAGGCGCACAGCGGCTTCGGTGGCCGCGATGTGCGTCGCGGTGGGGAAGGTGTCGTTGGAGCTCTGCGACATGTTGACGTCGTCGTTGGGGTGCACGGTCACGCCGTTGCGTGCCGCGATCGACGCGATGACCTCGTTGGTGTTCATGTTCGAGCTGGTGCCCGAACCGGTCTGGAACACGTCGATCGGAAACTGGTCGTCGTGCTGCCCGTCGGCGATCTCGGCGGCCGCGGCGATGATCGCGTCGGCCTTGTCGGCGGCGAGCAGCCCCAGGTCCTTGTTGACCTGCGCGCAGGCGCCCTTGAGCAGGCCGAGGGCGCGGATCTGGGTGCGCTCCAGCGGGCGGAACGAGATCGGGAAGTTCTCGACGGCCCGCTGGGTCTGCGCGCGCCACAGCGCATCCTTGGGCACCCGGACCTCGCCCATGGTGTCGTGCTCGATCCGGTACTCAGTGTCGTCGACAACGTTGTCGGCTGTCATTGGCTCCCTGTTCGTCTCGTGGTGGTGTCGGTGGTTACGGCAACGGATAGGCGGCGGTCTTGTCGCCGGTGAAGTCGACGGCGGAGTATTCGTTGAGCTTCGAGAGCCGGTGGTAGGCCTCGATCATCCGGACGGTGCCCGACTTCGAGCGCATCACGATCGACTGGGTGGTGCAGCCCCCGCCGTAGTACTGCACGCCTTTGAGCAGATCACCGTCGGTGACACCGGTGGCGGAGAAGAAGACGTTCTCACCGGACACCAGGTCCTCGGTGCTCAGCACACGATCGAGGTCGTGGCCGCGGTCGAGGGCCTTCTGCCGCTCCGCGTCGTCGGTGGGCGCGAGTTGCGCCTGGATCGCCCCGCCCATGCAGCGGATCGCTGCGGCGGTGATGATGCCCTCGGGTGTGCCGCCGATGCCGGCCAGCATGTCCGTGCCGGAGTTCGGCCGGCACGCCGAGATCGCCCCGGCGACGTCGCCGTCGGAGATCAACCGGATCCGGGCGCCCGCCGCCCGGACGTCGGCCATCAGCTGCTTGTGCCGGGGCCGGTCCAGGATGCACACGGTCAGGTCGGGCACCGTGACTTTCTTGGCTTTGGCCACCCGGCGGATGTTCTCCCCGATGGGCGCGGTGATGTCGATGACGTCGACCGCGTCGGGGCCGACGGCGATCTTGTTCATGTAGAAGACTGCCGACGGGTCGAACATCGCGCCGCGCTCGGCGACCGCCAGCACCGAGATCGCGTTCGGCATGCCCTTGCTCATCAGTGTGGTGCCGTCGACGGGGTCGACGGCGAAGTCGCACTCCGGCCCGTCACCGTTGCCGACCTCTTCGCCGTTGTAGAGCATCGGGGCGTTGTCCTTCTCACCCTCGCCGATGACCACGACGCCGCGCATCGACACCGTGTTCACGAGCTCGCGCATGGCGTCGACGGCCGCGCCGTCGCCGCCCTCCTTGTCTCCGCGGCCAACCCAGCGGCCCGCTGCCATGGCTCCCGCCTCGGTCACGCGCACCAGTTCGAGGGCCAGGTTGCGGTCCGGGGCTTCCCGTCGTGGTTGCGATGAGCCGCTGGGGCGAAGAGCCTCGGGTGACGTCATGCGCCAGATTCTCCCATTAAAGGGTCGGGGTTCGGGAGCTGGGATACTGGCTGGCATGACGACGACGCCCGAGCCGGGCCAGAACCTCGCCACGCCGCGCGACGGTGGGCCCAACGGTGCGCACCGCCCCGACGCGGGAGCCGTCGGCTACACCGTGCCGATCGCCCGGCCGGCGAAGTCCCGGCTGCTGCAGGACGGCCGCGACATGTTCTGGTCGCTGGCACCGCTGGTGCTGGCCTGCGTGGTCCTGGCCGGCCTGCTCGGCATGTGCTCGTTCGCGCCGACCGGGCCGGGGCGCGGGCCGGCGCCGGACTACGACGCTCCGGCGGCGCTGCAGGCCGACGCCGACGCGCTGAAGATCCCGATCAGGGTGCCGAAGCTGCCCGACGGATGGCAGGCCAACTCGGGCAGCCGCAGGGGGATCGAGGCGGGCCGCGCCGACCCGGTGACCGGACAGCCGGTGCGCGCGGTGGCCTCGACCGTCGGATACCTGACACCCAGCGGCATGTATCTGAGCCTCACGCAGAGCAACGCCGACGAGGACAAGCTGATCGCCTCGCTGGGCCCCGACCGGGTGCCGACGGGAACCCAGGACGTCGACGGGGTGCGATGGATCGTCTACGAGGGCGGGGAAAGCGGCGGCAAGCCCGTCGAACCGGTCTGGACGGCGCGGCTGAAGGGCCCGACCGGCCCGGCCCAGCTGGCGCTGACCGGCGCTGCGGGTACGGCCGAGTACCGTACGCTGGCGGCGGCGACGCAGTCCCAGTCGCCCCTGGCCGCGAAGTAGCGTTCGCGACGACCGACGGAGATGCCATGACCGCTCTCGAATCCGATCTGAGCGGCTGGGTCGCCACGCCGTTCACCGCGGAGGGCTACACCCACGACGTGTACCGCAAGGGCGACGGCCCGGGTGTGGTGCTGATCCCGGAGATGCCGGGACTGCACCCCGGGGTGCTGGCGCTGGGCAACCACCTGGTGGACAACGGCTTCACCGTCGCCGCACCGTCGCTGTTCGGCACTCCGGGTGCGTCCGCGTTGGGACCGGGTGCCCTGCCGGTGCTGGTGAAGGGATGTGTCTCCAAGGAGTTCGCGGCGCTGGCCACCAACGCCGACCGGCCGGTGGCGCGCTATCTGCGGGCGCTGGCCCGGGATCTGAACGCCAGCACGCCCGGCACCGGGGTCGGGGTGATCGGCCAGTGCTTCACCGGTGGTTTCGCGCTGGCCGCCGCCGTCGACGACAGTGTGCTGGCGCCGGTGATGAGCCAGCCGTCGGTGCCGCTGCCGCTGACTCTCAAGCACCGCCGGGATCCGGGTGTCTCCGAAGCCGAGATGCAGGTGATCGAGAAGCGGGCCGCCGACGAGGGGCTGTGCGTGATGGGCCTTCGGTTCAGCGAGGATGCGATGGCGCCGCGGGATCGGTTCACCACGCTGAAGAACCGGCTCGGCGACGCCTTCGAGGTCATCGAGATCAATTCGAAGAGGGGCAACGAGCACGGCATCGGCCGGATGGCGCACTCGGTGCTCACCGACCAGGTCCGCGAGGTCGACGGGCACCCCGCCTACGAGGCCCGCAAGCGCGTCGTCGAATTCCTCAAGTCTCGTCTGACTTAACCGGCCCTGACGCCGGCTCCGACGCCGGCTTCGACGTGCCGGGCAGCAGTCGGCGCCACCACGGCGTCTGGCGCTCGGCGGCGTCGTCGAACGGTTCGGCCCGCGTGCCGGCGATCGACTCCATCGGAGCACCCTTGTAGACGGCCAGATACACGCTGATCGTCGTCACGATCACGATCATCAACACCGGACCCAGCACGATGCCCCAGAACCCGAACATCCTCAGGCCGGCGAAGACGGCCAGCAGCATCAGGGCGGGGTGCAGGTGCGCACTCCTGGGCACCAGGAACGGCCGCAGCGCATTGTCGATGTTGGTCACCACCAGCAGGTGGAACGCGACGACGAACAGACCTCCAGCCACGTTGCCGAACACCGCCATTCCGATCCCGAGCGGAATCGTCACGATGCCGCCGCCCAGCGGAATGAACGACAGCGCGGTCAAGAAGATGACGAACATGAAGAAGCCGTCGTGGATGCCGCCGATGTAGACCGAGATCGCCCCGGCCACGCCTTGGCAGACGGCGATGATGAACTGACCCTTCACCGTCGCCGACACCATGGCCCCCATCTTGGCCAGATAGATGTCGGAAACCCTCTCGCCCAACGGATTCAGATCGCGAAACAACGCCACGACCTTGTCGCCGCTGGTGATCAGCGCGATGAAGACGTAGAGGAAGAGCACCAGTCCCGCCACGGCGGCGGTGATTCCGCCCACCGAGTTCCGGGCCACCCCGAGCGCGATCTGGCCGGCGTTCTGCCCGAGCTTCGCCGCCGCATCACGCACCGATTCCTGCGTCAGCGTGACGTCGACGAACGGAATGCGGTGCAGCACTTGGTTCACCGAGTCGAGCAGTCGCTGCGCCAGTGCCGTGAAGTCGGTCTGCTCCGCCCAGTGTCCGACCGCCGTCACCATCTGGCTGATCTGGAGGAACGCCAGCACTCCGACACCGGCCAGCGGCACGGCGACGGTCAGGATGGCCGCCAGCAGCGTCGCCGTCGCCGACAACCCGACGTTCATCCGCTTCCGCAGGCGCACATACAGCGGCCGGAACAGGTAGGCGAGCACCGCGGCGATGGCCAGCAGCAGCACGTATTCGCGCAGGAAGTAGGCCCCGAATCCGAGCGCGATCACCGTCACGACGGCCAGGGCGCGCTTCTGGGTGTCGGTGAATTCGTCGGTCATGCACGCCTTCCCGGCTCTGCGCCCACGGGTGCCACGGAATGCTCCGGATGCCGACCGTAACCCTATCCCGAGCCGGGCGCCGCCGACTGGGATCGGTCGCCCTGGCGGGTCCGCTGTCCGGCGACGAATCGCATGGCCATCCGGTTCATCAGCACCGGCGCCAGCCGCGCGAACCACCACTGGGCATGCGCCACAGCGGGTTTGACGAGGATGGCTTTGTTGCGTTCGATGGCGCGCAGGGTGTCGCGGGCCAGCTGGTCGGCGTCATAGGCCTTGCCCTGGTTCTGCAGGAAGTAGTCCCGGCCGACGAAGCCGCCGACGGCGCCCTTGTCCAGTATCGGCGTCTCCACCGCAGCCGGGCACACGACGAGCACTCCGACGCCGCGCGGGACCGCCTCCGACCGCAGCGCCATCGACAACCCGACCACCGCGTGCTTGGTGGCGACGTAGCTGGTGACCTGTCCGGCCGCGGTGAGCCCGGCCATCGAGGCGGTGTTGACGATGTGGCCGTGACCCTGCCGCAGCATCTGCGGATAGGCGGCCGCGACGCCGTGCACCACCCCTCGCAGGTCGACGTCGATGATCGCGTTCCACTGGTCGAGGGTGAGCAGTTCGGTGTCACCGCCCCAGACGATCCCGGCGTTGTTGAACATCAGATCCAGCCGGCCGGCACGGTCCACCACGGCGTCGACGGCGGCCTGGACCGCGGCGGCGTCGGTGACGTCGAGGCGCGCCGCGCCGGCCCGCGAACTCAATGCGGCCCGGGTGGCCTCGGCGGCGGCTTCGTCGACGTCGGTGCAGAGCACATGAGCGCCCGCCTGGTCCAGCGCGCGGCACAGCGCCGCGCCGATTCCCGAGCCCGCGCCGGTGACGATGGCGTGCTTGCCCGCGAAGCTCATGACTGCTCGACCAGCTTCATCACGTGGCCCATGAGGTCCGGGTACCGCTTGAGGTGGGCGCCGCCGTTGATGTCGAGCACCTCGCCGGTCAGCCAGGACGAACCGGGCGAGCACAGGTAGACAACGGCATTCGCGATGTCGGCCGGCGTGCCCGCGCGGCCGAGGACGGTGTTGTCGATGTAGTCCTCGACGACGCCGGGAACCGAGGCGGCCGCGGCCGTCAGCGGGGTGTGGACGAAGCCGGGGGCCACCGCGTTGACCCGGATTCCGCGGGGCCCCATCTCGAGTGCGGCCACCTGGGTCAGCATCGACAGCCCGGCTTTGGCCGCGCAGTAGGCGCTCATGCCGGCGGCGGGCTGGCGGCCGTTGAGGGAACTGACCTGCACCAGTGACCCGCCGTCGCGCAGAGTTCTGCCCGCGTGCTTGGCGACGATGAAGGCGCCGGTGAGGCACACGTCGATGACGGCGCGGAAGTCGTCGACGGGCATGTCGGTGATCAGGCCGAGGTTGGAGAAGCCCGCGCAGTTCACCGCGATGTCGAGCGGGCCGAGCCCGTCGAACACGCGCTGCACCGAGGGTTCATCGGTGACGTCGACCTGCGCCGCGGCGTGCGGGCCACCCAGTTCGGCGGCTCGCTCCCGCGCGCCCTCGCCGTTGAGGTCGGCGATCGTGACGCGGCATCCGTCGGCGGCCAGAGCCTGGGCGGTCGCCCACCCGATGCCGGAGGCGCCGCCGACGATCACCGCGATGCGCTCGCTACCGTTGCTCATCCAGTTGGCCCTTCGACGGTGAAATAGAACGCGTTCTAACGTCACACCCGCCGGTTGAAAAGGCAATAGCGCCGACCGATTCGCCGGCTGGCAGACTCGCGGGGGTGACCGAGCTGAAGAGATCAGAGTCGATTTCGGTGGCGGTGCCGCCGGACGAGCTGTACGCCATGGTGTCCGACGTGACGCGAATGGGGGAGTGGAGTCCGGTCTGCAAGGCCTGCTGGTGGGATGACGGAGACGGGCCGCGGGTGGGCGCCTGGTTCACCGGCCGCAACGTCACCCCCGAGCGCACCTGGGAGGCCCGGTGCCAGGTCGTCGCCGCCGATCCCGGACGCACGTTCGCCTGGGAGGTGAACAACGGCTGGGTTTACTGGGGTTATGAATTCGAGCCCGACGGTGACGGCACCCGCCTGACCGAGTCGTGGGAGTTCCTGCCCGCGGGCATCGCCGGCTTCCGGGAGCGCCTGGGCGACGGCGCCGACTCCGAGATCGGCAGGCGCAGCGAGGCGGCCCGCACGGGAATCCCCGCCACGCTGGCGGCGATCAAGCAGGCCGCCGAGAAGGGCTGACCTGCGAGCTCATCGCTGGACGCAGCGGAAGCCGATGTGGCTCATGCCGGTGTCGACGGGCTGCGGTCGCCGGGCGGCGGGCCGGTAGCGCCGGCAATAGGAGTCGGCGCACAGGAACGAGCCGCCCTTGATCACCCGGCGCGGTACCGGGAACTGGGGCTGCCGAGGGTCGCGGCTGGCTGACGCGCAGCAGTCGCGCGCGTCGCGGCGATCGGCGTACCAGTCGGTGGTCCATTCCCAGACGTTGCCGGCCGTGTCGAAGAGGCCGTAGGCGTTCGGCGGGAAGCTTCCGACGGGGGTGGTGCGGCCGTAGCCGCGATCGGGACGCCACGGGAAGTCGCCGTGCCAGTAGTTCGCCAACGGGCGGCCGGGCGGTTCGGGCTCGTCGCCCCAGGTGTACGTCGCGGCGGTGAGCCCGCCGCGGGCGGCGGTTTCCCACTGCGCCTCGGTCGGCAACCCGAGGCCGGCCCACGAGGCGTACGCCTCGGCGTCCTCGTAGGCGACGTGCACCACCGGATGGTCGGCGCGCTTCTCGATCGACGACAGCGGCCCGACCGGGTGGCGCCAGCATGCGCCAGGCGTCCACGTCCACCACTGGCTGAGGTGGCGTAGGTCGACGGGTCCGGCGGTCCTGGTGAAGACCATCGAACCCGGTTGCAGGTTCTCCTTCGGGGCGCCGGGATGCTCGGCGGCGTCGAGTGGCCGCTCAGCGACGGTGACATACCCTGTGGCAGAGACGAATTCGGCGAACTGCGCGTTGGTGACCGGTGTCGCCTGGATCCAGAACTCCGCGACCTCGACGGCCCGCTGCGGCCCTTCCTCGGGATAGTGCTCATCCGATCCGAGCACGGCGGTCTGCGCCGGGACGTGGACGAGACGCTCACTCACAGAAGACCTGTGCCCAGTCGTTGCGCATGCTGGCCACCGTCCAGCCGCTGGTGTCGGCGAGTCCCAGCGCTTTCTCCGCACCTGCGGTGTAGTCGAATTCGCGGTCGGCGTCGTCATGGCGCACCAGCAGCGACAGGGAGGGCTGCGGACCGGAGTCGGTGAACTGCAGCATCTCGATGTCGCCGTTGGAGTTGCCAGCCGCGAAGATCGGCCGGCGCCCCGTGCGGCCCCAGATCCTGACCGGCTTGACGGGGCCGTCGTCGAAAAACTCCGGCTGCGCCGTCGTCACCAGGGTGCCGTCCCGATAGACCAATCCGACCGAGCTGCCGATCACCCGTTCCGGCGGGATGCCGTACATCGCGCCCGTGACCGGCCGCATGAAGTCCCGGCCGCCTCCGGACGCGATGTAGTTGGTGAATCCGTGTGCTTCCAGATATCGCAGCAGCTCGATCATCGGCGCGTAACCGCATGCGGTGTAGGGCCGCCCCAGCGTGGGATGCGTGGTCTGCTCGAAGAACGCCTTCACCCTGGTGGCGTGTTCGTCGACGCTGATGGCCGCGTTCGCGGAAAGTACCGCTCCGGCAAGCTCTTCGAGTTGCGAGTCATCGCCCTGGTAGTGCCTGGTGACGGCGTCGCCGAACCACGCGAGATTCTCCTCGAGCGCCGCCCGGAAGGCGGGCTTGGCGGTCAGGGCCGAGTCCTCACGCGCCATCTGGGCGAGCCGGCGGATCAGGAAATCCAGCTGGATGTACGCCGGCTTCTCACACCACAGCGTGCCGTCGTTGTCGAAGACGGCGACCCGCTCCTCGGGTGCTACGTCGGCGACCGCCCGATCCACGAAGCGCAGGATCGCCGACTTCGCCGCTCCGTCGGTCCAGAATCCGAGTTCGGCCACGCTCACCCGCCGCGGGTGGCGAGGAAGTTCTCGAGTTCAGCGACCGCGTGGTTGATGGTGAACGTCGCCGGCTCCTGGCGCGGCGGGAACTCCTTGAACGTCTCGAGGAACCGATTGACGATCGCGGAGCCGTAGAACATCAGATACAGCCGGTCGATCAGCCAGTCCCAGTACGTGTTCGACGTGACGTCGGCGTGTTCGAAGGGATCGGTCCGCAGGTTGAACAGCTTGGGCGCGCGCAGCGGCGTGAACGGTTCGAACCACACCTGCAGGGTGCCCGGGCAGCGTTGCTCCATGAACACGATCTTCCAGTTCTCCGCACGGATTCCCAGCACGTCGCCGTCGTCGGAGAAGTAGATCATGCCGCGGCGGGGACTCTTGTCGACCTCACCGGTCAGGTACGGCAGCAGGTTGTAGCCGTCGATGCACACCTTGTACGTCATCTCGCCGATGGTGTGGCCGGCCTTGAGCTTGTCGACGATGTCCGGCTCACCTGCGGCGGCCAGGAAGGTGGGCAGCCAGTCGTGGTGTTGCACGATCTCATTGGAAACGCTGCGCGGCTTGATCTTTCCGGGCCAGCGGATCATCTCCGGGATCCGGAAGGCGCCCTCCCAGTTGGTGGCCTTCTCGCTGCGGAACGGTGTCGTGGCGCCGTCCGGCCAGCTGTTGGCATGCGGGCCGTTGTCTGTCGAGTAGATGACGATGGTGTCCTCGGCGATGCCGAGCTCGTCGACGAGGTCGAGCAGGGTGCCCACGTTGCGGTCGTGGTCGATCATCGTGTCGTGGTAGGGCGACTGCCAGCGGCCGGCCTGGCCGCGGCTCTCGGGCTTGGTGTGCGTCCGAAAATGCATGTGCGTCATGTTCATCCACACGAAGAACGGGGTGTCCGCCGTGTGCTGCCGCCGAATGAAGTCCGCGCACGCCGAGGTGGTCTCGTCGTCGATGGTCTCCATCCGCTTCTTGGTCAGCGGGCCGGTGTCCTCGATGCGCTGCCTGCCCACGGGCCCGTAGCGCTCGTCGGTCTCTCCGCTGTCCTCGTCGGTGGCCCACGAGTGGATGACCCCGCGCGGCAACAGCGCCGTGCGCAGCAGCGGCGCCTCGTCGGCGGTGGGGTAGTCCTCGTGTTCGGGCTCCTCCTCGGCGTTGAGGTGGTACAGGTTGCCGAAGAACTCGTCGAAGCCGTGGGCGGTCGGGAGGTACTTGTTGAGGTCGCCGAGGTGGTTCTTGCCGAATTGCCCTGTGGCGTAGCCCAGTGGCTTGAGCAGTTCGGCGATGGTCGGGTCCTCCTTCTGGAGGCCGACGTCGACGCCCGGCATGCCCACCTTGCTCATGCCGGTGCGGTAGACGCTCTGGCCTGTGATGAACGACGAGCGTCCTGCCGTGCAGCTCTGCTCACCGTAGGAGTCGGTGAAAAGCATTCCCTCGTCGGCGATCCGATCGATGTTGGGCGTGAAGTACCCCATCAGGCCCCGGCTGTAGCAGCTGAGGTTGGAGATCCCGATGTCGTCGCCCCAGATGACAAGGATGTTCGGCTTTCCGTCGGGCATGACGCCTCCTCGTTCGATCCTTTCTCGACCCTAGGACGGCTCCGTTCACCGGTCAGCGGATTCGGGCAGGATTCACCGGATATACAGGAAGCGTGGCGCTGGCCGTCTGCCTGCTCTTCGACCGCCGTTCGGATCGCGCGGTCAGGTCCCTGTGGGATCGGCTGGAGAGCGTCGGGGTGCCGAGTCTGCGGTCCCACACCCATGGCAGACATCTGCCGCATGTGTCGTATGCGGTGTTGCGGCAATGGGACGACGGGGCGGTGCGTGCCGCGCTGGCGGGCATCGACGACGGCGATCCGGTCGAGCTGGACTTCGACGGCATGGGCGTGTTCCGGCGGGGCCGGGTCTGGCTGGCCGCCGGGGTCAGTGCCGACTTCGTCGCCCGCCAGCAGCGCGTGGTCGCGGCGGTCGCGACGGCCGGTGCCGACCTGCACAAGCACTACCGCCCCGGCGTGTGGCTACCGCACTGTTCGCTCGCGCCGCGGGCCACGCTGTCGCAGCTGCCCGACGTGGCGGCGGCGGTGATGGACGTGCTGCCGTTGCACACCCGGCTGGATCGTGCCGCGCTGATCAACAGCGGCACAGGGGACGTGCACCCGTTGCCGGCGATGCCCTGACGTTCAGCCCGACTCGACGGCGCCGATGTGCTCTCGGACCAGCGCCGGGTAGCGGCCGCGATCGGGCCGGAAGATGTCGTGCGGCGAGTCGGCGAACTCCTCGAGGCGCGCCTCCGGGAACAGCTGCCGGTACCGGCTCCAGTCAGCGGCCGAGATGAGGGGGCTGTTCGGGCTGCGCACCACACACAGCGGCGGCTGCCACCGGGCGAGCGGCTCCCAAAACGACTGTGCGCGGGCGGCGCGCACCGTGGCCAGGCCGGCGTTGCGGTCGACCCGTTCGTGCACCGGGGTGCCCCTCCAGCGGCCGTCCAGCAAGCCGACGATGACATCGTCGGGAAGCGTGATCTCCTCGGGCACATAGTCGCCGATCGACAGCGACAGGACACGGCCGGGGTTTGCCAGTGCCCAGACCACCGCGTAGGGGGTGCCGCGGGAGAACGTCATCAGGTGCACCGGACCGTCGGTGAGCGCGTCGACGACCGCCGCGACGTCGGCGGCCAGCGTGTCGGAGTCGTAGCCTTCCGGCGGTGCGCTGCTTCGGCCGTGCCCGCGCAGCTCCACCACCGCCGTCCGCCGGCCGAGCGCCGTCACCGCCTCGGTGTAGTCGTCGGCGATGTCGGTGAACCCGGGCACGAAGATCACCGGTGCGCCGAGGTCGTCCCCGCCCGAGTCGAGGAACCGGATGCGCGCGTCGCCGCTGTCGGTGAAGCGGAAGTGCGCCATCAGCCTTCCGGCGGGACAGGCGCCGCGGCGTGCGCCATCGGCGCGTGCGACTCACTCTTCATTCGATGGAACAAGTCGACGTAGTAGGGCAGGCAGTGCTCCAGCGCCTGCTCGGTCGTGTACAGCGGCTGGTAGCCCAGGTCGAGTTGGGCCTTGGCGATCGAGAAGTAGTTGTCGAGGTAAAGCCGTTCCACCGCAAGGGGTTCCAGCAGGGGCTTGGGCAGCCCGAAGCGGAAGTGCAGCAACTGCCACACGGTCATCGCGAACCACACCAGGCGGCCGGGCACGCGGAACCTCGGCCATGGCTGACCACACGCCTCCACGACGGGCCGGGAGAACTCGAACATGTTGATCGGCTCACCGTCGTTGATGAAGTACGCCTGGCCAGGAGCCGTCCCACCGGGCACGAGGTGCTGACCGGCGAGGATGAACCCGTGCACGAGGTTGTGCACGTAGGAGTTGTCGAGCTTGACGTTCTTCCCGCCGACGAGCACCTTGACATGCCCGGCGAGCACGCTCTCGAACACCTTGCGGAACATGGTCTGGTCGCCGCGGCCCCAGATCCCGCTGGGCCGGATCGAGCAGGTGAGCATGCCCGAGACCCCGTTCTGTGACAGCACGAACTTCTCCGCGGCCACCTTGGTCTCGGTGTAGAGGTCGTTGAATCGCTGTGTGTAGGGCAGGGTTTCGTCTCCGCCGGAGATGCGTTGACCGCCCATCACGACACTGTTGGACGCCGTGTAGACGAAGCGCTTCACTCCCGCCTTCTGCGCGGCGTGCACCAGGTTCTCGGTACCGGTGACATTGACCGCGAAGCTGCGGCGCCGGTACTCCTCGGTGACCGAGCCGCCGCCCATCAGGTCGATGATGGCTGCGGTGTGGAAGATCGTGTCCACTGCGGCGGTGCCGCTGCCGACCGCGCGGGCGACGTCGTCGGTGTCGGTGATGTCGCCCTGGACGGTCTCGAGTCGGGGATGGGCGGGAAGCGGTGAGGGCGCCCGGTCGAACGAGCGCACCTCGAGGCCCTGGTCGAGCAGCTCGGTCACCAGGTTGGCGCCGACGAATCCGGAGCCTCCGGTGACCAGGACGCGGCCGAGATCGGTGGTCAGCGATGCATCTCCCATGCGGGGAGAGTAACTGAAACGTGTTTCAATTTCGACATCCGCGGGCCGGAGAGCTTCCCTTGTCAACCTTCGTCGTCGTCACCTGCGGTCAGCGCCTGCTCGATCCGCTGGCGTGCTCCAGCTAAGTGCTCCTCGCAGCATTTAGCGAGTTGTTCGCCTCGCTCCCAGAGCTTCAGCGAAGCATCGAGGTCCAACCCGCCGTGCTCGAGAGTCTGCACGACCTCGATCAGCTCGTCGCGAGCCTCCTCGTACCCCATTTCACTAATAGGCTTCATCAACACCCTCGCTGATCGCTGTGACTGCTCCGTCGGACACCCGCACCCGCAACCGCGCGCCGGCCGGCGCGTCGGCGACCGACCGCAGCACCCGAGCCGGCCCGGACGGCGGAACCGACTGCACGACGGCGTATCCGCGCGCCAAGGTGGCCGCCGGCCCCAGCGTCGTCAGCCGCGCCGACAGGTGACCGATCCGATCCGATTCGGCGGCCACCAACCGCTTGATGTCGCGCCGGGCGGCCGTGCGCGCGCGGTCGATCTCCCCTGAGCGCGCCTCGATCGCCTCCAGCGGCCGGGCCAGCACCGGCCTGCTGCGAAGCTGCGAGACCACGTGCTGTTCGCGGTTCACCCAGTTACGCAGCGCCCGGGCGCTGCGCCGGCGCAGGTCGGCCACCAGTGCCTGCTCGGCGGCGGTGTCGGGCACGATCCGCTTGGCGGCGTCCGTCGGCGTGGCCGCCCGCAGGTCGGCCACCAGATCGCACAGCGGGTTGTCCGGTTCGTGGCCGATCGCACTGACCACCGGCGTGGTACAGCGCGCGATCTCGCGGCACAGGGTCTCATCGGAGAACGGCAGCAGATCCTCGACGCTGCCGCCGCCGCGGGCGAGCACGATGACGTCGACGTCGGGGTTGCTGTCCAGCGCTCGCAGCGCCTCGACGATCTGGGGCACCGCGTTGGGGCCCTGCACCACGGTGTTGCGCACCGCGAATCGCACCGCCGGCCAGCGGCCCGACGCCACCGCCACGATGTCGTGTTCGGCGGCCGACGCGCGCCCGGTGATCAGCCCGATGGTGCCGGGCAGGAACGGGATCGGCCGCTTGAGCCGCGGGTCGAACAGTCCTTCGGCATCCAGCAGCCGCCGCAGCCGTTCGATGCGGGCCAACAGCTCCCCGATACCCACAGCGCGGATCTCGCTGACCCGCAGGGAGAAGGTGCCTCGACCGGTGTAGAAGCTGGGCTTGCCGTACACGATCACCTGGGTGCCGTCGGTCATCTTGACCGGGGCGTCGGTCACCAGATCGCGGGGGCAGGTCAGCGACAGCGACATGTCGGCAGCCGGGTCGCGCAGCGTGATGAAGGCGGTGTTGGAGTTCGGGCGCAGCGTCAGCTGGGCGATCTGGCCCTCCACCCAGACGGCGCCGAGCTTGTCGATCCAGCCCGCCACACGAATGGCCACCCCACGGACGGGGAAGGGGTTCTCCGGCGACCGGCCCGGACTGTCGTTACCCAACTGGCGAGGCCGCTCGGGTCACTTCGCCGACGCGCGGGTGATCCTGTTGGCCAGCAGGGTCTGGAACGGGGCCCGGCCCTTGTTCGATTCCTCGTAGGCGAGCAGGGCCTCCAGGTCGGAGACGCGCAGCGACGTCAGCCGGGCGCGCAGTTGGGCCAGGGTCAGGGACTCGTAGTCGATCTCGGCGACGATCTCCGGCGCGTCCGACGTCCCGGACCCGCTGTTGGCGTCGGTGTCCCGGGCGGAGGACACGGTCGCGGTGTCCGGTTCACCGCTGAACAGGGCGAACCGTCCCTCGGTCATCCGCTCGCCGTCGCGCACCGGCAGCTCGACCACATCGCCGCCCCCGGGGCCGCCGCCCAGATCCTCGTCGAACGTCGCCCACTCCGGCTGTTCGTCCCTGGGCGGGAAGATGGTCTCCAGCGTCTCGTCGCCCTTGATGACGAGGACGGCGACGTCCTGCTGCACCTTCATCACCAGCTGCGCGATGTGGCTGGCCAGCGTCATCGGGTACATCAGGATGGTCTGGGGCAGCTTGCGGGTCTCCTCGATGGCGGTCACCGCCGCACCCACGAGCAGACGGACCCCATACGGTGCAGTTGCCATGGCCCTAAGCCTACGGCTGGGCGCGGCGGCGGGCGGGTAAGTACCCTTGGAGTCATGCCGACGACTGTCAACATGGGGATCCCGGGCGCCAGCCACACCGCGCTGGGCTCGGTCGCCGGTGGCGTCTCCGGTAAGCGCGTGCTGCTGGCCGAACCGCGCGGATACTGCGCCGGCGTCGACCGCGCCGTCGAGACCGTCGAGCGGGCGCTGGAGAAGCACGGTGCGCCGGTGTACGTGCGCCACGAGATCGTGCACAACCGTCACGTCGTCGAGACGCTGGCCAAGGCCGGCGCGGTGTTCGTCGACGAGACCGACGAGGTGCCCGAGGGCGCGATCGTCGTGTTCTCCGCCCACGGCGTCGCACCGACCGTGCACGAGACGGCCGCGGCCCGTGATCTGCAGGTCATCGACGCCACGTGCCCGCTGGTCACCAAGGTGCACAACGAGGCCAAGCGCTTCGCCCGCGACGACTACGACATCCTGCTCATCGGCCACGAGGGCCACGAGGAGGTCGTCGGCACCGCCGGGGAGGCGCCCGACCACGTCCAGGTCGTCGACAATCCCGACGCCGTCGACGACGTCGTGGTCCGCGATCCCGACAAGGTCATCTGGCTGTCGCAGACCACGCTCTCCGTCGACGAGACGATGGAGACCGTGCGGCGGCTGCGGGAGAAGTTCCCGACGCTGCAGGACCCGCCGAGTGACGACATCTGCTACGCCACCCAGAACCGCCAGGTCGCGGTCAAAGCGATGGCACCGGAGTGCGAGCTGGTGATCGTAGTCGGCTCCCGCAACTCGTCGAACTCGGTGCGGCTGGTCGAGGTCGCGCTGGGCGCCGGCTCGGACGCCGCGCACCTGGTCGACTACGCCGACGACATCGACCCCGCGTGGCTCGACGGTGTGACGACCGTCGGTGTCACCTCCGGCGCCTCGGTGCCCGAGATTCTGGTCCGCGGTGTGCTGGAGCGGCTCGCCGAGCACGGCTTCGACACCGTCCAGCCCGTCACCACCGCCAACGAGACACTGGTGTTCGCACTGCCCCGGGAGATCCGGCCGTCGCGCACCTAGCGGGTACGTTCATCGGACGTGAGCCCTCTGCGACGTATCGGCCCGGCATCTGCACGTTCACTCGCGATGGTCTTCGCCGTCATGCTGGTGCTGGCCGGCTGCAGCAACGCCGAGGACCGGCTGAATTCCACCGTGCATGCGTTCGCCGATGCGCTCAGTCGCGGGGACGCACCCGCCGCCGCGGCGCTGACCAGCGATGAGGCCGCCGCGTCGGGAACGCTGAACAAGCTCTACGAGAGTCTCGGCAAAGACGTCCACGTCGAGGTCGACAAGACTCAGAAGCAGGACGACGCAGCGACGTTCACTCTCAAGACGACGTGGAAGTTCGGGCCGCAGAAGCGCACCGAGTGGTCCTACACCAGCGATGGCCAGGCGAAAGCGGACGGCGACACCTGGAAGATCCGGTGGACTCCCGCGACCGTCGCCCCCGGTCTCGACGAAGGTCCGCTGTCCTACAGCACCCTCGTCCCGCAGCCCGCGGCGCGGGTGCTGGACCGCACCGGCGCCGAGCTGCTCACCCAGCACATCGTCACGCTCGTCGATGTGGCGCCGGGTGCGGACGTCAATGCCGTTGCAGCACTGCTGAATCCGGTAGCGCCGACGATCACTGCGCAATCGCTGGCGGCCGACCTCGCCGCCGCCGGAGGCAAGCCCGTGACCGCCGTCACGCTCCGCGAGGACGACCTGACCCCCATTCAGCCGCAGCTGTCCACATTGGCGAACGTGACGCTGCGGCCCCAGACCCGGCTGCTGGCCACCGACCGGGCGCTGACCTCGCCGACGCTGTCCGGTCTGTCGGACCTGTGGCAGCAGCGCATGGACGCCGCCGACGGCTGGGCGGTCACCGCGCAGACCGACGCCGGAACCAAACGCGTCGGCGGGCAGGACGCCAAGCCCGTCGGCGACATCGCCAGCACGCTCGACATCGGCATGCAGCGCGCCGCCGAGCACGCGCTCGCGCCGCTGCCCACTCCGGCGGCCCTGGTGGCCATCCAGCCGTCGACGGGCAACCTGCTGGCGGTCGCCCAGAACACGCCCGCCGACCAACAGGGCGCGATCGCGCTGACCGGGCTGTATCCGCCCGGGTCGACGTTCAAGACGGTGACGGTGTCGGCGGCACTGCAGGCCGGCCAGGTCACGCCCGACAGCGTGGTCGCCTGCCCGGGCACCGAGAACATCGAGGGCCGCCAGATCCCCAACGACAACAACTTCGACCTCGGCCAGGTGCCGCTGCACACCGCCTTCGCGAAATCGTGCAACACGACGATGGGCCGGCTCGCGGTCGACCTGCCGGCGGACGGCCTGACCAAGGCGGCGGCGCAGCTGGGGCTGGGCATCGACTACACCGCTCCGGGCATGACCACGGTCACCGGCTCGGTGCCGGTGGCCGACACCTCCGCCCTGCGGGTCGAGGAAGGCATCGGGCAGGGGAAAGTCACCGCGTCGCCGTTCGGGATGGCGCTGGTCGCAGCGACCTTGGCGCGTGGCACGGTACCGGCGCCCGCGATCGTCGAGGGCCGGCCCGGAAAGCCCGACCGCGCGCCCGAGCCGCTGCCGCCCGGGGTCGACGAGCAGGTCAAGTCGATGATGCGCGAGACCATCACCGGCGGCACGGCCACCCAGTTGCAGGACATCCCCGGCATGCTCGGCAAGACCGGTACCGCCGAGTACATCGATGATCAACACGCCCACGGCTGGTTCGTGGGCATCGACGGTGACCTCGCGCTCGCCGTGTTCGTCAGCGACGCCGGCAGCTCGACTCCCGCGGTGAACGCCGCGGGGGACTTCCTGCGATCAGCAGGTTAGATGTCGTACTCCCACCGATCGGCGTCGAAGTCGCGGGGGGCGCGCCGACGGGTGCGGTATTCCGGCTGGTCGTCGGTGTCGCCCTCGCCGCGGTAACGCACCCGGGAGACCGGGTGGTGGGTGCCGCCGGACAGCGGGCCGCCGCCGTGCGGCTCGAGCGGTTCGTAGCCGTCGTAGCGGCTGGGCCGCGGCGGACGCGGCCGCGCGGAACGCTGCGGTCGCTCCCGCTCAGCGCGTTCGGGGCGGTCGTAGGAGGCGCGACGTTCGGTCGGCGGGAGTGAGCTGCGCCGCTCGCGGTCCGATGCGGACCGGGTGCGGCGGCGGGTCTCCGAGGCGGGCGCCTCGGCGGGCCGGGGCCTGCGCCGGCGTGGACGGTCCACGACCGGTTCGATGATCTCGGTGTCGGCGGGCCGGGTGTGGTGAGACCGAGACGGTTTCTCGGCAGACGAAGCTGCCCGCTTCGCCGAACGTGCGCCGGTGCGGGCGGCCCGGCCCGGCGCAGGCTTGGCGTTCCGGCGGCGTTCGGCCGAATGCCGGCGGCGCGGCGCGTCTTCGGCCGGTGTCGCCTCGTCGGCACCGCCGATGAGGGAGGAGATCTTCGCGGCGAGCCGGCTGCCCCGGGCCGGCGCCGGGGCGTCGGCGGCCGCGTTCTGCGCGGCCGACCGGCCGAGGAACCAGCGCCCGATGCCCAGCAGCAGAACCACTGCGGCGGTGAAGAGCATCAGCGGGAACCGCTCGATCAGCGGGTAGCCGCAGTTGATCAGAATGTCCTTGATCCCGTGGATGTCGGAGCTGTGCATCAGGAAGTAGGCGCCCGGTACCGCGACGAACAGCAGCAGCGGCGGCTGGATGACGGCGGTGAACACGTTCGCCTGGCGCACCGCCAGCACCGCGGCCACGCAGCCGATCACATACAGCGCCGAGAAGGCGCCGGTGAGCTGGCCACCGCCGGAGCCGGCGTCGAACGCGAAGCCGAGCACAGAGGCGACGACGGCGATCAGAACCGCGCCCCACCAGGGCACTCCTGGGAAATTCGGGTGCGCGGAGCGGTGATCGGCCGGTATCGCCGGCCGGGCGCGCTGTCCTGACACACGTCGACCGTACCGGCTGACACTTGCCGACGCCGCCAGCGGACGCCTGCGTGCCCGCCACATCTCCTAAACTGTGGACCCCGTGGGCTTGAATCTGGGAATCGTGGGGCTGCCGAACGTCGGGAAGTCGACTCTGTTCAACGCGTTGACGCGTAACAACGTGCTGGCCGCCAACTACCCGTTCGCGACGATCGAGCCGAACGAGGGGGTGGTCGCGCTGCCGGACCCCCGGCTGGACGAGTTGGCGAAAATGTTCGGTTCGGAGAAGGTCGTGCCCGCGACGGTGACGTTCGTGGACATCGCCGGCATCGTCAAGGGCGCGTCCGAGGGGGCGGGGCTGGGCAACAAGTTCCTGGCCAACATCCGCGAGAGTGACGCCATCTGCCAGGTGGTGCGGGTGTTCTCCGACGACGACGTCGTCCACGTCGACGGCCGGGTCGATCCGAAGTCCGACATCGAGATCATCGAGACCGAGTTGATCCTCGCCGACATGCAGACCCTCGAGCGGGCGCTGCCGCGACTGGAGAAGGAAGCCCGTACCCACAAGGAGCGCAGGCCCGTCCACGAGGCGGCCGTCGCAGCACAGCAGGTGCTCGACAGCGGCAAGACGCTGTATTCGGCGGGGGTGGACACCTCCTTGCTGCGCGAGCTGAACCTGTTGACCACCAAGCCTTTTCTGTACGTGTTCAACGCCGACGAGTCGGTGCTGACCGATCCCGCGCGCGTCGCGCAGCTGCGCGAGCTGGTGGCACCGGCCGATGCCGTCTTCCTGGACGCCAAGATCGAAGCCGAGCTCCAGGAACTCGACGACGAGTCGGCGGCCGAGCTGTTGGAGTCCATCGGCCAGACCGAACGCGGCCTGGATGCGTTGGCGCGCGCGGGATTTCACACGCTGAAGTTGCAGACATATCTGACGGCCGGTCCGAAGGAAGCACGCGCCTGGACGATCCATCAGGGCGATACGGCGCCGAAGGCTGCCGGCGTCATCCACTCCGACTTCGAGAAGGGCTTCATCAAAGCCGAGATCGTGTCGTACGACGACCTGATGGCCGCCGGGTCGATGGCCGCGGCGAAGGCGGCGGGCAAGGTGCGGATGGAGGGCAAGGACTACGTGATGGCCGACGGCGACGTGGTGGAGTTCCGCTTCAACGTGTAAACGAGTACCAGTTCGACGCGAGCAAGTAGGCATCGCGCGGAATCGAGATTCGGCGACACGGGTTTTCGGCAGCTGGTCTAATGATCGCCATGCCGCTTGGTGAACGTGCGCTTGCCGCGCTGGCTCGCCAGCTCGGTGAACCCACCGGGTTCGCAGGCCGGGTTGTCGGACGCCTACTCAACCGTGGCAATCGCTCGATCGTCGTCGCTGCGGTCGCCGCCGCGGGTTGCGGACCAGGGGCCGACGTCGCCGACATCGGATTCGGCGGAGGCGTCGGACTCGAGCGCTTGCTCGACTGCGACGGCACGGTTGTTCACGGCGTCGAGATGTCGGAGACGATGCTCACCGAAGCAAACCGCCGGTTCTCTGACCCCATCGCTCGAGGGCGGTTGCGTCTGCATTCCGGTCGGATGGAGCGTCTGCCTCTCGAAGATTCCGCACTGGATGCGATCATCTCGACGAACACGATCTACTTCGTACCGGATCTCGCCGCAGCTCTGCGTGAGCTGGTGAGAGTGCTGCGGCCGGGCGGGCGACTGGTACTCGGGGTCGGTGATCCGGATCAGATGTCCAAAATGCCCTTCACCCGCCATGGATTCCGGTTGCGCCCCATCGACGAACTCGTGCCGATGATCCGCGAGGCAGGGTTTGGCCAGATTGAGGACAAGCGCGTCGGCGATGGCCACGGCGCATTCCATCTTCTGGTGTGCGAGTTACCGGGCTGACATCGAGACTCGCGAGTGCACTACTGGCACAGTGGCGAGACGTTCATCGGCGACGCGGTCGAGTTCCGGTTCAACGTCTGACTCCTGAGGTGGCGGGCTTGTCGGGGTGCGTACCTATCGTGTGGTTCGTCCAGCCCATCCGCCGGGCTGTCCGGCAGACACCCTGAGGAGCACGTCCCGATGAAATTCGTTTCGACCCGCGTCATTACTGCCGACGTGTTACAGCTGGTCACGTTCTATGAGATGGTCACGGGTGCAACTGCCAACTGGGGTAACGAACTCTTCGCGGAGATTCCCACCGCTGTCGGCACGCTGGCCATCGGAAGCGACAAAACCGTACCGCTGTTCGGGGACGGATCTGCCGAGCCGGCGGCAAACCGTACGGCGATCATCGAATTCATCGTCGACGACGTGGACGCCGAGTGGGAGCGACTTCGCGGACACGTCTCCGAAGTGGTCACCGAGCCGACAACGATGCCGTGGGGAAACCGTGCACTGTTGTTCCGGGATCCGGATGGGAACCTGGTCAACCTGTTTACGCCCGTCACGGAGGAAGCTCGGGCCAAATTCGGAGTTTGAGCGTCGGCACGGGTTGTGCGGTGACGTGGTCGAGTTCCGCTTCAACGGGTAAAGGTGCTGGCTAGCGGCATTCTCGAAACCATCGGTACGCACTGGGTACGCAGCCCAGAGTTCGTACAGGTCACGGGCCGCTTGTCCGGTGCGGTCGTTCGCGTTCGGTCACAGGTGCCCATAGGTGTTGAGCGTGACTGACGCATTCGAGTGGCCCAGCGCCCATTGCACGGTTTCGACATCGCAGCCGCATTGATCAGTCCGGAGGCGTGGAAGTGGCGCAGATCGTGCAGGCGGTACTCGACACTCGCCGCTTTTTCGCCTTGCGCCACAGGTAGCCGCTACGGGGAAAGCCCTGACGCACGGTAGATCTGACGTGGGCCGGGTGATCAGACGCTCAGCGACCGGGCGCCGCCACTGCAGGTCGCGGGTCGCGGCGAACCGGATCAACCGGTCGACCCCGAGTGCGGCCAACCGCGCCGGGTCGGAGAACGCGGCAGCGATCAGCCGGCCGATCCTGGTGCCCAATACGTCGGGCAGCGTCAGGAGGGTCCACGTGCGCCAGCACACGGAACCCGGAGAGGAATCAGTTGCAGATCTCTTCCTGACACCTCCGGAGGCATTTGAGAAGGACCAACTCGATCTATATCGGCGGTTACCGGTCACTCCACCGCGAGCGGTTGGGCTGGTGCCAAGAGCGCTTCAAGGGCGGGAATGCCAACGGGCTCGGTGGCCAGTAATGGTATGACCGCGTATCGGTCGGCTAGTTCGGTGCGGACCTTTTCGATCTGGGCCACTTCGAGGGCGGCGCGCCGGCGGAGTAGGGGCGAAGTGGGTTCTGCGGCGGCGACGGAGTTGTTGATGATCCATGCCCAGGGGTGGATGCCCGCACGCAACAGGTCGGCTTGCAGTTCGGCGGCTTCCAGCACAGGGGTTGTTTCGGCGAGGGTGATCAGCAGGACCTTGGTGGCGGCGCGGTCTTGCAGCCGCATCAGTGGTGTTACGTAGTGAACGCCTGGTGCCGCGTTTCTCATGATGTCGCGGTGATAGGAGCCGGTGGCATCGAGGAGAAGCAGCGTATGGCCGGTAGGGGCTGTGTCGAGGACGACGAACTTTCTGCGGGACTCCTGTATTACGCGGGAGAAGGCCTGGAAGACGGCGACCTCTTGAGTGCACGGTGAGCGGAGGTCCTCAGCGAGGTCGGCGCGGCCGTGCTCATCGAGTGCGGCACCTTTCGTCTCCATCACTCGCTGCTTATAGGCGTCGCGTGCAGCGACGGGGTCGATGCGTGACACGGCGAGCTTTTCCACACTGTCGCAGAGCGTTTCGTTGAGATGGGCGGCGGGATCGGTCGTGGACAGGCGGACATCGTGGCCACGCTCGGCCAGGGCAACGGCGATGGCGGCGGCGATGGTGGTCTTGCCTACACCACCTTTGCCCATGCACATCACCAGGCACGGTCCGCCCTTCTCGATGTCATCGACAAGGTCCTTCAAGGGGTGAACCGCGACGTCGGGAATCGGTTCTTCTGCGATGAGGGTTGCGTTGTCAGCTTGGGTTGGGCTTATATCGAAGAGTGTCGTGAGGGCCGAGACGCCGACCATGTTGGTGGCCTTCAACTCGATCACGTCCAAGGGCAACCGTTTCAGCTCAGTGGACATCGCAGCCAAGGCCGCTTGCTCTCGACGATGGATCGCGGTGGCGAGCGGATCGCTGCTGTCGGCGGGTTCGGGCAGCACGCCGTTGATGACGACATGCTGTCGAGTCAGGCCGAGCGCAGCGAGTTCCCTGTGTGTGCGGTCGATTTCGGCCAGTGCGGAGCGTGACGGACGTGCTACGAGCAGCAGGCGGCTGCGGGTGGGGTCGGCGAGTGCGGCTACGGCTGCGGCGTAGGTTGCTTTCTGCTTCTCCAGTCCTGCGAGGGGTCCCAGGCAGGATGCATCTCCCTGGCCGTTTTGGAGGAACGAACTCCAGCTTCCTGGTAGTTGCAGCAGTCGGATGGTGTGGCCGGTGGGTGCAGTATCGAACAGCACGTGATTGAAGGTCGCGAGCCGACCGCTGTTGTCGGTGAGGAGCGATGTGAACTCGTCGAAGGCGGCGATCTCGGTGGTGCAGGAGCCGGACAGTTGTTCGGTGACTGAGGCTATTTCGGCTTGAGGCAGCGAAGTGCGGAGGGGTTCGATGATGCGGTCGCGATAGGCCTGGGCCGCCTGCTCGGGGTCGATCTCCAGTGCGGACAAGCCGGGTATCTGGGGGATTTCGGTGATGGTGTTGCCGATGGTCATACCGAATACCTGGCCGATGTTGGACGCCGGATCGGTGGATACCAGCAGTACTGCCTTGTTGTCGTGTGCCATCTCTATCGCGGTGGCACACGCGATAGAGGTCTTGCCTACGCCGCCCTTTCCGGTGAAGAACAGGAAACGGGGTGGGTCGGTGAGGAATTGAGGCTTCGTCATCGTCGGAGGTCTTTCGCGCCTGGCGTCTAATCTTCGGAGGGTGAGCCGTTGTCGGGTGGCTGCCTGCTTTCGGATGTCGGTGTATCGAGCAAACGTGTGGCTAGCCCTGTGACGCGGCCGGCGATGTCCTCGCGGATCAGTTCCATCCGTTCGATTCCGTCGATGCCGCGCTCGGAGGGCTCAGCTGTGTTCCAGTTTTCCATCACGACGCCGTCGATGGGTTCGATGCGAACTTCTCTTGCGAGGGTGACGATGAGGTCGACGTCGGACAGCAGTTGCGGGTCGATGGGTTTTTCGCCGGTGATGTCAACGCCAACGTCGAGTAGGGCTTGGACCGAGAGGTCGTCGAGGCTGGTGCCGGGGTTGGTCCCGGCGGAGTACACGGCAATCTTGGTGTCAGCGATTGCGCGCATGAGTCCTGCGGCCATCGGCGATTTGCCGCTGTTTCTGGCACAGACGAACAGCACCGACGGCCTGTTCGGTTCGGACATTTAGTGCTGCGGCCCTGGTGCGGTGACGCCGAGGTCGGTGAGCAGACGACGGACACGTTGTTCGATCTGATCGCGGATCGGCCGTACCGCGTCGACACCTTGACCGGCCGGGTCGGGTAGGTCCCAGTTCTCGTAGCGCTTGCCGGGAATGATGGGGCAAGCGTCACCGCAACCCATCGTGATGACGGCGTCGGCGGCTTGGACGATCTCGTCGGTCCAGGGCTTGGGGTATTCGCCGGTGATGTCGATGCCGACCTCGGCCATGGCCTGGATGGCGGCTGGGTTGATTTCGTCAGCAGGTTCTGAGCCGCCTGACCATGCCACCGCGTTGCCGCCGGCCAGGTGGGAGAAGAAGCCCAGGGCCATTTGGGATCGTCCGGCATTGTGGGTGCACAGGAACAGCACGGTGGGCTTTGCGTCGACAACCTTTCCTTCCACACGCGCCAAAGCGTTGAGGCGTTGACGGGCAAAGCGTTCCGCGAGCAGGGGCAAGAAGTTGGGGATGGCCGCACGGCTGGCGAACTGGTCGTAGGAGGAGTGCAGGAATCGTTCGATGCTTCCCATTCCGAATGTGTCGTCGAAGTCCCTCCGCAGCCGGGTGGCGGCGGTGAGCAGGGCGTGCTGCTGATCAATGGACAGATCGGGGCGGACGTGGCGTTTGGAGAAAACAGGGCTGTCAGTCATGGCCTTACTCCTGTGTTGAGCGCGACGGGGAAGGAATGTGCTGCGATGTATGACGGGTGAAGCGGCGCCGCAGTGCCAGTGACACGTAGACGAGTGCGACGAGCACGGGAACTTCGATAAGCGGTCCAACAACCCCGGCGAGGGCTTGGCCCGAGGTCGCTCCGTAGGTCGCTATGGCCACGGCGATGGCGAGTTCGAAGTTGTTGCCTGCCGCGGTGAACGCCAGGGTGGTGGTGCGCTCGTAGCCCAGCTTCAGTGCCGCACCTAGTAGGTTGCCGCCGCCCCACATGATGGCGAAGTAGGCCAGCAGGGGTAGCGCGATGCGCGCGACGTCCCAGGGCCTGCTGGTGATCTGATCTCCCTGCAAAGCGAAGAGAATGACGATGGTGAACAGGAGGCCGTAGAGTGCCCACGGCCCCACTCGGGGAAGAAAGTTCTGCTCGTACCAGGCGCGGCCCTTGGCGCGCTCACCCAGCCGCCGCGACAGGTAGCCCGCGAGCAATGGGATGCCCAGGAAGATCAGCACCGATTTGGCGATCTGCCACGGGGAGGTCGAGATGGTCGTCTGTTCCAGTCCGAGCCAGCCGGGCAGGACCGACAAGTAGAACCAGCCAAGAACCGCGAACATGACGACTTGAAAGATGGAGTTCAGCGCGACGAGCACTGCGGCGGCTTCGCGGTCCCCGCACGCCAGGTCGTTCCAGATGATCACCATCGCGATGCAGCGGGCGAGCCCCACGATGATCAGCCCGGTGCGGTACTCGGGCAGGTCGGGCAACAGCAGCCAGGCCAAGGCGAACATCAGCGCCGGGCCGAGAATCCAGTTCAGTAGCAGTGAACTCACCAGCAGCTTGCGGTCACCGGTGACCGTGTCGAGCCGGTCGTAGCGCACCTTGGCCAGTACCGGGTACATCATGATCAGCAGACCCAAAGCGATGGGCAGCGAGATGCCGTCGATCTCGATCTTGTCGAGTGCGGTGTTCAGTCCGGGCACCAGTCGGCCCAAGAGCAGGCCTGCCGCCATCGCCAATCCGATCCAAACCGGCAGGAAGCGGTCGAGCAGCGAAAGCTTCTCCACGACTGCTGAATCAGTGGTCGTGGCGCTCATGCCAGCGCTCCATCGTCCGCGACGTCGAGGACCGCCGCCAGGGTACGCAGGGTGCTGGGAACCACGGAGTAGTACACCCATGAGGAGCGCCGCTCCGACGCCAAGAGGCCGGCTTCCTTGAGGACCTTCAAGTGGTGGGAAATGGTGGGCTGCTTGACATCCAGGCCGGCTGAGATGTCGCAGACACATGCCTCGCCGCCGACGTGGCTGGCCACCAGGCTGAACAGGCGCAGCCGGACCGGATCGGCGAGCGCTTTGAGCTTGCCGGCTATCTCGGCAGCGGCCTCGATGGAGAGGGGTTCGCGAACCATCGGCGCGTACGCGCATTCGGTCGCGTCCCGCAGAGTCAGGGCTGACTTCGACATGCGTCGATATTGATACTTGTCGAATCGGGCGTCAAGTGAACGATCGGTGAATGACAGGAGCGGCGGACGTTTTCGAACGCCCGCCGCTCGGTGCCTTTGACGTCAGCAGCAGGTAGCGTCGGTCGTTTCAGCGGATTGGGCGGCAGTGCCCCCACAGCAGACGCCGGGTGCGTCAGACTCACCATCAGCGTGTTTCGGGCTGATGCCGAAGGTCTCGGAGTCGGCGAGAACCGTATATACCTCCCACTTCTCCCCGCCGGGACCTGTCACCCACACCTTGTCCTGCGTAGCGAAGCAACACGTGGTGCCGATCTCCTCGTCGGTGAACAGGCCCTCGCCGGTGAGGCGGGCGATCTCGGCGTGCACCGTTGCGCTCGACTCGACCTCAACGCCGAGGTGGTTGATGGTGCCGCCTTTGCCGGGGTTTTCCAGCAGCACAAGCTTCAGCGGCGGCTCCGTGATGGCGAAGTTGGCGTAGCCCTCCTTGAGCTTCGCCGGATGAGTATTGAATAGTTTCGAGTAGAACGTGACCGCCTCACCGAGATCGTCGACGTTGAGGGCAAGTTGCATGCGGGACATCGCAGACTCCTGGTACGTGTGTGACTTATATCGAACTATCGCGCTACCGCTACCATGTCACCTTTTTGATATATGTCAAGACAGCTGGCAGTATTGCGGCATGCCTAAGTCCCTGCCAACGATCGACATGTCAACGCCGGTGTGCTGTGCTCCGGTAGCCGCAGGGCCGATGAGCGACGACGACGCTCTGCATGTGGCGCTTCGCCTCAAGGCGCTCGCCGACCCGGCGAGGGTGAAGATCATGTCCCATCTGTTGAGCTCCGATGCGGGTGAAGAGAACAGCGGCGATCTAGCCAAGGTTCTTGGACTCACGGAATCGACCGTCAGTCACCACCTGAGTCAGCTTCGGGGTGCGGGACTCGTGGAATCGAATAGGCGCGGGATGAACGTCTACCACCGCCCGCATCGGGACGCCCTCGGTGCTCTGTGCATCGTGCTGGACCCGAATTGCTGCACCTAGAGGAAGTCCCAAAGGGGTGGGGAACTTCTCCAGGTCCCGACGCAACCAGCCTCGTGCAGCCCAGCACCTTCTATCTCTCCGGCGAAGCGCTACCCGTCCGCACGGCGTCCGCTTCAGCTTCGACCACCGTCCGTGACCGCCGAGATTTCCAGCGAAGTGACGTGCGACTTTCGTCGGTTCCAACGTAGGCAACCACAACAAACGCCCAAGTCGACTCGTTCGCATCGACTAGCTCGAGCCTGCATGGCTCGTATGGAGCCCAGTCGTGAATAGGCGCTGGCACGATAGCTGTGATGACTAAAAGTGGCGACTATGCGTTACTCAGGAACAGATTTCGGTGTTGATCAACGCCACCCAACGGCCACCAAGCTCTCGACCAGGAGTTCCGCTTCACCATTAGGTGAAAAAGTGGCGTGATGACCGAGGGTGACCTGCTGACCATCTATCGCGACTATCTGCTGTGTTTGAACGAACGTCGGTGGGACGAACTAGGACGATTCGTGGCGGATGGGGTCGTGCACAACGGAGTACGGCTGGGTCTCAGCGGTTACCGGGCGATGCTGCAAGGCGACACCGCAGCGATACCGGACCTGCGGTTCGTCCCGGAGATCCTGATCGCCGACGATAGGTTCGTGTCATGCCGGCTCTTCTTTCGGTGCACTCCCCGGGGAGCTTTCCTGGGTTTCGAACCGACGGGCGGGCGAGTGTCGTTCGCGGAGCACGTGTTCTACAGGTTCGAAAACGAGCGGATAGTCGAAGTGTGGTCCCTGATCGACAGGGACGCAGTCCGCGAGCAGATATCTCAGGAGCGGTAGCGCCGACGGCGACGTCGGAGAATCCGCTCGAGCGTTTCAGCCCTACACGGAGGTCAGCACGATATGGGAATCCTGACGTACGCCGCGACGGTGTCCCTTGACGGCTACGCGGCCGACGCCGACGGCGACTTCCAATGGTCGGCTCCCGGCGATGCGGTGTTCGCGGTCCACGTCGACCGCATGGCGGACGTCTCGGTCGAAGTGTTGGGCCGCAAGACCTACGCGCTGATGACGTACTGGGAGAGCTATCCCGACGACGACGAGCATCCCCTGCCCGAGCGCGAATTCGCTCGGCGCTGGCAGGGCATCGAGAAGGTCGTGGCGTCCTCGACGCTGACGCACGACGATCTGGTCTCGGGCCGAGACCGGCTCCTGCCCGACCTGAGCCTCGACGAGTTGCGGCGGATCGTGGACGGTGCCGCAGGCGTGGTCGAGATCTTCGGCCCGACCGTCGCGGCGGCGGCGATCCGCGCGGGGCTGGTCGAGGAGTTCCAGTTCTTCGTGGTCCCGAAGATGGTGGGCGGCGGGCTGCGCGCCCTGCCCGACGACGTGCACCTCGACCTCAGTCTGGTCGAGTACCGCCCCTTCGACGACGGCACCGTTCAGTTGCGTTATCGGCCCCGTCGGTGAGACGTCGGCGCGCCGACTGTGGGGGGTGTGCACACAACACAGGGTGATTTCCGTGCACAGGGCCCACGCTCGCGGCGTCTACCCGGTTCCGCGGCTCCCGACGTAGCATTTTCCGATGACTTTCGACGTGTCGCCCGACGCCTACGGGCGCTTCATGGGCCGGTACGCGGAACCTCTCGCAAAGGTCTTCACGAGTTTCGCCGCGGTCGGCGCCGGCGACAAGGTCCTCGATGTAGGCTGCGGGCCCGGCGCGCTGACCGCGCATCTGGCGTCGGTCGGCGCCGAGGTGACGGCCATCGACCCATCACCGCGGTTCATCGATGCGATGCGCGCGCGCTTTCCCGACATCGACGTGCGTCGCGGTACCGCCGAGGAATTGCCCTATCCCGCAGCCACTTTCGATGCGGCTCTGGCGCAGTTGGTGGTGCACTTCATGGTGGACGCGGCGGCCGGCATCAGGCAGATGGCGCGCGTCACCCGGCCGGGCGGTGTCGTCGCGACCTGCGTCTGGGACGGCCCGACGGGTGCACTGGCGCCGTTCTGGGACGCGGTTCACGTGCTCGATCCGGCCGCCCAGGACGAAGCGCTGTTGTCCGGGGCGCGCCGGGGGCACCTGACCGAGTTGTTCGCAGCCGCCGGCCTTCGCAACGTGGACGAACAGGCGATCGCGGTCGACGTCGTGCACCCGACCTTCGACGAGTGGTGGGAACCGTACACCTTCGGTGTGGGTCCTGCCGGCGACTACCTCGCGCGACTCGACGACGCCGGCCGGGCACGACTGCAGACGGTAGCTCGCGAACGTCTCGGTGACGGGCCCTTCACCGTCAGCGCGACCGCGTGGGCGGCCCGCGCAGCGGTGTGACCGTTGGCATCAGCTCGGCTGCGTGGACGGCTGCTACCCGGTGAATACCTGTCGGGCGGGCCCTTTTCGCGGCTGATCGAACGCTGAGGCGTGTTCGGCGACTTGGGCCATCCGTTCGCTCAGACGGATGAGCGGGTCCTCACAGCCGCCGGGCATCGTGTAGGCCAGCTTGCGCAATTCGATGGCGAATTCGTGCAGATCTTCTTCCAAGGATGTCGGATTCATGTGGCTACCCCTCCCGCTGAGCGGAAGTACCGGCCTGTGGCTCGAGAAGCCGCGAGGAGGCACAGAAGTGGACGTGCGCCACGATACTCGTCAGATCCGTCTGCGCGCGATCGGCGGGATCGGTGTGCGCAACGTGACTCGAGCTGTTCGTGTCGCGGCTTACAGCCCGCTTTGAGGCACACCATTTCTCGGGCCCGCGCCAGCCGTGACATCGAGGTCCATCGGCCCTTGGCTGCCGTCTCCGGCGTCGGCTATGAGTCAATCTGGAGGTTCCGATGGCTGAACATGGCGCGCGGACGGCGCAGGAACGCGTAGGCGTGGCGGTGGAGGGCGAACGGATCGCCGAAGAGCGCGAGAGCATCGCCGCCGAACGTGAACAGATCGCCGACGATCGCGAGCTCCTCGCCGACACGCGCGAGGCGGCATCGACGCGACTGCTGACCGAGGCCAGCTCTCGAGTGGCCGACCACGAGCTGCGGGCCGAACAGAAGGTGCAACGCGAGCAGGCGGCCGTTCGTCGCGAGCAGGCCGAGGTCGAGCGGGAGCGGGCTGCGAGCGAGCGCGAGCAGGCCCGGCGGAAGATGGAGGTGGAGCGGCGCCGAGCCATCCAGGAGGGAGGAATCAATGACCACTGACGGCCGCGCCCCGCAGACCGGCGATTCCGACCATCGAGAGACCGAGCTCGACGAACGCGAACACGCGCTCGACCGACGCGAAGCGGCGCTCGAAGACCGCGAGTTCCGCGCGGACCGCCGGGACCGGATCGCGGAGGAACGAGATCGGATCGCGAACGATCGGGAGATCGTGGCCGACGAACGGGAGCGACGCGCCGACGATCGTGAGGGCACCGCCGCGCTGCGCGAACGCGAGCGGTTACAGCGCGCCGCGGACTCCGAGGCGCGCTACGGCGCACGTGCCGATCGTGAGCAGGCCGAGATCACGCGGGAGATGGACGAGTCGGAACGCCGCGGTCAGGGCTGAAGCGAGGCGGCGAGACTCCCGACCGGGCTGCTCGTCACCGCGGAACCAACCGGAAGATCGGTATCGTCCGTCCCGTCGGGGCGGTCTTGGCGCGGTAATCGCGGTATCCGGGATAGATGCGCTCGGCGAGGGAGAACAGCCGGGCGTACTCGTCGGGGTCGGTGACCTGCTGTGCGGTGAACGGCTCGTCGCCGAACTCGCACTCCGGATGCGCCTTCAAGTTGTGGTACCACTGCGGGTGCTTGGCCCCGCCGAAGTTCGACGCGATCAGGATCACGTCGGGGCCGTCGTTGAAGTACGTGAGCTGAACCTGTCGCTTCTGGCCGGACTTCGCTCCGGTACTGACCAGGGGCGCGTTGATGACGGGCCCCATGTTGACGCGGCCGCCGGTGAGCCGGAACAGGTAGGGATCGGTGCGGCGCGCGATGTGGCGGGCGATGAACTGCCCGACCGGTGACCGTCCGAATCGGGCACTGCGGGCGTAGGAGCGTCCTCGCTTCTTGTGCGGGTCGACATACCGCAGTGGCATGGAGGTGACCCTACTCGAACCGTCCGGCGGTGCGGTTCACCGCCGAAGCCGCGCGCGGCCGCGCAGCCGGCGCTGCATCGTGCGCTCCAGCTCACCCACCGCGAGCAGCGTGATCAGTCCGATCGCCTGGCGGCCCAACGCGCTCCGCCGCGTGCGCTGGCGCCAAGTCGGCGACGGCACGGCGGCGCGACGCCCGACGTGATAGCCGATCACCGCCGCGGCCACCACCATCAAAAGCACCGCAACAGCCGTCATGATCTCCAAGCCTTCACGTCCGTGATCGCGAGGAGGTCACGAACGGGCCGCACCTCGGTGCGCTAGCCGGTCCGGTACTCCACGATCGGATCGCGGCTCTGCAGCGTCTCGCCGGAGATCACCACCAGCTCTGTCGGCGACAACCGGTAGGTGGTGGTGTCGTTGCGGGCCTCGAATCCCGCGGCGATGGGCCGCACGTCGTTCAGTCGCAGGAAGGCGCCGTCGTGCAGACGGACCCCCTCGTACTCATAGCTGCCGTCGGATGCCCGGCACACCACGATCGCCGACCGCTCGGTGCGGGCGATCACGACGGCCTGCTGGCGGGAGTCGCAGCGGGCATCGGAACCGACGAACCCGTGCTCGTCCATGGCCAACGTGGCGGCCGGAGGCCGCGTGGCCACGGGTTCGGGCTTGACCGGAGCGCTCGTGCGTTGCGACACGGCGGTCGGTGGCGCCGGAATCGATTGCACCTGTGGCGAACTGCCGTGCGATCCGGTCATGATCGCGAAGAGGATGACGAGGGTGGCGGCCGACGCCACGACGATGGAGACGGCCGACGCCTTCTTTCCCAGCACGCGGCGGCCCGGTGGGTGGTCTGTCGGCATACCTGCACTCCCTCGCTGGCGCCGAATGCGTCTGCTGGGATCAGCAAAACACTTCCTCGCTGGTGATCCCGTGATCTGCGGCGGCGTTTCGCCGATCAGGCGAGGACGGCTATCTCCGCACCGAGGCGGTACCCCTGCGCCAGCGGCAGGCTGTCACCGCTCCAGAAGGAGCCCGGATCGAACCAGTTGAAGTGCTTCTCCGTCGTCAGCAGCCCCATCTCCTCGTACGTGATCGCGACGGTCTCGGCACAGTATGCGGTCTGCAGGCCGGCGCCGGTCTTGACGGCTTTGCGCCTTTCGGCGGACTCCCGAACCTTCCTGTGCACGAACGGGATACCGCGGGTGAAGTCGCTGACCACCGGGATGCGGCCGCGTAACCAGCGCCCGGTCAACCGGGCCGTGGACGGGAACGGGGTGCCGTCCATCTTCGCGATGACACGCAGCATCCGGTCCTCCTGCTCCCGACTCGCGTGCGGCGTCAGCTGACGAAGCCAGCACCGCTGGTCGTAGCTGTGGATCCACCGCTCGACGGCCTGGCGCAGATCGTTGAGCTGTACGCCGCGGTGGTGGGATCCGGCCCACAGGTCGAGAAGTTTGTCGCCGAGTTCGGCATGCCAGATCAGGGGCGGCAGATCGTCGATCGCGACCGTCATGCCGACGTGATTGACCGGGCTGTTGGTCATCGACTGGATCGCCCGGTCGGGACCGGAATGGCCGCGGAACAACCAGATGTCACCGGTGCGGGTCTGGTCCAGCGCGCGCTCGAGGGTCACCGTGCTTGGCTCCATCACGGCAGCTTAGGCAAACTCAGGGGATGCAGCGAAAGAGGCGAGCTAAGTGGGGGATCTACAAGTGGGTCGGTCTCGCCGGCGTTGCCGGTGTGGTCGCCGGTGGCGTGCTGGTCGCCCGCGACCAGCGTCGCCGCAACTCCTACACTGCCGACGACATCCGCGCGCGCCTGCACCAGCGACTCGCCGACGCCGAGCACGGCGGTCGAGCGACCTAGTCGTCGATCACGTCAACGGAGTACACCGTGTGCGAGCCGGAGAAGCCCTTGAACTGCACTGCGCGCTCGTCGGTGAACGCGATGTCCCCGCAGTCGGCGCTGCCGTCGACCGCGTCCCGCACCGCCTCGCTGACCAGGATCTCGCCGCCGTCGGCCGCGGCGGCCACCCGGGCGGCCATGGCGACGTTGCGGCCGAACAGGTCATCGCCGCGGAGCACCGACTTGCCGGAGTGGATGCCGATCCGGACCCGAATCCCGTTGCTGCGCTTGAGAAGTCCCCGCTGGATAGCCATCGAGCAGCGAACGGCCTGCTCGGGCCGGCTGAAGGCCACCATGAATCCGTCGCCCTGACTCTTGACCACGTAGCCGTCGTGTTCGTCGACGTGTCGGCGCACGGACTTGTCGTGCTTGCCGATCAGCCGCACGTATGCCCGGTCGCCGAGCCGTTCGTTGAGGGCGGTCGACTCCTCGATGTCGGAGAACATGATCGCCACGCGGCCCCCCGGCGCCAGCCGCGCCAGGTCGGGACGTTCGACCTCGGCCCAGTCGGCGAGCTCCTCGATCGATGAGCGGACGGCGGCCCCGAGCCCGTCGCGGCGCAGGATGTTGGCGGTCTGCCACACCGTCTTGACGGCCTTCGTCCCGCCCGACACCAGCATCTGGCGGGTGTCGAGCCGGCGGCGCAACTCGTCGGCCTCGTTCTGCGCCGACCTCATTCGCTGCGTCAGCACCGCGAGGGCGATCGCCTCACCGACCGCGACCACCCCCAGCACACACAACGCGATCTGCACACCTGTCACGGGTCCAGTATTGGATGCTGGTCGGGTGACGATTCCACAGGCCCCCTACTACGAGAGCCGCTTCATCCGAGCGAACGATCCGCATGCCGATCGCGCGCTGTGGCTGCGGGAGACCGTGCTTGTCCCCACCGGCGGGGAGCCCAGTGCCGACGTGTGGCTCATGGTCTTCGATACCGACGGGCCCCGCGCCCTCAAGCACGAGTTCCCGATCGGGACGGCGGACTTCCGATACGACGAATGGACCGCACGAATCGCCACCACCACTCTCGACGACACCGCTGCGCACGGGGCCCTCGATGATGCGGCGCGGTGGCACCTGACCATCAGCCCTGGCGACGGCGACCCGGTCCGGGTGCTGTCCGATCGCCTGTACACCGCGCGCTTCCCGACCGCCAAGACCCTTGTCCGCCAGCCGAAGGCCCGGTTCGACGGACGGATCGAGATCGGCGGCGCCGGGATCGAGGTGGACGGTTGGACAGGTAGCGTCAACCACAACTGGGGCACCCGCCACACCCCTGCCTACGCCTACGGGCAGGTGTGCGGATTCGACAACGCCCCGGAATCCACGCTCGAGATCGTCACGGCCCGCGCGGCGCTGGGCCCGCTGCTGCTGCCCGGCGTGACCCTGTTCGTGTTTCGCCACGCCGGTCAAGAGTTCGCCGTGCGAACCATCGGCGGGAGCTTCCAGTCCCACGCCCGCTACGCCCCGTTCACGTGGACGTTCGGCGCCCGGGCCGGCGACCGGATGATCGAGGGCGAGATCAGCACCGTACCCGCCGACGTGATCGGGCTGACCTACGGCGACACCCACGGCGGGGTCAAGTACTGCTACAACTCCGCGATCGCGCACTGCCGGCTTCAGGTCGCGGGCAAGGCTTTCGAGCGCGCCGAGCTGGTCAGCCGGCGCGCGATGTTCGAGATCCTGACCGACGATCGCCTCGACACGGTGCCTCTGCTCGCGTAGCTACCAGCCCTCGGTCAGCACCCGGTCGAGCGTGTCGACGTAGAAGTCCGCGCCGTCGACGTCGATGCACAACGGCGGCTTGGTCTTCAGGATGTTCAGGTGGTCACCGGTCGGCTGGATGACCACGCCCAACTCGAGCATCCGATCGCAGATCGCCGCCGTCTCCTCGGGCGCCGGCTCCAAGGTGTCCGCATCGCGGATCATTTCGACACCGAGGTAGAGGCCGAAGCCGTGCACCGTGCCCACAAGGGGATGCCGGTCACTCAGCTCGGTCAGTCTGGCCTTGAGATGACCGCCGACGCGACGCGCGTTGTCCTGCAAGTGCTCCTCAGTCAGCACGTCGAGCACCGTCATACCGATCGCGCACGACAGCGGACTCCCGCCGGTGGAGGAGAAGAAGTAGCCCTGGCTGGAAAAGGCTTCGGCCACCGCGCGACTCGTGATGACGGCCCCGAGGGGGTAGCCGTTGCCCATCGCCTTGGCGACCGAGACGATGTCGGGCACGGCGCCCTGCTGCTGGAAACCCCAGAACCAGTCGCCGAGGCGGCCGTAGCCGACCTGCACCTCGTCCGAGATCGCCAAGCCGCCGCCCGCCCGGACCGCCGTGTACACCTGCTGCAGATAGCCGTCCGGCAACGCCATGCCGCCGGCGTTGCCGTACACGCTCTCGCAGATGAACGCCGCCGGCGCCCGGCCCTCGGCGATCATCGCCTCGATCTGGACGACCGCCTCGCCGGCGTAGCGGTGCGCCTCGGCGCCGCGGTGCTTGCCGCGGAAGCTGTTCGGCGACTCGACGGTGTGCACCCAATCAGGCCGCGTGGCAAGCGCATTCGGATTGTCGGCCGTCGAGGTCGACACCGCGTCGGTGCCGTAGGTCCACCCGTGGTAAGCCTCGCGGACGGCGACCACGTCTCGTCGCCCCGTCGCCGCCGTCGCCAGCCGGATCGCCAGATCGCTGGCCTCCGAGCCGGAATTGACGAGGAACACCGTGTCGAGCGGGTCGGGGAGCAGCGCCGCCAGACGCTCGCTGAACTCGACGACGGCCTCGTAGTTGAACCGCGAATTCGTGTTGAGGCGACGCAGCTGACGGGACGCGACAGCGGCGATGCGAGGGTGGGCGTGGCCCAGGACGGTGACGTTGTTGACCATGTCGAGGTAGCTGCGTCCCGCTGTGGACATCAGATGATGGCGGCGGCCCCGCTCGATCTGCGGCGGTCTGCGGTAGTAGAACTCCTGCACCGCCGCGAAACTCGCGTGCCTGCGGCTGATCAGGTCGCCGTGGGGGTGGATCTCCAGCGGCGCCAGGCCCAGCAGCGGGCGCGGGTCTCGGGTATGCGCCAGCCAGCCCGGCGCGAGGTCGGCGCGGGTGAACGCCGGCGCGACGGGCGCCCCGGCCGGACGCACCGCGAGCTCGATACGGCCGGTCGCGCGCGCCACCGGCTCGCCGGCCCGCGCCGCGCCGGTCGAGGAGGCCGTCGCCCCGCTGAGAGTGAGCTCGAAATCCTTGCCGTGCAGCGTGATCGAGCCGCCGTCCACGTCGACGTCGCCGTCCCACGGAGCCGCCACGACGGTGTCGTCGGCCGTCCACACGCTGACGCCGGTCGCGACGACATCGGGGCTGTCCTGGCTCAAGCGCGGTGCCCGGCTGAGCCTGGCCTCGCCGTAGCGGGTGATCACCGCGGACGCGCCGGCGCGCAGCGCCGCCACGGCGGATTCGTCCTCCACGCCGGCGGACAGAACGCCGGCGGCGTCGAAGGCGTCGTCGTAGACGTCGGAGGTGGTGGACAGGTCCAGCGTCACGGTCGTGGCCGGATCGGCGCAGATCAGCGGCGCCGCCACGGGCACCGGGTCTACAGGCAGCGCGGGCCGGAGAGCGGCCGTGACGACTGCGCTCATCACATCCATCGGTATCGACGTCGCGATGTCGAACATCTGCCGCTCGGCGTCGGACTGATTGGTGACGTACTCGTTGTCCGGATCGAGGACCGACTGCTGGGCTCCGCTGGCGATCAGCACCGCGGTGCGCAGCACCAGCATGGGCCACAGAGTCTGTGCCTCCTCGTCGGTCAGCGGCCGCACCGCGTGGAAGGCGCGGATCGCGGGGAGCACCGAGGTGAGCTCCGCGCCGGGGTGCCCGAGCACCGAGGACGCGGTGATCGCCAGTTCCGACACGGCCCACGTGTACGACAGGTCGCCGAAGTCGATGATCCCGTCGGGCCGGGGCGCGCGGGAATCGGGTGACACCACCACGTTGGCGTCCGTCAGGTCGATGTGGGCGGCCTGCCGCGGCAACGCGTCGTCCAGCGGGGTGATCCGTGCCCACGCCTCGTGCGCGGCCGTCTCGACTCGGCGTCGCAGCTCGGTGTCGGCGATGTGTGAGCTGAGCGCGTCGACCACGTCCTTGCCGAAACGCAGGTCCCACTGCAGGATTCGGTCCAGACCTGGGTGGGTGAAGTCTTCGAGCGCGCGGCTGACCCGCCCGGCGACGTCGCCGAGGGCACCGACGGCCGCGGGGGTCAGATAGCCAGTTTCGAGCAGTGTCCCGCCCGGAAGCCAGCGCAGCAGCCGGACGTAGGCGGTGCCGTCGACCAAACCGTCGATCGCCGTGCACTTCTCGCCCGCGGTGTTGTCGAGAGGAACGGCGACCCGCAGTGTCGGCTCCAGCTCGGCGATCAACGCGGCCGCTGCGTCCTGGGCCTGCAGTTCGACCGCCGTGAACGCCGGGTTGGCGACCTTCAGCACCCCGGCCACGGTGCCGTCGCCGTCGGTCACGAGGAAGTTCTTGTCCTGCTGGCTGCCCAGCGACGCGGCGCGTGCCGTGATGCCGTAATGGGCCGACAGGATGTCGCGGGCCTGTGCCTCGGTCACGCGGGGTGCGGGAAGTTCGGGCTGCGTCAGGAAGTTGAAGCCTGCGGTGTGATGCTCGGGGGTCATGCCGGTCTACCGTTTGTCAGACGATCTCAACGGGAGACGAACTGGACGACGACTTCGGAGAACGCGTCGTTGTCATCACCGGCCGCGGTGTGTCCCGCCCCGGACAGCTCGACGAATTCGGCGCTCGGCACCTTGTCGAGGAAGTCGGCGACCGCTTCGGCACTGACCACGTCGGACAGTTTGCCGCGAATCAGCAGGATCGGGATCGTCAGCTCGATGGCGGCCCGTTCGAGCAACTCCACCCGCAGGAACGGATCCTCGGCGGGCTTGGTCAGAAACGCTGGGTCCCAGTGCCAGTACCACCGGCCGTTGCGGTGGCGCAGGTTCTTCTTCAGTCCCTCGGGGCTGCGCGGCTTGGTGCGGTGGGGAAGGTACGCGGCGACCGCCTCGGCGGCCTGCTCCAGGGAGTCGAATCCGTGCACATGGCTGAACATGAAGTCCCGGATGCGGGCGCTGCCGTCCTTCTCGTAGCGCGGCACGACGTCGACGAGCACCAGCCGGATCACCTTCTCGGGCCCGGCCTCCCGCGCCGCGAGGATGCCGGTCAAGCCGCCCATGCTGGCCCCGATGAGCACCGTCGGCCGCCCGATCTGGTCGAGAACGCGCAGCGTGTCGGCGCACAGGGCCTCGACGGTGTAGGTGGCGTCCGGCGAGCGATCGCTGTCGCCGTGGCCGCGACTGTCCAGGGCGACCACATGAAAGCCCTCGGAGGCGAGGATCTGCCCGGTCTTCTTCCAGGAGAACCGGTTCTGGCCGCCGCCGTGCAGCATCAGCACCGACGGGCGAGACTCATCGAACCCCTCGGTCGTGGCCGGGTTGTTCCATTCGTCGGCGACCAGGTTCAGATCATCGGAGCCACGGAAGGTCGTGGTGTTCGGCTCGCTGGTCACTGGCGTCCTCTCGGCTAACCCCGGGCGTCACGTTACCGAGCGGAGGTTCTCTCGCGATCCCGGGTCCGGCGGGGCACCCGTGACCCTAATATTTTCGTTTGTGCAAAATGAGTCCGGGCACGATGCCGAACGTCGGAACATCATCGAGGCCGCGTACTGCTGCCTATCCGAGCCGCACACCGCCCCCATCCCGGTGACGACGATCTTGCGGCGCGCCGGGGTGTCCAGCAGGGCGTTCTATCGGCACTTCGGGTCCAAGGACGACCTGTTCCTGGCGCTGCTGCGCCGGGAGTGCGATGCCCTGGCCGCCAGGCTGGACCGGATCGCCGACGAGGCGGTCGGCGAGCCCGCCGATCAGCTCGCGGAGTGGGTCGGCGAGATGTTCACCATGGTGACCGAGCCGCACCAGCGAACGGTCATGGCCGTCGTCGACTCCGATGAGGTGCGGGCCGCCCGGGGCTACCGCGAGATCCGCGGCTGCGCGCACGAGCACCGGGAGCGCTCACTGATCGCGATCCTCCGGCGTGGTCGCCGCGACGGATCCTTCCCGCTGGCCGAACCAGACGCCGACGCCGTGGCGATCAGCGCCGTCCTCAGCCGGGTCCTGTCCACGCAGGCGCCCGACGACCTGCAGGCCGTCAAACAAGCCCAGGGCTGGGTGCTCGACTTCGCACTGCGGGCAGTCGGGGCGGTGCGGCCTGCTTGAGCGGCCGACCGGCAGACGCACCGTTCGGGGCCGCTCGCAAGGGCCGATGGTCACCGAACCAGGGGCCCGGTTGCCCACCAGCAAATTGTCGATATCCGGTGCTCAGGCGTCCGGCCGTGTGTAACCTCAGCCACACCCGTGACGGGTGTGACTGGGTTGTGGGAAGGTCGCCGGCCTATGGCATTGGAGAGCACGAGGTGAGGGCCGACCCATGGTCGCCATGAACGCCATCGTCAAGCCGGTGCGTGCCTTCGGCGGCTTCTATTCGATGGCGCTCGACACCTTCGTATGGATGTTCAAGCCGCCCTTCGCATGGCGTGAGTTCCTGTCGCAGTCGTGGTTCGTCGCGCGGGTGTCGATTCTGCCGACGCTGTTGTTGACCATTCCCTACACCGTCTTGCTCACGTTCATCGAGACCATCCTGCTGACCGAGATCGGAGCCTCCGACTTCTCCGGCACCGGCGCCTCGCTCGGCACGGTGCGCCAGATCGGGCCGATCGTCACGGTTCTGGTGGTCGCCGGCGCCGGCGCCACCGCCATGTGCGCCGACCTGGGGGCGCGGACGATCCGTGAGGAACTCGATGCGTTGCGGGTGATGGGCATCAATCCCATTCAGGCGCTTGTGGTGCCCCGGGTGCTGGCCGCCACCGTGGTCTCGCTGGCCCTGTCTGCCACCGTCATCCTCGTCGGACTCTCCGGCGCCTACCTCTTCGTCGTCTACATCCAGCACGTGTCGCCCGGTGCGTTCGTGGCCGGACTCACCCTGATCGTCGGGGCCACCGACGTGGTCATCGCGCTGGTGAAGGCCGCGTTGTTCGGCCTGTCGGCCGGCCTGATCGCCTGCTACAAGGGGATTTCCGTGCGTGGGGGCCCAGCCGGTGTGGGCAACGCCGTGAACGAGACCGTGGTGTTCACGTTCATGGCGCTGTTCGCGATCAACATCGTCGCCACCGCGGTCGCGATCAAGGTCGTGCAATGACAGTCTCGAGGCCTCATTCCCAGTTCCCGTGGCTGAAAAGCCGATTCCGCACCGTCGCCGACCCCTGGAACCGCATCGGTGTGCAGACGAAGTTCTACGGCCGCACCCTGCGCTCCGTCGGCTACGTCTTCACTCACTACAGCGTCGAGTTGATCCGGATCATCGCCCAGATGGGGCTCGGGGCGGGGGCGCTCATCGTGATCGGCGGGACGGTCGCAATCGTCGGCTTCTTGACCGTGACCACCGGCGCACTGGTGGCGGTGCAGGGCTACAACGACTTCTCCCAGCTCGGCGTGGAGGCGCTGACTGGGTTCGTGTCGGCCTACTTCAACGTGCGCCTCATCGCACCGGCCACCACCGCCATCGCCCTGTCGGCCACCATCGGCGCCGGCGCCACCGCACAGCTGGGCGCGATGCGGATCAACGAGGAGATCGACGCGCTGGAGGTGATGGGGATCCGCTCCATCGCGTTCCTCGCCTCGAGCCGGGTGATCGCGGGGTTCCTCGTCGTGATCCCGCTCTACTGCGTGGGTGTGCTGATGGCGTTCTGGGCCGCGCGGTTCGGGACGACCGTTCTCTACGGTCAATCGACCGGCGTCTACGACCACTACTTCAAGACGTTCCTCAACCCCACCGACCTGATGTGGTCCTTCGGGCAGTGCATCGCCCTGTCGGTGATCATCATGCTCGTCCACACCTACTACGGCTACACCGCACGCGGCGGGCCGGCCGGGGTGGGGGAGGCCGTCGGGCGCGCGGTGCGGTCGTCGCTGATCGTGTCGGCGTTCGTCCTGGTGATGCTCTCGCTCGCCGTCTACGGCCGGTCCGGCAACTTCAACCTGGCGGGCTGAGCGGTGGAACCACACGAGGAAGGCCTGCACCCCGCCTGGTGGACTCTGATCCTCCTGATCGTCACCGTTGCCGCTCTCTGGCTGACGTACTCGTTGTTCGTCGGCGCCTTCACACCGCATGAGACGGTCACGTTGACCTCCGACCGGTCGGGTCTGGTGATGGAGACGAACGCCAAGGTCAAGCTGCGCGGTGTCCAGGTCGGGCGGGTCGGGGCGATCCAGGGCGGCAGCCAGCCGGTGGCGCTGAAGCTCGAGATCGACAAGGACAAGATCAAGTTCATCCCGGCCAACGTCGAAGGCCAGATCCGGGCGACCACGGTGTTCGGCGCCAAGTACGTCGACCTGGTTTATCCCAAGGACCCCCACGGGCAGCTGCAGGCCGGCCAGGTGATCCAGTCGCGCAACGTCACCGTCGAAGCCAACACCGTGTTCGAGAACCTGGTCGACCTCATCGATCGTATCGACGTGGCCAAGCTCAACAGCACGCTCTCTGCGCTCGCCTACGGTGTCCGCGGCCAGGGGGAGCTGATCGGCCAAGCCACCACCGACGCGAATCAGGTGCTGCTGCAGCTCAATCCGCGGAGCGAGACGATCGCAGCCGACTGGAAGGCGTTGAAGAACTTCAACGACACCTACAGCGCCGCCGCACAGGACATCCTGACCAGCCTGAGTGCGCTGAGCACCACCAGCACGACCATCACCAACCGTGCCACGCAGCTGGACACGTTGCTGATGGCCACGATCGGGCTGTCCAACAGCGGGATCAGCCTGCTGGCGCCGAACCAGGCCAACCTGATCAAGGCCATCAACGTCCTGCAACCGACCACCGACCTGCTGTACAAGTACAACCCGGAGTACACGTGCCTGCTCGTGGGTGCCAAGACCCTGCTGGACACCGGCGGCTACGAGGCACCGGGCGGCAACGGCCGCACTCTCGTGCTGGACACCGGGCTGACCCTCGGCGACGACCCGTACCACTATCCCCAGAACCTGCCCGTCATCGGCGCCAAGGGCGGACCGGGCGGCAAGCCGGGGTGTGGCTCGCTGCCCGACGTCGCGAAGAACTGGCCGGTGCGAAACCTGGTGACCAACACCGGATTCGGTACCGGAATCGACTGGCGGCCCAACCCCGGCATCGGCTTCCCGGCCTGGGCCAACTACCTTCCCGTCACCCGCGCGGTGCCCGAACCGCCGAGCATCCGCAACCTCTTCGGCGGGCCCGCGATCGGACCGATCCCGTATCCGGGCGCCCCCGCCTACGGTGCGCGGCTGTACGCGCCCGACGGCACGCCGCTGTGGCCCGGACTGCCCCCCGCGCCGCCGCCGATGGCACCGCGGGAACCCGGGCCGACGCCGGGCTCGGAGCCGTTCATCGTCACCCACCCGGCGCAGATGCAGCCCACACCGCTGCCGCCGGTTCCGCTGCCGCGCGAGGCCGCTCCGTCGCCATGACCGTTACCAGAGAAGTGAGGAGGGGTGCCCCGCCATGCCAGGCTTGACGACCAGGGTTCGACATGACGCATGGCGTCTCGCCATCTTTCTGACTATCTGTCTGCTCGGCGTGTTCGGGTTGTTCGCCGTCTACGGGCAGATGCGATTCGGCGAGAAGACCCACACCTACAAGGCTCAGTTCTCCAACGTGACCGGCCTGCAGAACGGCGACTTCGTCCGCATCGCCGGGGTCGAGGTGGGACAGGTCAAAAAGGTTGCCATTCAACCTGATACGACGGCCATGGTCGAGTTCACCGCGTCCGACTCGGTGGTCCTGACCGAGGGCAGCCGGGCCGTCATCCGCTACGACGACCTGATCGGCGGCCGCTACCTGGCGCTGCAGGAAGGCGCCGGCGGGACGACCACCCTCAAGCCGGGAGACACCATTCCGTTGGCCCGCACCTCGCCGGCGCTGGATCTCGACGCCCTCATCGGTGGCTTCCGGCCGCTGTTCCGGGCGTTGAACCCCGATCAGGTGAATGCGCTGTCGGGTCAGCTGATCCAGGCCCTTCAGGGGCAGGGCGGGACGATCAACTCGTTCCTCGCCCAGACCGCCGCGCTGACGAGCACGCTGGCCGACCGCGACCAGCTGATCGGCCAGGTCATCACCAATCTGAACGTGGTGCTGGGGTCGCTGGGTGATCAGAGCGACCAGTTCGCCAAGGCGATCGATGGGCTCTCCGGGCTGGTGGAGACCCTGAAGGACCGCCGACAGGACATCACCAACGGGCTGGCGTACACGAACGCCGCGGCGGGCAGCATCACCGATCTGCTGGTGCAGGCCCGTCCGCCGTTCTCCAAGACGATTCAGGAAACCGACCGCGCCGCGGGAATCGTCGTGGCCGACCACGACTACTTCGACAACCTGCTCAACACGCTGCCCGACGCGTACCAAGCGCTTGCGCGGCAAGGCATCTACGGCGACTTCTTCAGCTTCTACCTGTGTGACATCGTGCTGAAGCTCAACGGGAAGGGTGGGCAGCCGGTGTACGTCAAGGTCGCCGGCCAGTCCACCGGGAGGTGCGCGCCGAGGTGAAGTCCTTCAGTGAACGCAATCAGGTCGTCATCGGTGTCATCGGGCTGGTCTTGACGATCGGCATCGTGGTGGGGTCGCTCAACTACGACCGGCTGCCGTTCCTGCAGGGCAAGGAGTACTCGGCGTACTTCGCCGACGCAGGCGGACTGACGACCGGTCAGGGCGTGCAGGTTTCGGGCTTCGAGGTCGGGAAGGTCCAGTCCATCGAGTTGGATCAATCGCGGGCGCTGATCAAGTTCACGGTCGCCAAGGACATCCGGCTCGGGGATCGCACCGAGGCGGCGATCAAGACCAAAGGGCTGCTCGGCACCAAGATGCTCGAGGTCACGTCCCGTGGTGAGGGCCAGCTGGAGGGCACGATTCCCCTCGAGCGCACGACGTCGCCGTATCAACTGCCCGACGCGCTGGGTGATCTGGCGACGACGATCAGCGGCCTGAACACCAATCAGCTGTCGGATTCGCTTCGGGTGTTGTCTGCCACCTTCGCCGACACCCCACCGCAGCTGAAGGTGGCGATCGAGGGCGTCGCGCGGTTCTCGCAGACACTCGACGAACGCGACGCGCAGTTGCGCAGCCTGCTCGGCAACGCCGACAAGGCGACGAAGGTGCTGGCCGACCGCAGCAACCAGGTCGTCAGCCTGATCACCAACAGCAACGCGTTGCTGATCGAGCTGGAAAGCCAAAGCGCCGCAGTGGATCAGATCTCCGGCAACATCTCCTCTCTCAGCGATCAGCTGCTGGGGTTCATCGCCGAGAACCGCCAGACGCTCAAGCCCGCCCTGGACAAGCTCAACGGCGTGCTGACGATCCTCGACAACCGCAAGGAACGTCTGCAGAAGTCGATCCACCTACTCCAGCAGTACTCGATGTCGCTGGGCGAATCGGTGGCCTCCGGGCCGTTCTTCAAGACCTATGTCGCGAACCTGTTGCCCGGCCAGTTCCTGCAGCCGTTCATCGACGCGGCATTCTCCGACCTCGGTCTGGATCCGAACGTGCTGCTGCCGTCGCAGCGCACCGATCCACAGGTCGGCCAGCCGGGCACCCCGGCGCTGCCGGTGCCCTATCCGCGGACCGGGCAGGGCGGCGAACCGCATCTGACGGTGCCCGACGCCATCACCGGCAATCCCGGCGAGCAGCCCTGCGGGCCACCCGGTTTGCCGTTGCCCGGCCCCGGGTGCTACCCGTACCGCGAACCGCTGCCGGCGCCGCCACCCGGCGGACCGCCGCCGGGACCGCCCGCCGAGGCGCCACCGGGACTGCAGTCGACCCCGGGGCCCACCCCGGCGCCGGTGCTGGTGCCCGCGCCCGGTGAAGTGCCGCCGGCCGCACCCGCGGGGGCCGGACAATGACGCGCACCGTGCGGATCATCGTGGCCGCCGCGCTGGCGGTGATCCTGGCCGGCGGCGTGGTCGTGCTGCTGCGGACCACGACACGGGTCAACCGCACGCACGTCACCGCGTACTTCGAGAACAGCAACGGCATCTATCCGGGCGACGACATCCGCATCGTGGGCGTTCCGGTGGGCAGGATCGAATCCATCGAGCCGCAACCGATGTCGGTCAAGATCACCTTCTGGTACGACAGCAAGTACAAGGTGCCTGCCGACGCCAAGGCGGCGATCCTGTCGCCGACGCTGGTGACCTCGCGCAGCATCCAGCTCACCCCCGCCTACACCGGGGGACCGGTGATGAAGAACGACGCGGTCATCCCTCGGGAGCGCACCGCGGTGCCGGTGGAATGGGACGAGGTTCGGCAGCAGTTGGCGAAGATCGCCGGCACGCTGCAGCCGACGGAACCCGGCGGCGTGAGCCCGCTCGGCTCGGCCATCAACACCACCGCCGACAACCTGCGCGGCCAGGGTGCCAACATCCGCGACACGGTCATCAAGCTCTCGCAAGCTGTTTCGGCGCTCGGAGACCACAGCACCAACATCTTCTCGACGGTCAAGAACCTGGCGATCCTGGTGTCCGCGCTGCAGGACAGCACCGACGTCATGCGTCAGCTCAACCAGAACCTCGCCAGCGTGACGAACCTGCTCGCCAACGATCCCGACGAGGTCGCCAACGCGGTCCGCGATCTCAACAAAGTCGTCGGAGAGGTGCAGACGTTCGTCGCCGAGAACCGCGAATCGCTGGGCACCACCTCCGACAAGCTTGCGGGAGTGACCCAGGCGCTGACCGACAGCCTCGACGACGTCAAGCAGTTCCTGCACGTGGCGCCCAACACGTTGCAGAACTACGTCAACATCTGGCAACCCGCCCAGGGCGCGGTCAGCAGTGTGCCGATGATCAACAACTTCGCCAATCCGATCTCGTTTTTGTGCGGCGCCGTCCAGGCGGCCTCACGCCTGGGCGCCGAGGAGTCCGCGAAGCTGTGCGTGCAGTATCTGGCGCCGATCATCAAGAACCGTCAGTACAACTTCCTGCCGCTGGCGCAGAACGTGTTCGTCGGTGCCTCGACCCGGCCCAACGAGCTCACCTACAGCGAGGACTGGCTGCGGCCGAATTATATTCCCCCGCAACCAGTTCCGTCGTCCGCGCAGCCACCGGCGGGGGGCCCGCCGCCACCGGCCGGGAGTCCGCCGCCGCTACCGCCGAGCATGGGTCCGCTGCTGCCCGCGGAGGCGTCCCCCGGACAGCAAGTGCCCACCACCCCGAACCCGGCCGACGGTCTGCAAGGTCTGATGGTGCCGCAGGGGGCGGGACAATGAGGCACGCCAGAGCGTTTCGCGTGGTGACCGTCGCGGTCCTGCTGGTCGGGCTGCTGTCCGGCTGCGCCGGGTGGCGGGGGCTGAATTCGGTTCCGCTGCCCGGCGTCGAGGGCACGGGGCCCGGCGCGTTCAAGATCCAGGCGCAGATGCCGGACGTGGACAACATCGAACAGAACTCCCGTGTCCGGGTCGGTGACGTCAACGTCGGCCACGTCAGCAAGATCGAGCGTCAGGGCTGGCACGCGCTGGTCACGATGGTGCTCAACGGCGACGTCGAGCTGCCGGCGAATGCGACTGCCACCCTGGGTCAAACCAGCCTGCTGGGGTCGCTGCACATCGAGCTGGCGCCGCCCACCGACGTTCCGCCCGAAGGCAAGCTGCACGACGGCTCGCTGATCCCGTTGTCGTCGTCGAAGGCGTTCCCGAGCACCGAGCAGGCGCTGGCCGCGGTGGCCATGCTGCTCAACGGCGCTGGCCTCGGGGACATCCAGGACATCACCCAGGCGTTGAGCACCGCGTTCGCCGGACGCGAGAACGACTTGCGCAGCCTGATCGAACAGCTCGACAAGGGGATCGGCTACCTGGACGACCAGAAGCAGGACATCATCGCCGCGAGCGACAGCCTGAACAACCTGATCGGTCAGCTCGCCGAACAGAAGCCGGTGGTGGACAGGGCTTTACAGACGATTCCCGATGCGCTGGCCGTGCTCAAGGAGCAGCGGAACAACCTGGCCGAGGCGCTGACGCAACTGGGCAGGTTCAGCGCGCTGGCCGCGGACTCGGTGAATCAGACCAAGGACGCCCTGGTGGCCGAGCTGAAAGACCTCGGTCCGACGGTGGAGCAACTCGCGAACGCTGGTCCCGCCCTGACCCGTGCACTGAGCTTCCTGCCCACCTTCCCGTTCCCGAAGGAGACCCTGACCAACTGGATGCGCGGCGACTACGCCAACCTCACGCTGATCCTCGACCTGACGCTGAGCCGGATCGACTCGGGGTTCTTCACTGGGACCCGGTGGGAGTGCCACCTGACGTGGCTGGAGTTGCAGTGGGGCCGCACCATCGGCCAGTTCCCCAACCCGTGCAATGCGGGCGGCCCGGGCACCGCGGGCAACCCGTTGATCGCTCCCTACCGCTTCGATCAGGGGCCCTAGCATGCGTTTGACTCGGCGGATACTGATCCAGATGGCGATCTTCGCGGTCATCGCGACGACCGCGCTGGTGATCATGGTCTTCACCTACATGCGGTTGCCGGAGTTCCTCGGCGTCGGGCAGTACCGGGTGACGGTGAAGCTGCCGGAGACGGGCGGGCTGTATCCGCGGGGCAATGTCACCTATCGCGGCGTCGAGGTCGGCGAGGTGAAGAGCGTCTCGCTCACCGACAGCGGTGTCGCGGCGGTGCTGTCGCTGAACTCCGACGTGAAGATCCCCGCCGACGTCGACGCCGAGGTGCACAGTGTGTCGTCGGTCGGCGAGCAGTTCGTGCAATTGCTGCCCCGCAGCGCCGGCGGCCCGGTGCTGAAGGACGGCGACGTGATCCCGGTGGACCGCACGTCGGTCCCCACCGACATCAACACCGTGCTGAACGAGACCAATCGAGGCCTGGAGGCGATACCGCGCCAGAACCTGCAGACGGTGGTCGACGAGGCCTACGTCGCCGTCGGCGGCCTCGGGCCGGAACTGCGCCGGCTGGTGACCGGAAGTGCCACGCTCGCCATCGACGCCCGCAAGAACCTCGACCCGCTGACGACGTTGATCGACCAGTCGAAGCCGGTGCTGGACAGCCAGACCGACACCGGGAGTTCCATCCGGGCGTGGGCGGCGAACCTGGCGAGTATCACCGGTCAGCTGAAGAGCCAGGATCCGGCCTTGGGCGGAATTCTCGACAGGGGACCAGGGGCGGCCGAGGAGGTGCGGGCGCTGTTCGACCGGCTGCGGCCGACTCTGCCGATCGTGCTGGCCAACCTCGTCAGCGTCGGAGAGGTCGCGGTCACCTACCACCCGAGCATCGAGCAGCTGCTCGTGCTGCTGCCCCAGGGCACCGCCGTCACGCAGGCCGTCGGTGTGCACAAGCGCAACACCAAGCAGGACTACATGGGCGACGCTCTGGTGTTCAACCTGAACCTGATGATTCCGGCGCTGCCGGCGCCGATCCCGCTGCCACCGCAGCAGCTTCCCCCGCCGTGCACGACCGGCTTCCTGCCGGCCCAGCAGCAGCGCGTGCCGACCTTCGAGGACTACCCCGACAGGCCGGCGGGCAACTTGTACTGCCGGGTTCCACAGGACGCACCGTTCAACGTCCGCGGCGCCCGCAACCTGCCCTGCGTCGACCGGCCCGGCAAACGGGCCCCGACATGGCAGCAGTGTGACAGCGACCAGGACTACGTGCCGCTCAACGACGGCTACAACTGGAAAGGTGACCCCAACGCGACGCTGTCCGGACAAGGGGTACCCGACATTCCTCCGCAGGTGCCGTCGTCACGAACGGCTCCTCCACCGGGACCGGTGCCGCCCCCCATAGCGACCGCCGAATATGATCCCGCGAACGGCACGTACGTTGGACCGGACGGACGTGTGTACACACAGTCCAACCTGGCCCCGAGTGCCGCAGAGGAGCACACATGGCAGACGATGCTGCTGCCCCCGAAGGGGAAGTGACGACGCCGACAGAGGAGGCCGAGTCCAGCGCCGTCGAACCGGAGTCGAACGCCGTAGAAGGCGGCGCAGGCGGCGAAGACACCGCGGCCGCTGCGGCGGCTGAGGATTCCGACGCCGACGACATCGCCGACGGCGCCGCCGACGACGCATCCGGCGCGGAGGAGGTCGGCCCTCCGCGCGCCCCGATCTCGCACGTCAAACTCGCGCTCATCGCCGGTCTCGTCGCAGTCGTGGCGCTCGCCGGGCTCGCGGGCTGGCTGGGCTTCCGGACCTACCAGTCGCATCGGGCGGAGCAGGAACGCAACCTGTTCCTGCAGGTGGGACGGCAGGGGGCGTTGAACCTGACGACGATCGACTGGGAGCACGCCGACGCCGACGTCCAGCGCATCCTCGATTCGGCCACGGGCACCTTCTACGACGACTTCCAGCAGCGGGCGCAGCCGTTCATGGAGGTGGTCAAGCAGGCCAAGTCGAAGTCCGTGGGCACGATCGCCGAGGCCGGACTGGAGTCCTACGGCGACAACGAGGCCCGCGTCCTGGTCGCCGTGAACGTCAAGACGTCGAACGCCGGCGCGCCCGAACAGCAACCCCGGGCCTGGCGGATGAGGATCTCGGTGGAGAAGATCGGCGACGAGGCCAAGGTGTCGAATGTGGAGTTCGTCCCGTGAGCAAGGACGTGAGCAAGGATCTGGAGACCGACACGGTGAACGACACCGTCGAGCCGGGCGTGGACGACGCCGGGGTGGCTGACAAGGGGACCGAGGCCACAAAGCCGACCGAGGCCACCGAGCCCACCGAGGCCACCGAGTCCACCGAGGCCACCGAGGCGACCGAGGTGACCGAGACCAGCGCGGTCGACGAGAGCACCGAGGCCGTCGAGCACCCGTCGGGAACCGCCAAGCGGAGCATCCGGTGGTCGCGGGTGGTGGCGTTCGGGTTGTTACCCGCGCTGGCTCTGGTGCTCGCGCTGGGGGCGGGCTATCTGAAGTGGCGCGACAATACGGTGCGCACCAGCGAGGTCGCCGCCAAGACATCGGTGCAGGCCGCCAAGGACAGCACGGTCGCGCTGCTGTCCTACACGCCCGACAAGGTCGAGCAGCAGCTCGGCGACGCCCGCAATCTGCTCACCGGGGAGTTCCGGGACTCCTACACCTCGCTCACCAACGACGTGGTGATTCCCGGCGCCAAGCAGAAGCAGATCTCGGCGGTCGCCTCGGTACCCGCCGCGGCCTCGGTGTCGGCCAATCCGAGCGAAGCGGTCGTGCTGGTCTTCGTCAACCAGACGGTCACCGTCGGGGGGACCGCGCCCACCGACACCGCGTCGAGTGTGCGGGTGACGCTCGAAAAGGTCGGCGACCGCTGGCTGATCTCGAAGTTCGACCCGGTCTAGCGGCTACTTCCGCCGGCCGGGATGGCTGCGGCCGAGCAGCGGCAGCAGCGCCGTGTGCGGAGCGAAGCGGTAGAGCAGCGCCGCGGCGCGGTTGGGTGCGCCGGGCACGATCACCGGGCGGCCCTTGTCCAGCCCGTCCAGGGCGGCCCGCGCCACCGCGTCGGGTTGCTCCCACAGGAATTTCGGCAGCATCTTCTCGGCTTCCTCGTCGGGGATGCCCGCCGCGTCGCCGAACCCGGTGCGGACCGGACCGGGGCACACCACCGCGGCGGTGACACCGGTACCGCGCAGTTCCTCGCGCATCGCCTCGGTGTAGGACAGCACGAAGGCCTTGGCCGCGCCGTAGGACGCCTGCCACGGCACCGGACCGAAGGCGCCCACCGAGGCCACATTGAGCACGGCACCGCGGCCCCGCGCGACCATGCCCGGCACGAACCGGCTGCACAGATCGACCACCGCGGCGACGTCGACCTCCACCAGGGCGAGCTCGGCTTCGGGGCTCACGCGGGCGACGGGGCCGAGATTGGACACACCCGCGTTGTTGACCAGCACGTCGACGGTGAGGCTCAGCGCGGCCACCTGGTCGGGCAGGGCGGCGCGGTCGGCCGGGTTCGACAGGTCGGCGGGCAGGACGTGGGCGACGCGGTCCAGGGACTGTGCGAGTGCGTGCAGCCGGTCGGCGCGGCGCGCCACCAGGATGACGCGGTGGCCGCGACGCGCGAGTTCGCGGGCGATCTCCTCGCCGATGCCCGACGACGCCCCGGTGACCAGCGCCGCCCCGGTGTCGGACACGCCCGGCAGCATCGGCATGCGGGCCAGCCTAATCTGGCCTGATGACGGTCCGCCGACTCGCCGCGGTCGACGCGCAGACCCATTGGATGGCCCGGGCGATCCCCAGTGACCAGTTCCTGTTGTACGGCTTCGACGCGGCGGCAACCGACCTCGACCGGACCCTCGCAACGATCGCGGACAGAGCCCGACGGTGCCCGGATCTGCGGCTGCGAGTCGCCGAGACGAGCTTCTGGACGTATCCGGTGTGGGAGCCCCGCGACGTCGACAGCGACCAGTTCGGGATCCGCGAACCGGTGTCGTGGCCGGAGTGCCTGACGGCGGTGGCGTCTCTGGCCGACGCCCAGCTCGACGCGACGGTGAGCACCTGGCGCTTGCACGTGTTCCCGTCCGTCGGTGAAATGCCCATTGCCGGTGCGGGAACCGTTGTGGTACTTCAGATCTCGCATGCGCTGGGCGATGGCATACGGGCCTCGGCGCTGGCGGCGTACCTGTTCGGGCGCGACTCTTCGATCCCCGCGGCGGGCTCACCGCGCGGCCGCGCACACCTGCCGCGGCGAGCGCTGGCCGCGGCACGTGCGCACCGCCGTCTCGTTCGCGACACCGATGCGGGACTGGTTCCGCCCCAAGCCGATTCGAGGCCCGCGCTGCGCAGCAACGCACGTCCGTCGGGACGCCGGTACCTGAGGACGGTGATTCGCCGCCGGATGCATCTCCCCGGTCCGACGGTGACCGTCGGCGCGCTGACCGCCGTGTCGGCCGCCCTCGCCGGACATCTGCGAGAGCTGGGGGACGATCCCGCGCTCCTGGGCGCCGAGGTGCCGATGGCCCGCGCCGGGCCGCGCCGGGCGAACAACCACTTCGGCAACGTCGGTGTCGGGCTCTATCCCGAACTGGACGCCGGGGCGCGGGCGAGCCGCATCGCCCTCGACCTGAGCGAGCGTCGGCGGCGGGCGGCCCACCCTGCCATGGCGGCGGAAGACGCTGCGTTCGGCGCGGTCCCGGCACCGCTTCTGCGGTGGGGCGTATCGCATTTCGATCCCGACGTCCGGTCGGCGACGGTCACCGGCAACACGGTGGTGTCCTCGGTGAACCGCGGCACGGCCGATCTGCGGTTCGGGGCGGCGCAGGTGGTGCTGACCGCGGGGTATCCGAGCCTGTCGCCGATGATGGGCCTGACCCACGGCGTACACGGCGTCGGCGACACGATCGCGGTCAGTGTGCACGCCGCCGAGTCGGCGATCGGCGACATCGACGCGTATGTCGCACGGCTCGAACACGAGCTCGCTTAAGGGGGCCGCGGCTGGGCGGTGACGTGACAGATGTTCTAAGTTCTGTTACATGACTGCCTACGACGTCGGAGTGCTGATCCTGCGGCTTGTCCTCGGTCTGACCATGGCCGCCCACGGTTACAACAAGTTCTTCGGGCCCGGTGGCCTGAAGGGCACCGCGGGATGGTTCGACAGCATGGGCATGAAACCGGGGTCGTTCCACGCGCGGGTCGCCGCGACCACCGAGATGGCCGCCGGGCTCGGCCTGGCCGTCGGGTTGCTGACCCCGATCCCCGCCGCCGGCTTCGTCGCGCTGATGCTGGTCGCGGCCTGGACCGTGCACAAGCCCAACGGCTTCTTCATCGTCAAGGAGGGCTGGGAGTACAACCTGGTGCTCGCCGGCTCGGCGGTCGGCATCGCGACCCTGGGTGCGGGCAAGATCAGCCTCGACCACCTGCTGTTCGCCAACACCGGCCTCGACGACTACCTGCACGGGTGGTGGGGCCTGCTCATCGCGGCGGTGGTCGGACTGGCCGGCGGCATCGGTCAGTTGGCGATCTTCTACCGGCCGCCCGCCAAGACGGCCGGGTAGCCCGCCGAACTTGCATTCCGCGTGGCCGCCACTCGCAATTGTGCTACTGGAATGCAATTTCGTCGGATAGAAACTGGAACACGTTCTAGTCTGACCCGCATGGGTTTTCTCAAACAGGACGCCCCTGTCGTCGACTACGCGGAATGGAGCAAGGGCACCCGGGCGCAGCGCATCGTGCCGATGGCGCGCCACTGGGCAGAGGTCGGCTTCGGCACGCCGGTCGTGATGCACCTCTTCTACGTGGTGAAGATCCTGCTCTACGCGCTCGGCGCGTGGCTGTTCGCACTGACCACGACCGGCACGGGAGGGTTGGCGGGCTTCACCAACGTGGCCTCCTGGTATCACGAGCCGATCGTGTACCAGAAGGTCGTCTTCTACACGATGCTGTTCGAGGTGGTCGGGCTGGGCTGTGGCTTCGGCCCACTCAACAACCGCTTCTTCCCGCCGATGGGCTCGATCCTGTACTGGCTGCGCCCCAAGACGATCCGTCTGCCGCCCTGGCCCGGCCGCGTCCCGCTGACCAGAGGTGACACCCGGACCCCGATCGACGTGGTGCTCTACGGCGCGCTGCTGGTCATGCTGCTGGTCGCGCTGTTCTCCGACGGCACGGGCCCCATTCCCGCCCTCGGCTCCCAGATCGGTGTGCTGCCCGTCTGGCAGACGGTGAGCATCCTCGCGCTGCTGGCGCTGGCCGGCCTGCGGGACAAGGTCCTCTTCCTGGCCGCCCGCGGTGAGGTGTACGGCTCTCTCGCGGTCTGCTTCCTGTTCGCCGGCGCCGACATCGTGATCGGGGCCAAGCTGGTGTGCCTGGTGATCTGGATGGGCGCGGCGACATCCAAGCTCAACAAGCACTTCCCCTTCGTCATCTCGACGATGATGAGCAACAACCCCGTGATCCGGCCGCGCTGGATCAAGCGGAAGTTCTTCGAGCACTTCCCCGACGACCTGCGGCCCGGTCGGGCGTCCCGGTGGCTGGCGCACTTCTCCACCGCCATCGAGATGCTCGTGCCGTTGGTGCTGTTCTTCTCCCACGGCGGCTGGGCCACCGCGATCGCGGCGTTCGTGATGCTCTGCTTCCACTTCGGCATCCTGTCGGCCATCCCGATGGGTGTGCCACTGGAGTGGAACGTCTTCATGATGTTCAGCGTGCTGGCGCTGTTCGTCGGGAACTCCGGCATCGGTCTCGAGGATCTGCACAGCCCGTGGCCGCTCGTGCTCTTCGCAGTCGTCGCGGGCACTGTCGTCACCGGAAACCTCTTCCCCCGCAAGGTGTCCTTCCTGCCGGGCATGCGGTACTACGCCGGCAACTGGGACACCTCGCTGTGGTGCATCAAGCCCTCGGCGGACGCGAAGATCACCCGCGGCATCGTCGCGATCGCCAGCATGCCGGCGGCGCAGATGGAGAAGTTCTACGGCAGTAAAGAGACCGCCGAGATGTACCAGTACATGGGGTACGCCTTCCGGTCGTTCAACACCCACGGCCGCGCCATGTTCACGCTGGCGCACCGCGCGATGGCGGGGCAGGACGAGGTCGACTACGTCCTGACCGACGGCGAACGGGTGTGCAGCACCGCGATCGGCTGGAACTTCGGCGACGGCCACATGCACAACGAACAACTCATCGCCGCGCTGCAGAAGCGCTGCCGGTTCGAGCCCGGGGAGGTGCGGGTGCTGCTGCTCGACGCCCAGCCGATCCACAAGCAGCGCCAGGAGTACCGGCTCGTCGACGCGGCGACCGGAGAGTTCGAGCGCGGCTACGTCAACGTCGCCGACATGGTGACCCGCCAGCCGTGGGACGACGCCGTCCCCGTGCACGTGACATGGCAGAAAGACGGCGCCGACGCGACGTGAGTCAGCCCATGACGTCGCGGACCCGGACCGTGTCCAGCCCGGTGAGCATCAGTTCGCGGGCCGTGTCGAGATGCTTGCGCCAATGCGCCTCGGCCGCGTCCGCGTCGCCTGAGCGCAGGAGTTTCATCAGCCGGCGGTAGGACCGCATCAGCTTGTCGTAGTCCGATTTCGACACCGGCCGTCGTTCCTTGAACAGGAAGTCGTTGTGCCGCACGGTGATCTCGTGCAGCATCCCGGCGATGATGCTCAGCGTGGTGTTGCCGGACAACTCGACCACCCGCCGATGGAACTCGCCGGTGGCCTCGGCGAGGTGGCCTGATTGCGAGCCCGCCGCGATGAGGCCCTCGAGCATGGTCTCCAGCTCGGTGAAAGCGGTCTCGTCACCGGACTCCGCGAGGATGCGGGCGGCCATCGGTTCGATGCCCGAGCGGGCCGTCATCACGTCGGCGATCGTGGCGCCCGACAACTCGAGCAGCAGCCCAGCGGGCCGGGCGACGATCTCGGGTCCGGGGACCCGCACGCGCGCACCGGTGCGCGACCCTCGGCGCACCTCGACGAGGCGCTCGGACTCCAGTACCCGGACCGCTTCGCGCAGCGTGGGCCGGCTCACCCCGAAGTGCGCCATCAGTTCGGCTTCGTTGGGCAGGAAGTCGCCGTCTTTGAGCTTGCCGTCGACGACCATGCGGCGCAGCGTGCCGGCGACGAGCTCGGCGGTTTTCGGTGACCGGACGGCCGACCCCGCGTTGGCCGCAGTTGCTCCGATCATCGGCGCCAACGGCGTACTTCGCGTCACGACCTCTCTCCAATACTGTTCGCCGACGGGCTCGGTGAGCTCAGCAACTGAGTAAACCATGTGCGGTGCCCGCCGCCTTGTCCTCGCACGGCGCCAGCCTACGCCGCTGCAGGTTGACTTAGTAAACTTTGTTTGTCTACCTTCGGGATCAGGACAGACCTAACTCTGTGAAGGAGAAATTCCATGGCTGAAGCCGTCATCGTCGAGGCCGTGCGGTCGCCGGTCGGCAAGCGCAACGGCGGGTTGTCGGGGGTCCACCCGGCCGACTTGTCCGCGCAGGTGCTCAACGGGCTGGTGGAGCGGGCCGGTGTCGACCCCGCGCTGGTCGACGACGTGATCTGGGGCTGTGTCATGCAGGCCGGTGAGCAGGCGCTCGACATCGCGCGCACCGCGTTGCTGACCGCGGGCTGGCCCGAGTCCGTACCCGGGGTGACCGTGGACCGGCAGTGCGGCTCGAGCCAGCAGTCGGTGCACTTCGCCGCCGCGGGCGTGGTGGCCGGCCACTACGACGTCGTCGTCGCCGGTGGCGTCGAGTCGATGTCGCGCACGCCGATGGGATCGTCACTGGCCGGCGGTGGCAACCCGTATCCGGCCGGCTTCAAGGGCCGGTACAGCCAGACCCCGAACCAGGGGATCGGCGCCGAGATGATCGCCCAGCAGTGGGGCTTCGACCGCGCCGCGCTGGATCAGTTCTCCCTCGACTCGCACGAAAAGGCTGCTGCAGCACAGGATTCCGGCGCCTTCAACGATCAGATCGTGGCGATCAAGGACCAGGACGGGAACCCCGTTCTCAAGGACGAGGGCATCCGCCGCGGCACCACCCTGGAGAAGATGGGTCAGCTCAAGCCCGCATTCCGGGAGGACGGCGTGATCCACGCCGGCAACTCCTCGCAGATCTCCGACGGTTCGGCGGCGCTGCTGTTCATGTCGGCCGAGAAGGCCAAGGAACTCGGCCTCAAGCCGATCGCCAAGGTGCACACCGCCGTGCTCGCGGGCGCCGACCCGGTCATCATGCTGACCGCGCCGATCCCCGCGACGCAGAAGGCGCTCAAGCGCTCGGGGCTGTCGCTGGACCAGATCGGTGCCTTCGAGGTGAACGAGGCGTTCGCTCCGGTGCCGATGGCCTGGCTGAAGGACATCGGGGCCGACGTGAAGAAGCTCAACCCCAACGGCGGCGCCATCGCACTCGGCCACCCGCTCGGCGGCTCGGGCGCGCGCATCATGACCACGCTGCTGTACCACATGCGCGACAACGGAATTCAATACGGACTGCAGACGATGTGTGAGGGCGGCGGCCAGGCCAACGCCACCATCCTGGAGCTGCTGTGACGGAACCTGCGGCGGCTGGGTCGGATGGCCCGACTCCTCCTTCGTCGTCGTCGAGCGCAGGCGCCCTGGTCGAGCGCCGGGGCAACGTCATGGTCGTCACGATCAACCGTCCGGAGGCGCGTAACGCGATCAACTCGGCCGTGTCGATCGGCCTCGGCGACGCCCTCGAGGAGGCGCAGGACGACCCCGACGTCTGGGCCGTCGTGGTGACCGGCTCCGGGGACAAATCGTTCTGCGCCGGTGCAGATCTCAAGGCGCTGTCGCGCGGCGAGAACATCGGTCACCCCGACCATCCCAAGTGGGGCTTCGCCGGATACGTCCGCCATTTCATCGACAAGCCGACGATTGCCGCCGTCAACGGCACCGCCCTCGGCGGTGGCACCGAGCTCGCCCTGGCCAGCGACCTCGTCGTGGCCGGGGAGAGTGCGAAATTCGGCCTGCCGGAGGTGAAACGGGGTCTGATCGCCGCCGCCGGTGGTGTGTTCCGCCTCGTCGACCAGATCCCGCGCAAGGTCGCGCTGCAGATGATGTTCACCGGTGAGCCGATCACGTCCGCCGAAGCGCTCAAGTGGGGTCTGATCAACGAGGTCGTGCCGGACGGGGCCGAGCTGGACGCCGCGCTCGCGCTGGCCGAGCGGATCACCGTCAACGCGCCGCTGGCCGTGCAGGCCAGCAAGCGCGTCGCGGTCGGTGCGGACGAGCGGGTGGTCGCGGCCGACGAACCCGGTTGGTCGCGCACGATGCGGGAGGTGGTGACGGTGTTCGCCACCGAGGACGCCAAAGAAGGGCCGCTGGCGTTTGCGCAGAAGCGCCAGCCCGTCTGGAAAGCCAAGTGAGGGAAAAGGTATGAAGCGCACAATCTATGACGCCGAACACGAGGCGTTCCGCGACACCGTCCGCGGCTACATCGACAGCGAACTCGTTCCCAACGCCGAGAAGTGGGAGGCCGACCGCATGGTCGACCGCTCGGCGTATGTGGCCGCCGGCAAACACGGCCTCATCGGTTTTAACATGCCCGAGGAGTACGGCGGTGGCGGCAGCGACGACTTCCGCTTCAACGCGATCATCGACGAGGAGATCGCCAAGGCGGGAGTGCCCGCACCGGCGCTGAGTCTGCACAACGACGTCGTCGGCCCGTACTTCAAGGACCTGGCCAACGACGAACAGAAGAAGCGCTGGCTGCCCGGCATCGTCAGCGGTGAGACCATCATCGCGATCGCGATGACCGAGCCGGGGGCCGGCAGCGACCTGGCGGGCATCCGCACGTCGGCGGTCCGCGACGGTGACGACTGGATCGTCAACGGCTCCAAGACGTTCATCTCGTCGGGCATCAACAGCGACCTCGTCGTCGTGGTCGCCCGCACCGACCCCGAGGCCGGGCACAAGGGCTTCACGCTGCTGGTCGTGGAGCGCGACATGCCCGGGTTCACGCGCGGTCGCAAGCTCGAGAAGATGGGCCTGCACGCCCAGGACACGTCCGAACTGCACTTCGAGAACGTCCGGGTGCCGAGCGCCAACGTGCTGGGCAAAGAGGGCCGCGGCTTCTACCACCTGATGCAGAACCTGCCGTCGGAGCGGCTGTCGATCGCGATCAGCGCGATCGCCGGCGCACGCGAAACCTGGCGCCAGACACTGCAATACGCCAAGGACCGCAAGGCCTTCGGGCAGCCGATCGGCAGCTTCCAGCACAACCGCTTCCTGCTGGCCGAGATGGAGACCGAGCTCGAGGTCACCGAGACCTACATCGACCGGTGTCTGCAGGGCGTCGTCGACGGCGAGCTGACTGCGGTCGAGGCCGCCAAGGCCAAGTGGTGGGCCACCGAGGTGGCCAAGAAGGTCGTCGACCAGTGCGTGCAGCTGCACGGCGGCTACGGCTACATGATGGAGTACCGCGTCGCGCGCGACTACGTCGACGGCCGCATCCAGACGATCTTCGGCGGCACGACCGAGATCATGAAGGAGATCATCGGCCGCGACCTGGGTTTGTAGTCGGCTCGCCGACGTGGCCTCTAGTCGGCCCGCCGACGTGGGCTCTAGTCGGCCCGCCGACGTAACTCAACGCAATCTGGCGCGTTCCGCGACGCTGTAGGTCGCGGAGCGCGCCAGATTCGCGATCAGCCGATGGGCGCTTCGGCGGCAGGCGCGGGCGAAGTCGCCGGCGCCGGGGCCGCCGGGGCCTCGGCGGGCAACGTCTGAGTCGTCGACGTCGCGCTCGTCGCGGTGCTGCTGGCCGTCGTCCGCCCGATCGGCGCCGGCGCCTCCGTGGGATCGAGGACCTTGTCGACGATGTAGATGCGGGCGTTCTGCGCCTGGATGCCGCCGCAGACGACCTTGGTGGTCTCGTTCACCTTGATGTCGCCGCCCGAGCCGGTCACCTCGACCTCGGTGCCCTCCTGGCTGGGGCGCTGACCCTTGACGTCATCGGGCCCCAGCAGGCCGAGGAAGACGTGGTAGTACGCCAGCTTGGTGAGCGCCGCGGGGTCGGTGCGCAGCATCTCCTGCTGCTCGGGCGGAAGCGCCGCGAACGCGTCGTTGGTGGGGGCGAAGACGACGAACGGCCCGTTCTCGAGCACCGGGACGATGTTGACGGCCGGGTTCAGCTGGCCGGAGACCGCGGCGTTGAACGAGCTGATGTCGGGGATGGCCGAGAGCACCTTGCCTACCGGCACGTCGGCCAGGCTCTTCCAGTTCGGCACGGCCTTCTTGAAGTCGTCGCACTTGGGCCCCTGAGGATCGGGGATCTCGGCGACCGGGGTGTTCGTGGTCGTCGTCGGCTCGGCGTAGGCGTTGACGGCCAGCGGTACCGACAGGGCGATCGCAGCGGCACCCACCGCGACTCCGATGGCCTTGCTGGTGCGGGTCTTCACGTTCTGCTCCTCATGCTCGTCAGGTCGCCTGGCATGTTATGTGCACAGGTTGGTCACGGCCAAGTCGAGAATGTGTCGCGACGGCGGGCCGAAGTGTTACTGCCAGCGCTGTGAGCTGCGCTTTTCCGACGCGACGGAACCGGCTCAGCAGCCCTCGGGCAACAGGGCCGCGACCACCTGCACCAGCTCGTCAGCGGTGTCGCGGAAGCCGGCCGACCCGGCACTGGCCTGCACCATCGCGCCGACCAGACCGAATTCCAGGGTCTCGGTGACCTCTGGCCACGCGCCGGAGCCCAGCACCGTGCGCACCCGCCGGTGCAGTTCGGCGTGAATGCGCCGGCGAATGGCCTGCACGGACGGCTCGGCGGAGATCAGCGCACTCGAACATGCCGCGGCCAAGCCGGGCTCGTCGGCCGGCAGCATCAGCAGCTGTTCGAACAACGCGGCCACCCGCGCCCGCGCGGGCGCGGCGGCGTCCACGTGCAGCGGCGCATCACGCAGCATGCCCAGATACACCTCGGCGACGATGGCGTCTCTGGACCGGAAGTACACGCACAGGTCCGCGTGCCCGACGCCGGACCGCTCTGCGATCCGGCGCGTGGTCAGCTCGGCCAGCGGCACGTCGCGAAGCATCTCGACCGTCGCGTCCAGCACCCGCCGCACCACGTGGTGGTCGTCGCGGTCGCGCTCGCCGTAGGAACGCAGGTAGATGACCTTCGCGGTCGAGCTCACCTCGCCGAGCCCAGACTCGGCGCCCTCTCGGTGCAGAGCTGTTCGGACAGCGCCCACAGGGCCAGGGCGCGGTTCTCGTCGACGGCGTACGGCGCCGCCGAGCGGATCGCACACTCCGACAGATAGACCCCGCCCGTCCCCGAGAGGTCGTCGCTGACCGCCGCCCAGACCTGGGTGGCGGCCCCGGCCTCGGGTGTCGCGAAGTCGCGCGTGACATCCACCGGCGGGCGCGCGCCGTCGCCGCGGGCGGCCGACGCCCGTTCGTTGAGGCGGGCGAAGTCCTCCCGGGTCATGTACCGCGCCAGCGACGTCGCCACGATCCCCGGGTGCACCGCGTAGGCGCGCACATCGCTGTCACGCAGGCGCCGGTCCAACTCGACCGCATGCAGGATGTTCGCCGTCTTGGACGCACCGTAGGCGGCGAACTTGTCGTAGCCGCGACGCTCCCAGTTGACGTCGTCGAAATCCACGTCGCTCATCCGGTGGCCTTCCGACGACAGGTTGACCACCCGGGCGCCGTCGGCGGCGACCAGTGCCGGGAAGAGCAGGCGGGTGAACTCGAAGTGGCCCAGATAGTTTGTGCCGAACTGGGTTTCGAAGCCCTCGACGGTGTGGCCGAAGGGGGTGAACATGACGCCCGCGTTGTTCATCAACACGTGCACCGCGGGCGTGAGTTCGCCGATCTCGGCGGCGGCCGTCGCGATGCTCGCCAGCGACGCCAGGTCGAGGTGCACACACGAGAGCAACGCGCCCCGCACCTGCCGACGCACCCACTCCTCGGCATCGGCCAGGGCCGCGGCATCGCGCGCGGTCAGGATCACCTGCGCTCCGGTCGCGGCCAGCGCCCGGGCCGACTCGCGACCCAATCCCGACGAGGCACCGGTGATGACGACGGTCTTGCCGGACAGATCGACGCCCTCGACGATGTCGAGGGCCGTGGGGGCAGACGGTGCAGACGATGTGGTCACGACGCGAGGATCGCATGCGGTGCACTCGGCTCCGGCACGCGGGCCGCGAACGTCGACACCCTACGATGGCGGCCATGCCGCAGCCACTGATCCTGTCCGTCGCCGGGCGCTCGCCTCAGCTCCATCCCGACAGCTGGATCGCGCCCAACGCCACGCTCGTCGGGCAGATCGTGCTCGCCGAGAACGCCAGCGCCTGGTACGGGGTGATCCTGCGCGCCGAGGCGGAGCCCATCGAGATCGGCGAGGGCACCAACCTGCAGGACGGCGTCACGATTCACGTGGACCCCGGCTTCCCCGCGCGGGTCGGGGCCGGCGTCAGCGTCGGGCACAACGCGGTGCTGCACGGCTGCACCGTCGAGGACGACTGTCTGATCGGCATGGGCGCGGTGGTGCTCAACGGAGCCACCATCGGCACCGGATCGCTGGTCGCGGCCGGTGCGGTGGTGCCGCAGGGCGCGGTGATCCCGCCGGGGTCGATGGTCGCCGGTGTTCCCGCCAAGGTGCGCCGCGAACTCCGTGAGGACGAGGTCGAGGGGATCCGCCACAACGCACAGGTGTATCAGCAGCTCGTCAAGCTGCATCGTGATGCAGACAACGCCTGACGGCCGGTTCTGAATCGCGTCATCCGGGTACAGCGGTATCCGTGAACTCCGTGCGGACATTGGTGACCGGCGCCACCGGTTACATCGGATCTCGTCTCGTCACCGCTCTGCTCGCTGACGGTCATCAGGTCGTCGCAGCCAGCCGCAATCCCGATCGGCTCGCCGGGTTCGGCTGGCGCGACGAGGTGTCGACAGTGGCGCTCGACGCGCACGACGAGGACTCCGCGCGCCGGGCGTTCACCGAATCGGGGCCCGTGGACGTCGTCTACTACCTGGTCCACGGCATCGGTCAGCCCGGTTTCCGGGACGCGGACAACCACGCGGCCGCCAACGTCGCGAAGGCCGCCAAAGCCGCCGGTGTGCGCCGCATCGTCTACCTCGGCGGTTTCGTCCCCGACGGCGACGACCTGTCGGAACACCTGACCAGTCGCGCCGAGGTGGCGGCCGCCCTCAAAGTCGACGGGGGTCCGGACGTGGTCTGGCTCGGCGCGGCCATCGTGATCGGCGCCGGATCGACGTCCTTCGAGATGCTCCGCTACGTCGGTGACCGCTTCCTGCTGCTGCCCCTTCCGGAGTGGTCGGCGAACCCGATCGATCCGATCTCCGTGCGTGACGTCGTCTACTACCTCGTCGAGGCGGCCGACACGGACACCGTGCCCGCCGGGGCGTACGACATCCGCGGGCCGGAGACCACCACCTACGGTGATCTCCTGCGCACCTATGCCCGTGTCGCCGGCATCTGGCGCGCGCCGGTGCCCGTCTACGGCATCGACACCGGGCTGGTGTCGAAGGTGACCGGTGTCGTGCTTCCCGTGCCGAGTGGGCTGGCAGCCGATCTCGTTGAATCCCTTGATTATCCGATGATGGCGTCCGAGGACGGCCTGGCCGGCATCGTCCCTGAACCCGCCGACGGGCTGATCGGCGTCGAAGACGCCATCCGACGCGCGGTGACGAGCCCACCCCGGCGTCCGGTCGACGAGCTCGCCGACCCCCACCACCTGGCCGACACCGACCCGGACTGGGCCGGCGGCGATGCATCGCGGCTCAAGCATCTCGCGAGCACGGTGACGCCGTCGGTCGTGCACCCGGTGCTCGGCCTGATCGGGCTGGTGCCCGGTCCCGTCGCGGCGGCGGTCCGCACCGGGGTGGACCACGTCCTCGGATTCCTGCCGAAGGTGGCCCCTGCGTGAATTCGCCGGAACACGAAGGCTTTCCCGAAGAGGTTCTGCGGATAGCGCGGACCCGCGCCACCCCGTACGACGAGTCGGCCGGGGTGGTCCGCCGGCGCAAGATCGTCGTCGGCGTCGTGTTGCTCGTCGGCGCCAGCCTGCTCGGCTACTCGCTGAGTCGCTCGCCGGGTGACACCACATTCATCTGGCTCACCCTCGCGCTGGCGGGCGTGTGGGCGGTCGGCGCTTTCGCCTCGGGGCCACTGCATTTCGGGCGTGTGCAATTCCGCGGACACAACAAGCGTCCGGTGATCACCGGAACCGCCGTCGGGCTGGGCCTGGGCGCGGTGTTCATCGTCGGCGGCATGGTGTGCCGGGAGATTCCCGGCGTCAACGCGTACATCACCCGGGTCTTGGAGTTCTCCAACGCCGGGCCCCTCTGGCTGATCACCTTCATCACCGTCATCAACGGCCTCGCCGAGGAACTGTTCTTCCGCGGGGCGCTGTACACGACGCTGCTGAAGTACCGCCCGGTGCTCGTCTCCACCGTGCTCTACGTCATCGCGACGGCCGCCACCACCGGTAACCCGATGCTCGGCTTCGCCGCGATCATCCTCGGCACCGTCTGTGCGCTCGAGCGCCGAGCCACCGGGGGAGTGCTCGCGCCCGCGCTGACCCACTTCTTCTGGGGTCTGGTGATGGTGCTGGCACTGCCCCCGATGTTCGGCGTCTGAGGTCAGTGCACCACGGGTGGCTGTGGCGGCGTGCCACCCGGACTGCCCGCCAGCAAGACCGCGGCCCATTTCCCGTTCTGGATCCAGACGGCGGTTGCCATATCCTTCATCGCGCAGTTGGGGAAGATGTCGCGGGTGCCGTTGGCCAGCCAGAAGTCCATGGCAGCCTGCGGCGAACCGGCGCTGTCGGAGTTGATGTAGTCGGCCTCACCCCAGACCGTGACGAAATAACCTCGATCGGCCAGCATCGAGTCGGTGGGGACGCGGCCGTTGCCGAGAATTCCCCCCGGCGGATTGACCATAGTCTTGGCGATGTCGAGGGCGGTGTTCCCGAGTGCCGGGTTGTCGGCGTAGGGCGCGCAGCCCGCGCTGACGTGCTTGCTGTTGGCCAGGTTCCACAGGTCGCCCGACGGTGAGGCCGAGGCGGTCGGAGCGCCCAGCGCGGCGACGGCGGCGGCGGCCGCGGCCACGGTGGCGGCGCGGGTGAGGTGTTGACGAGTGCGGCACGGATTGCGGTCCATCGGAGTTCCTTTTCGATGAGGAGGAGTTGTGTTCGACGCTCGAATCACGCTCCGATCGTGGAATCCCGCCACGCGGCGCGCGTGAGTAGTCCGCTACTCCAATCGGCGACGCGATTCCACGCGGGAACCGGGTAGCGCGGTCACCTCAGGGGGTGCTCGATCTCGTCGCGTCGCATGCCCGCCGCCAGCACCGCCACCGCCGCGAGCAGCACCGGCAGAACGCCCGCGGTCAGGAAGATCGCCTGCATCGACACCACTTTCGACAACGGGCCCACGATCGCGAACGACACCGGCATGAACGCCAGCGAGACGAAGAAGTCCAGGCTCGACACCCGGCCCAACATCGACGACGGCACCCGCCGCTGCAGCAGCGTGCCCCAGATGACCATTCCCGCGCCGTCGGTGACGCCGATGACGAACGTCGCGGCGGCCATCAGTGAAAACGACGACGTCACACCGATAATGGCGAGCGGGACGGACCCGACGCTCCACATCGCCATCATCACCGTCAGGTACCGCTCGGCAGCCGGCGCGACGACACGGCCAGCGCGCCCAGCGCGCCGCCGGCGCCGAAGAACGCGAGGACGAACCCGTAGGTGCGCGCCCCGTCGGCGAACCGCTCCTGCACGACGAAGGGCAGAAGCACCTCGATCGGGCCCAGGACCACCAGGACGAAGAGGCTGGCGAACAGCAGCGTCCACAGCAACCAGGGCGTCCGCAGCACGAACGCGAAGCCGTCGCGCAGATCCTGGATCAGGTGCGGCTTCTGCTGTGCCGCAGCATGTTCGGATGGAGTCCTGGTCGTGGTCAGCAACAGCAGCCCGACACCGAAGAGCCCCGCCACCACGAACGCGCCCACGGAGGGAAACGTCGCCGCCACCACCACACCGGCGACGGCGGGCCCGACGGCGCGCTGGAAGACCGGACGCACCACGCCTTCGACCCCGTTCGCGGCGAGCAGGTGCTCAGAAGGCAGAATCCGCGGCAGGATCGCGCTATAGGCCGGGAAGAAGAACGCCGCCGCGATTCCCAGCGCTGCGGCGGCTAAAGCCATATGCCAAATGCGCAGTGCGCCAACGAGTCCGAGGACGGCAACCGCTGTCACGACGGCCGTGTTGACGGCTTCGACGGCGAGGATGATCACGCGCTGCGGCAGCCGGTCGGCGGCCAGACCGCCGATCAACACGAACGCCACCAGGCCCGCCGCCAGGCACGTCGCGACGAGCGACAACGAGGCGGGATCGTTGTCGAGCGCGATGACCTGCAGCGTCATCACCACGGCCCACATACCCTCGGCGAAGATCGACAGGGAGACGGCCGCGATCAACACGCGGTACTCGCGGAACCGGAACGGTGCGAGTACACCCCGGCGGCCGGGCGCCACCGGCTGCTCGGAATCCGATCGAGCGCTGCTGCACTCGGTTTCGAAACGCGTACTCACCACATGATGGTGGCCGACGCAGGGTCGACGAGTCGACTGATTTTCCCGCGGGTCAGGTGTCGGTGAAGGTCGCCGCCCTGCGCTGCTGGAAAGCCTTGGTGCCCTCGCGGAAGTCGTGCGAATCGAGCAGCGACAGCTGCCCCGTCTTCTCCCGTTCGAGCGCGGCCTCGAGCTCGGTCAGCGTCGCGGCGTTGATCGCGTCCTTGGTCTTGCGCAACGCCACTGCCGGTCCCGACACCAGCGCCGCGACCACACGGTTCACCTCGGCCTCGAATGCTTCGGCCGGATAGACCGCGCTGACCAGACCCCAGTCGAACGCCTCGGCGGCGGGGATGCGCTCGGCCAGCAGGGCCATCCGCATGGCCCGGATGCGGCCGACCGCCGCGGCGATCAGCGCCGAGGCGCCACCGTCGGGCATCAGCCCGATCTTGGTGAAGGCGAGCATGAAAAAGGCCTTCTCCGAGGCCAATACGACATCACAAGCCAGCGCCAGCGAGGCGCCGACGCCCGCCGCGGCACCGTGCACCACGGCTACCGCGGGTTGCGGCAGGTGCACGATCGCGCGGATGCAGCGGTTGGCGGCGTCCAGCACGTCGGCCGGGGTACCTGCTGCGCCGGGGTTGGCGTGGTCTTCCTCGCTGATACCGGCTCCCGACGAGAAGCCGCGCCCGGCGCCGCCGATGCGCACCACCCGCACCTGCGGGTCGCCTGCAGCCTGTTCCAGTGTCTCGGCAAACGTGTTCAGCATCGGTGCGGTCAATGAGTTGAGGCTGTCCGGGCGGTTCAGCGTCACCGACAGCACGCCGTCGTCGAGGCCGACGGTCAGGTCGCCGATGCCGGTATAGGTGTCCGTCGTCATAGTGAGGCACCCTAGGTCCGGTGAGAAGGTTATACAAGTAAGCTATGTCGGCGGTCACCCGAGCGATTCTGATGAAGGGCGGTTAGGCATGGCTGGACCTCTGCAAGGACTGCGAGTCGTGGAGCTGGCCGGTATCGGCCCCGGCCCGCACGCCGCGATGATCCTCGGCGACCTCGGCGCCGACGTCGTACGGATCGAACGCCCCGGCAAGGGTGCGGGTCCCGCGACCACTCCGAGCCGCGACTACCTGTTGCGCAACCGGCGCTCGGTGGCGGCGAACCTCAAAGACCCCGACGACGTGAAGAGGGTGCTGAGCCTGATCGGCAAGGCCGACGTACTCATCGAGGGCTTCCGCCCGGGCGTCACCGAGCGTCTCGGTCTCGGTCCGGAGGACTGCGCCAAGGTCAACGAGGGCCTGATCTACGCGCGGATGACCGGCTGGGGCCAGCAGGGTCCGCGCGCCCAGCAGGCGGGCCACGACATCAACTACATCTCCCTCAACGGCACGCTGCACGCGATCGGCCGGGCCGGTGAGCGGCCGGTGCCGCCGCTGAACCTGGTCGGCGACTTCGGCGGCGGGTCGATGTTCCTGCTCGTCGGCGTGCTCTCGGCGCTGTGGGAGCGGCAGCGCTCCGGCAAGGGCCAGGTGGTCGACGCCGCGATGGTCGACGGCTCGAGCGTGCTGTCGACCATGATGTGGGCGTTCCGCGGCATGGGGATGTGGAGCGACGAGCGCGGCGTCAACATGCTCGACACCGGTGCGCCGTACTACGACACCTACACCTGCGCCGACGGCCGCTACGTCGCGGTCGGTGCCATCGAGCCGCAGTTCTACGCCGAGATGCTCGCGGGTGTCGGTCTCGACGTGGCCGAGTTGCCCGACCAGAACGACATGAGCCGCTGGCCCGAGCTGCGGGCGCGGCTGACCGAGGCGTTCGCCGCCCAAGACCGCGACCACTGGGCCGAGGTGTTCGCCGGTACCGACGCGTGTGTGACGCCCGTGCTGTCGTTCGCCGAGGTCGAGAGCGAACCGCACAACACCGAGCGCGACACCTTCTACCGCGAGAACGGCTATCTCTATCCGGCGCCGGCGCCGCGGTTCTCGCGCACCGCCACGTCCGCTCCCAAGCCGCCGGGGGTGCCGGGTGCCGACACCGAAGCTGTTGTGCAGGACTGGGTTTAAGCAAACAGAGAAAGGAACCGATCTGTGGAGATCAAGGACGCCGTAGCCGTCGTCACCGGAGGCGCCTCCGGACTGGGCCTGGCAACCACCAAGCGACTGCTCGACCGCGGAGCGTCGGTCGTGGTGATCGACCTCAAGGGCGGGGACGTCGTCAAGGAACTGGGCCCGCGAGCCAAGTTCGTCGAGGCCAACGTCACCGACCCCGAGCAGGTCAGCGCTGCGCTGGACGCCGCCGAGGAGATGGGCCCGCTGCGCATCGACATCAACTGCGCGGGGATCGGCAACGCGATCAAGACGCTGGGCAAGGAGGGGCCGTTCCCGCTCGACGGGTTCCGCAAGGTCGTGGAGGTCAACCTGATCGGCACCTTCAACGTCATCCGGCTTGCCGCGGAGCGGATCGCCAAGACCGAGCCGGTCGACGGGGAGCGCGGCGTCATCGTGAACACCGCGTCGGTGGCCGCGTTCGAGGGCCAGATCGGGCAGGCGGCGTATTCGGCGTCCAAGGGCGGCGTGGTCGGCATGACGCTGCCGATCGCGCGTGACCTCTCCCGCGACCTGATCCGGGTGGTGACCATCGCACCCGGGTTGTTCAAGACCCCGCTGCTGGGCTCGCTGCCCGAGGACGCGCAGGCGTCGCTGGGCAAGCAGGTGCCGCACCCCGCGCGGCTGGGTGATCCCGACGAGTACGGCGCGCTGGCCGTGCACATCGTCGAGAACCCGATGCTCAACGGCGAGACGATCCGGCTGGACGGAGCGATCCGGATGGCCCCGCGATGAGCGCTTGCGCGAAGAGAAGAGGGCAGCGGTGAGTATCAGGACGAAGTTCACCGAGACGTTCGGTGTCGAGCATCCGATCGCCCAGGGCGGGATGCAGTGGGTCGGTCGCGCGGAACTCGTTGCGGCCGTTGCCAATGCAGGGGCGTTAGGCTTCATCACCGCGCTGACGCAGCCGACACCGGCCGATCTGGCCAATGAGATCGCCCGCACGCGCGATCTGACCGACAAGCCGTTCGGCGTGAATCTGACCATCCTGCCGGCGATCAACCCTCCGCCGTACGACGAGTACCGCCAGGTGATCGTCGACGCCGGCATCAAGATCGTGGAGACCGCGGGTTCGAACCCGGCGCCGCACCTGCCGATGTTCCACGACAACGGGATCAAGGTGCTGCACAAGTGCACGTCGGTGCGCCACGCCGTCAAGGCTCAGTCACTCGGTGTGGACGGCATCAGCATCGACGGCTTCGAATGCGCGGGGCATCCCGGTGAGGACGACATCCCGGGACTGGTGCTGATCCCGGCGGCCGCCGACAAGATCGAGATCCCGATGATCGCCTCCGGCGGGTTCGCGGACGCCCGCGGTCTGGTGGCGGCACTGGCGCTGGGGGCCGACGGCATCAACATGGGATCGCGGTTCATGTGCACCGTGGAGTCCTGCATCCACCAGAACGTCAAAGAAGCGATCGTGGCCGGCGATGAGCGGGGTACGGAGTTGATCTTCCGGAGCCTGCACAACACCGCGCGGGTGGCGTCGAACACGGTGTCGCGTGAGGTCGTCGAGATCCTCAAGCAAGGCGGTCAGTTCGACGACGTCAAGGATCTGGTGGCCGGCGTGCGCGGGCGGCGGGTCTTCGACGAGGGGGACGTCGACGCCGGCATCTGGACGGTGGGAACGGCGATGGGGCTGATCAACGACATTCCCACGGTGTCGGAATTGGTCTCGCGCATCGTCGGGGAGGCCGAGGATCTGATCACCGGACGGCTGACTGGGATGGTCGCGCCGGTCGCGCAGCGGGTCTGACGGAGGTTCGGGATTCCGACGAGCACGTCGGGCTCGCAGAGTCACGCGAGCGTCGAGCACACCGAACACGGAGGAACGCGCGCCCCGGCGGGGCGCGCGTTCTTTCACACTGCGGTGGGGAGGGCTGACTCGTCGTCGAGCTGCTCCGAGGTCATTCCCTCGACGAGGACATCGCCGTGGTAGAGCGCCTCGAAATCAACCTTGATGACATCAGCACTGGTGTCGTCGATCCACATGTACTGAACAGTAACCACGGTGGTTAAGGAATCTTTGAGTCGCGTCTCGCAAAACTGTGGCAATTCTTACCGCCAAGTAGGGTCGCGCCCTACCGGCAGGTAACCATCACTGCGCGGCGGCGCCGGGCGGGGCGGTGAAGTGGATCGGGTTCACCCCGTAGAGCGCTACCCAGGTCAGGATCGCGACGACGAAGGCGAGTGCCAGCAGACCCGCTGAAACGCGTAGTGACCAGGTCAGACGCGTCAGCGCGCGACCGTCGACCGAGTAGGCGCCCGCGCCGGCGAACAGCAAGGCCGCGGCCCCGATGCCGATCAGGAACGGCACGTTGAACGGCGCGGACCAGAACGCCGCGCCGGAGACGTTGACCGCCCACGCGCACAGCATCGCGCCCAGCACCGAACACGCCGCGAGCGGAGTGAGCGCACCGACCAGCATGCCGATGCCGCCCAGCGTCTCGGAGGCGGTCACCATGAACGCCGCGAACGTCGGCAGCCGCCAGCCGCCCTGAGCCATGAACCCGGTGGTGGCGGAGAAGTCGAAGGCCTTGATGAGTCCGGCCTGCAGCGCCGCGGCGCCCACGCCGAGTCGCAGGATCAGTAGAGCCAACGACGTGCCGGCGTCGGGGGCGGCGTGCGACCGCGGCGGCGCGGCTTCGGGGTGGCCGGTCGTTGCGGCCAGCCCCACGGTGCTGTGCGGTCCCTGTGTGCTGTTCTCGCTCATGCTCAGACCGACTCGGTGCCGCCGCGGAATTCATCGCCGGAACCGTTGACCGCGCGAGATTATCGCTGATAACTTAGCCGCGATATCTCAGGAGGCGCGCGTGTTGCACCGCATCGCATTGCTGGCCATCGCAGCACCCCGGCGCATCCTCGCCGGCGCACTCCTCGTGATGGTGGCGTGCGGCGTCTTCGGCGTGCCCGTCGCCGAACACCTGTCGGCCGGCGGATTCCAGGATCCGACGTCGGAGTCCGCGCAGGCCACCAGATTGCTGGTCGACAAGTTCGATCAGGGCGACATGGACCTGCTGATCACCGTCAGCTCGGCCACCGGCGCACTGGGTCCCGATGCGCGGGCCGTCGGCACCGACATCGCCACCCGGCTCGCGCAGTCCCCGCACGTGGGAGACGTCTCGTCGGCGTGGACCGCCCCGCCGTCGGCCGCTCCTGCGCTCATCAGCGAGGACGGCAAGACGGGGCTGATCGTCGCGGCCATCACCGGGGGCGACAGCGACGGACAGAAGTACGCCAAGGAACTCACCGACGCGCTCGTCTACGACCGCGACGGGGTCGCCGTGCGCGCGGGCGGAGTGGCCTCGACCTATGTGCAGATCAACGCGCAGAGCGAAAAAGACCTGCTCACGATGGAAGCGATCGCGATCCCGCTGAGTTTCGTCGTGCTGGTGTGGATTTTCGGCGGACTGCTCGCCGCGGCGCTGCCGCTGGCGGTGGGGGCCTTCGCGATCCTGGGCTCCATGGCGGTGCTGCGCGGCCTCACGCTGATCACCGAGGTGTCGATCTTCGCGCTGAACCTCACGATCGCCATGGGCCTGGCGCTGGCCATCGACTACACGCTGCTGATCATCAGCCGGTACCGGGACGAACTGGCCGACGGCGGCGATCGCCACAGCGCGCTGCTGCGCACGATGGTCACCGCAGGGCGCACCGTGTTGTTCTCGGCGATGACGGTCGCGCTGTCGATGGTCGCGATGGTGCTCTTCCCGATGTACTTCCTGAAGTCGTTCGCGTACGCGGGCATCGCGGTGGTGGCCTTCGCCGCCGTGGCCGCCATCGTGGTGGCTCCTGCGGCGATCGTGCTCGCGGGAGACCGGCTCGACTCCATGGACGTGCGCAAGCTCGTCCGCCGGATGCGCAACAGGCCCGAGCCGGCCCCCAAGCCCGTCGAGCAGATGTTCTGGTATCGATCGACGAAATTCGTCATGCGCCGGTCGATTCCGATCGCCGCCGCTGTCGTCGCGTTCCTGGTGCTGCTGGGCTTGCCGTTCCTCGGCGCGAAGTGGGGGTTCCCCGACGACCGCGTGCTCCCGCCGTCCGCCACGGCCCGCCAGGTGGGTGACGACCTGCGCGCGAACTTCGCCATCGACTCCGCGCGCAACGTCCCGGTCGTCCTACCGGACGCCGACGGTGTCACGCTCGCGGCGCTCGACGATTACGCCGCCGAACTGTCCCGGGTCGAGGACGTCTCCTCGGTGTCCGCGCCGGGGGGCACGTTCGTTCGCGGAGTCAAGGCGGGGCCGCCGTCCGCCCCGGCGGGTCTCGCCGACGGCAGCGCGTTCCTGACCGTCGCCAGCACGGCGCCGCTGTTCACCGCCGCGTCCGAAACGCAGCTGGACCGGCTGCACGCCGTCCCGCCACCCGCGGGTAAGCACGCGCAACTGACGGGTCTGGCCCAGATCAACCGCGACAGTGCCGAATCGATCACCTCGCGGCTGCCGACGGTCCTCGGCATCATCGCCGCGATCACGTTCGTGCTGCTGTTCTTGCTCACTGGCAGCGTCGTGCTTCCGCTGAAAGCCTTGGTGCTCAACGTCTTGTCTCTGACAGCAGCGTTCGGTGCGCTCGTGTGGATCTTCCAGGACGGTCACCTGTCCGGGCTCGGAACGACACCGACCGGCACCCTGGTGGCCAACATGCCGGTGCTGTTGTTCTGCATCGCGTTCGGGCTGTCGATGGACTACGAGGTGTTCCTGCTGTCCCGGATCCGGGAGTACTGGCTGAAATCCGGTCGCACCAACCCCGAAATCGCTCCTCGCGTGCGCAGTGACGAGAGCGTCGCCCTCGGCCTGGCCCGCACCGGCCGCGTGGTCACCGCGGCGGCGCTGCTGATGTCGATCTCGTTTGCGGCGTTGATCGCGGCCAAGGTGGCGTTCATGCGGATGTTCGGCGTCGGCCTCACGCTGGCGATCATCGCGGACGCGACGCTGGTGCGGATGCTGCTGGTGCCGGCCTTCATGCATCTGCTGGGGCGCTGGAACTGGTGGGCGCCGCGCCCGCTGGCCTGGCTGCACGCGCGGATCGGTATCAGCGAAGCTCCCGAGGACACGTCGCCGGTGTCACCGCCGGCGCAGGCCCCCGTAGCGTCCGCGGAGAAGGGCTAGCGTGAGCGTCGAACCGCTGCGGCGGCGCCGCGCCCCGCGCGGCGCGGGTGACCAGCTGCGCGACGAAATCCTGGACGCGGCGACCGAGCTGCTGCTCGAAACCGGTGATGCGAAGGCGGTTTCGATCCGAAGCGTCGCACAGCGCGTCGGGGTCACACCGCCGTCGATCTATCTGCACTTCGCCGACAAAGGGGCGATGCTCGACGCGGTCTGCGTCCGCTACTTCGAGAAGCTCGACGAGGAGATGCAGGCGCTCGCTTCCCAGGCGGGGTCTCCCGTCGACGTGTTGCGCGCCCAGGGCATGGCCTACGTCAGATTCGCGCTGAGAACCCCTGAGCTGTACCGCATCGCGACGATGGAACCGGGGCATCCCGGCAGCGATGTCGACATGATGCTCAACAGTTCGGCGTTCGGGCACCTGCGCGCCGCGGTGGAGGCGCTGATCGCCGAGGACATCTACCCGCCGGGCGACCCCACCACCCTGGCGCTGGAATTGTGGACCGCGGCGCACGGGGTCGCCGCGCTGCTCATCTCCCGTCCGTATCTGCCGTGGGGCGATGTCGAGCAGTTTGCCGACCGGGTGATGCGCTCCGTCTGCTGCGGGCAGGTCCTCTCGGCGGCCATCGGAGAAACCGACCCACCCCAGGAAACCGTCACATGGCTCAAGGAGGTCGTCGATGAACGACACCGTTGACAATCCGTTCTTCGCACGCTTGTGGACGGTGATGTCGTCCCGGGAACCGGAAGCGCTGCGACGGCTGCGGGCCGAGAACCTCGCCGGGCTGACCGGCCGGGTGCTGGAGGTCGGCGCCGGCACCGGTACGAACTTCGAGTTCTATCCCGACACCGTCACCGAGGTGGTGGCCGTCGAGCCCGAGCGCCGGCTCGCAGCCCTCGCGCGGGACGCCGCGGCCGCCGCGCAGGTACCGGTCACCGTCGACGCCGGCACCGTCGAGCAGTTCACCGACTCGGCACAATTCGACGCAGTGGTGTGCTCGCTCGTTCTCTGTTCGATCGACGACCCGGAAGCGGTTGTGCGGCAGTTGCTTTCAGTGCTGAGGCCAGGTGGGCAGCTACGCTATCTCGAGCATGTCGCCAGCGCGGGGACCCGCGCCCGGCTGCAGCGGGTCGCCGACGCCACGGTCTGGCCCCGTCTCTTCGGTAACTGCCACACGCACCGTCACACCGAGCAGACGATCGTGGGCGCGGGGTTCGAGGTGACCGACGCCCGCCGCCAGTGGACCTTCCCGGCCTGGGTGCCCGTACCGGTGGCCGAGTTCGCGATCGGCGTCGCCGTCAAACCCTAGCCGAGCAGCGCGGGGAGGCGCTGGAGCAGGTTCGGCAGCGCGATGGCCGCCCTCTCGCGCAAGGTCACCGTCGCGCTGTCCGACAGCGGTGTGGGCTCCGGGTTGACCTCGATGACGGGCGTGCCGCTGGCCACGGCCAGTTCGGGCAGGCCGGCCGCCGGGTAGACGACCGACGAGGTTCCCACCACGACGACGAGGTCGGCGTTGACGACGGCGTCCACCGACTTCTGCCACGCGTCGTCGGGCAGTGCCTCTCCGAACCACACCACGTCGGGCCGGATCAGCCCACCGCAGACGCAGCGAGGCGGGTCGACGGACTCGGCGGGCTCGGGCATTGCGGGGACTTCGCCCAGATACGCCGAACCGCATCGGTCGCAATGGAACTCGAACAGGCTGCCGTGCAGGTGGTAGACCTGGTTGCTGCCGGCGCGCTCGTGCAGGTTGTCGACGTTCTGGGTCACCACGTGCACGTCGGCGTAGTCCTCCCACGCCGCCACCGCGCGATGCGCGTCATTGGGCGCCACCGCCCGCATCATGTGATGGCGCCACAGGTACCACGCCCATACCCGATCGGGGTGCGCGCGCCAGCCTTCCGCGCTGGAGATCTCGTACGGGTCGACCTGGGCCCACAGTCCGGTCTCGACGTCGCGGAACGTCGGCACACCGCTCTCGGCCGAGATCCCCGCGCCGCTGAAAACCGTCACCTGCACTCCACCAAAGTAGCGGCTTTGGGTGATACTGGGCACGTGGCCGAGTTGGGGGATTGGGTACGCGTAGATCCGCACGCTGCCAGGCCGCTCTTCGACCAGCTCCGAACGCAGATCATCGACGGCATCCGGGACGGGCAGCTCCCGCCCGGCACCCGGCTGCCGACCGTGCGTGAGCTGGCGAGTCAGATCAACCTGGCAGTCAATACCGTGGCACGCGCGTACCGGGAATTGGAAGCAGCAGGGATTCTCGAGACAAGGGGGCGCTTCGGCACCTTCGTCGCGCGCTCGGACCCTGCCGACGTCGCGATGGCGACGGCGGCCAGCACCTTCGTGTCGACGGCGCTGGCGCTGGGGGTCGGCAAAGGGGAGGCGCTGCGCTATGTGGAGAACGCCTTCGGCTGATCAGCCGAACTCGAGCAGCGTGGTGAGCGGGCGCAGCGGGTCCAGCAGCGGAATGCGTTGCCAGGCCCACAGCACGGCGCCCAGCACCCGTCCGCGCGCCGCCTCTGCGGGCAGGTCGTGCACTGCCCGCACGCCGGGCACGGTGTTGACGAGGTCGGCCAGCTCGGCGACCGACAGGGAGAACGGCATCGGAGGCACCCGGTAGCGCAGCGACGTGCGCATGCCCCGCCGGGCCAGTGCGGCGAAGCCCGAGGGCGGCAGGTCGAACATCATCTGCCCGCCCGGGAAGCGCGCGGCGCACGCGGCGATGAGCGCCATCGCCTCTTCGGGCTGCAGATACATCAGCAGACCCTCCGCGGTGATGAACACGCCGTGGCTGGGGTCGACCCGATCCATCCAGCTGAAGTCGAGTGCCGACTGCGCACACATCTGCACGCGTTCGGACGCAGGCAACAGCTTGCGGCGCAGCTCGATCATCGGCGGGAGGTCGACGGTGAGCCAGCGGAAGTCGTGCCCGATACCGAGGCCGGAGGCGTCAATCGGATCACCGACGCCGGAGGCGTCGAGCCGGTAGAAGCTGGTCTGCAGGCCCTCGGCCAGAGCGACGACCGTCGCCTTCGGATGGTCGACGAGGTAGCGCCGGGTGTGCTTGTCGAACAGCTTGGCGCGCAGAGCCATGTCCTGGCGGCGGGTGAACCCGAACTTCGCGAAGTCGAAATGGATCGAATCGACGAGGTGGATGGCCATCGGGTCGTCGAGGACGGCGTCGGGCCGGCGCGCTTCGGTGGCGCGCACGAGCAGCGTCATCAACGCGGTCTCCGACACCCCCGTCACGTCGGCGGCATGCTTGTCGGTTGGAGTCATCGTTGTTCCTCCGGCGCTGTCTGGTCTGGTGGCCGCCTGCGCTATCCGCGCAGGACCTTGTCGAGTGTGCGCAGGTTGCGCGTGGTGGTCGAGGACTTGTACCGCTTCTTGCCCATGGTCTTGCCCACCGCGCTGGCCAGCGTGGCCGAGCGCGGCACCTGCCAGTAGAGAACTCCACTGCCGGGGCTGATCTTCTCGTCCGGGCCGGGTTGCCCGGCGAGCGCCGCCAGCTCGCGCAGCACGTCACCGTCGCTGACGAAGGTCACATACGAGTGGTGGCCCTCGACCTCGCGCTCGAACGGGTACGCCGCGGAGATCTCGGCGATCGTATCCAGCGGGTAGGCCAATACCCATGCGTCGTAACCGAATTCGTCGCGCAGAGCCTTTTCGGCTTTCTTCCTGACCGCGGCCGTGCCCGCGCGGCTGTCGAGCAGGACGTTGCCACTGGCCAGAATCGTCTTGACGTTGGCGAACCCGGCCGCTTCGAGGGCCTGTGCCACCGCCGCCATCTTGAGGTTCACTCCGCCGACGTTGACTCCGCGCAGGAACGCCGCATAGCGCGTCACGAGCCGAACTCCAGCACGGTTGTGCTCGGCCGCATGCGCTGCAGCGGCTCTCGATCGAACGCGCGGCAGCCCGCATACCGGAACAGACCTCGCCCCCGCGGCAGCCGCACGTCTCGGGCAGAGGCGATGCCCGGCAGGCGTCCGGCCAGTGCGGTGGCCTCGCGGGGGCTCAGCGCGAAGGGCAACGGCGGCGTCACGTAGCGGTCCGACAGCCGCAGACCCCGACGCGCGCGTGCACTGACCCAGTGCGGGTTGGAGTCGAACATCATCGTGGCGCCCGGAAACCGTTGCGCGCAGTCGCGGATGAGGCGCAGTGCGTCGTCGGGCCGCAGATACATCAACAGGCCTTCGGCGGTGATCAGCACGCCGTGGCTGGTGTCGACCCGGTCCATCCAGCCGCGGTCCAGCGCGGAGCGGGGCAGGGTGACGATTCGGTCGTCGTGGGGCAGCAGCCGGCGGCGCAGCTCGATGACCGGGGGCAGGTCGACGGAATACCAGGTGGACGCGCCGATGTGACGGTCGCGGTCGAGACGCCAGAAGCTGCTCTGCAGACCTTCTGCGAGCGCGACGACCGAGGCGTTCGGGTGGTCGTCGAGGAAGGTGCGGGTCACCGCGTCGAACGCGAGCGCGCGCAGGGCATGGAACTGACTGGGCCTGCCGAACTTCCCGTAGTCGTAGGTGATGGCGTCGAGGAGGGTGATCGCCCAGGGGTCGCGGATCACTCCGTCGGCGCGCTTGGCTTCGGTGGCGCGGTTGCGCAGGGTCCACAACGTGGTGGCGGAGACACCTTCCAGGACCTCGCCGTCGATCGGCGTGACTGCACCCATCTGTTCGATCATCCCAGACCCGCGCGAGTCGTAGGCTCATGCCATGACACGCGATGTCTTCGACGACAAGCTGTTGGCGTTGATCGCCGGAAACTCACTGGGCGTGCTGGCCACCCTCAAACGCGACGGCCGGCCGCAGTTGTCCAACGTGTCCTATCATTTCGACCCCCGAGCACTGACCATCTCGGTGTCCATCACCGAGCCGAGGGCCAAAACGCGCAATCTGCGCCGCGATCCGCGGGCGGCCATTCACGTCAGCTCCGACGACGGTTGGGCGTACGCGGTGGCCGAAGGGGACGCCGTGCTGACGCCGCCCGCCGCGGATCTGCAGGACGACACCGTCGAGGGACTGATCGACCTGTACCGCAAGATCGCCGGGGAACATCCGGACTGGGATGACTACCGCAGAGCGATGGTCGACGACCGCCGGGTGCTGATGACCCTGCCCATCTCGCATGTGTACGGGATGCCGCCGGGACGCCGCTGACCGGGATAGGCTTCGGTCATGGCGTCCGACGGGTCGGCAGAGTCTTCGAAGTCTTCGGGTGGCCCGGAGGGCTCAGAGGACGAGACCAAACGCAGGTTCCGCGAGGCGCTGGAGCGCAAGAAGGCCAAGTCTGCAGGCGGGTCGGCGCACCGGGACGCCGGATCCAAGCAGCCGCGCGCGCACGGTCCCCTCGAGAACCGCCGCGAATTCCGCCGCAAGAGCGGCTGACCCCGCAGCAACCGCGCCGACGGCGTCGGGCGTGTCGCCGCGTCTACGGACGGCGCTGCGCGGCCGGTGACTCCGCCGGGTGTGACGCGGCGGACGGCGAGTCGGTGTCGCGGCGCGACCGCCGGACGATCGCCGCTAGACAGACGGCGGCGAGTACGGCCACCGCGACCGCGAAGGTCACCCCGGATGTCTGAAGACCCCACGCGCGCGCGGCCAGCCCTTCGCCGATGACCGGCAGTGAGATCGCGACATAGGCCACGACGAAGTAGGTGGAACTGACTTCGGCGCGGCGGTCCGGCGGGGTCAGGTCCGAGACCGCGGCGAGGCCACGGCTGAAGCTCATCCCTTGCCCCATACCGGCGACCACCGCTGATGCGATGAGGGCGGACAATGACGAGAAGTGAAGCGCCATCGCGAGGATGACCATGCCGACGATCAGAATGGCGCAGCCGACCGCCACGGCCCGATGCGGATCCATCGTCCGGGCGGTGACCTGCGTGACCGCTGATGCCGCGAAGATCGAGCAGGCGATCACCCCCGCGAGCGCGTGGTTGGTGATGCCGAGCACGCCGGCGAGAAACGACGGCGCGACCGCGGTGAAGAGACCGGTCACCGCGAAGCCGGCGAAGGCCGCCAGCGCGGCGACCACGAACGTCTGGCGCGCTTCCGGGGGAATCGACAGTCTCTGAAATCCGAGGCGGCCGGTTCGCGAGGACGTCTCCGGTACCGCGAGCACCGCGACGGCGGCAAGGGTGACCAGTACTAGGTGCACGGCGAAACTGAGATCGAGGGGCCGGGGGGCGTACTGCACGAGAATCCCCGCCAGAAGGGGTCCCATGCCCAGTCCGCCGATGTTGGCGACCGTGGCGACCGCGGCGGCGCGCGACCGCGCGGCCGGCGGTGCCGCTTCGATGACAGCGGCGGTCGCCGTTCCGGTGAAGATGCCCGCAGACAGCCCCGACAGCACACGGCCCACCAGGAGCTCGGGCACAGAATCGGCGAGCAGGAACACCACCGCACTGGCCACTGCGAAAGCGATACCGCCCAGCAGCACCGGCCGTCGGCCTACGACGTCCGACCACCGCCCGAAGGCGAGCAGCGCGAACAGCACCCCGCCCGCGTAGGTCGCATAGATGACCGTCGTCGTCAGGACCCGGAAGTGCATCTCGTCGCCGAACAGCGCATACATCGGGGTGGGCAGCGTGGTGCCGACCATGATCGCGGCGAAGGCATAGGCCAGCAGGGCCATCGAGTAGCGGCGCACGTGGTTCACAACGCTGTCATGTACCCAGCCGCTTCCCGACTTATCTGCGCCAAGGCGCGGGTTTGTACGTGACGCGCCGGGGGCGGCCGTACAAACCCGCGCCTCGGCGGGCCCCGGAAGGCTAGTGCGCGACTGCTTTCTCGGCCCCGATCCCGGTGAGCGAGCGGACCTCCATCTCGGCGGCCACCTTCGGATCGCCGCGGTCGGGGGAGGTCAGCGTGCCGACGACGCCGAGGACGAAGGCCAGCGGGATCGACACAATGCCCGGGTTGGCCAGCGGGAACCACGCGAAGTCGGCGCCCGGGATCATCGCGGTCTTCGACCCCGACACCGCCGGAGAGAACACGATCAGCACGATGCACGAGATCAGGCCGCCGTACATGCTCCACAGCGCGCCGCGGGTGTTGAACCGCTTCCAGTACAGCGAGTACACGATGGTCGGCAGGTTCGCCGACGCGGCCACCGCGAAGGCCAGCGCGACCAGGAACGCGACGTTCTGGCCGTTGGCCAGGATGCCGAGGCCGATCGCGAACACGCCCAGCACGACGGCGGTGATGCGGGAGACGCGGACCTGTTCGGCCTCGGTCACCTGGTGACGTTTCATCACGCTGGCGTAGATGTCATGGGCGAAGGACGCCGACGCGGTGATGGTCAGCCCGGCCACGACCGCCAGGATCGTCGCGAACGCCACCGCGGAGATGACCCCGAGCAGGATCACGCCGCCGAGTTCGAACGCCAGCAGCGGTGCCGCCGAGTTGACTCCGCCCGCGGCGCCCAGGATGCGGTCCGGGCCGACGAGGGCGGCCGCGCCGTAGCCCAGCACGAGGGTGAAGAGGTAGAAGGCGCCGATGAGCGCGATGGCCCACACCACGCTGCGCCGGGCCTCTTTGGCGGTCGGCACGGTGTAGAACCGCATCAGCACGTGCGGCAGACCGGCGGTGCCCAGGACCAGCGCCAGCGCCAGCGACACGAAGTTCACCTGCGACGTCAGCGAGCCGCCGTACTGGGCGCCGGGGGCGAGCACGTCACGGTCGGCGACACCCGCGGTGGTCGCGCCGCTGATCGCCGACTGCGCCGAGCCGAGGATCTCCGAGAAGTTCAGCCCGAACTTGCCGAGCACCATCACGGTCATCAGGGCGGCGCCGACGATGAGCAGCACCGCCTTGATGATCTGCACCCACGTGGTGCCCTTCATGCCTCCGACGAGGACGTAGACGATCATCAGCACACCGACGACCGCGATGACGATCGACTGTCCGCCTCTGCTCTTGACGTCGAGGAGCAGCGCCACCAACCCGCCCGCGCCCGCCATCTGGGCCAGCAGGTAGAACAGCGACACCGTCAGCGTGGACGTGGCCGCGGCCAGCCGCACGGGCCGTTGCCTGAGCCGGAAGCTCAACACATCGGCCATCGTGAATTTGCCTGTGTTGCGCAGTAGTTCGGCGACCAGCAGCAGCGCGACGAGCCATGCGACGAGGAACCCGATGGAGTACAGGAAGCCGTCGTAGCCGTACACGGCGATCGCGCCGGCGATGCCGAGGAAGCTCGCGGCCGACAGGTAGTCGCCAGCGATCGCGATGCCGTTCTGCGGGCCGGAGAAGCCGCGGCCGCCGGTGAAGAACTCGCTAGCGGTGGCGTTGCGCTTGCTGGCGCGGATCACGACCACCATCGTCACGACGACGAACAGGGTGAAGATGCCGATGTTGGCCACCGGGTTGCCGACTGTCTGGGCTTGCGCCAGCACGGTTGTCATCTGAGCTCACTCTCCAGTTCGGTGCGGATCGCCTCCGCGCGCGGGTCGAGTTCGCGGTTGGCGAACCGGACGTACAGACCGGTGATCAGGAACGTCGACGCGAACTGGCCGAGCCCGATGATCAGGCCGACGTTGATGTCGCCCCAGACCTTGGTCGCCATGAAGTCGTGCGCGAAGGCGCCCAGCGCGACGTAGGTGGCATACCAGACGAGGAATACCGCGGTCATCGGAAACACGAAGCGGCGCAACCGCGATCGCAGTTCCTGGAATTCGGGGCTGGCTTGGACTTGGAGATACCGGTCGCCGCTGATGGCTTCCGGTCGCAGGGGCAGGTCTGTCTCGGACACCTGTGAATCACGCTCCTGATCGCTGTGAACCGGTTGTGAGGTGAACCTAGTTGAGATGCAGGTCACATTCCGAGCGCCGCGGTCGTCGGCGCGGCGAGGTCGGGGACCCCTGCGGCGAACGGTCACTCCTCGGCGATGAGCGGTGCGCGAGTTCTCAGTCGCCCGGCACCCGCTCGACACCCATGCCGAGGTGTTCGGGCACGTGCATCCGCGCGAACGTCTGCGCGACGTCGGCCGGCACCGCCGCCCGGGTGAGGCGACTGACGACGATCATCGTGGCGAAGGCGAGCGGGACGCTGACGGCTGCCGGATAGCCGATCAGCACCGCCGGCCAGCCGCCGGCGGCGTCGTCGTCGACACCGCCCGCCACCGCGACGGTGACCGCCACGCCCGACAGCAGTCCACCCACCACCAGTCCGCAGGCCGCCCCCAGAGCCGTCAGCCCGCGCCACCAGATCCCCAGCACCAGCAGAGGACACAGGGTGGAGGCCGCAACGGCGAACGCCAGGCCGACGCTGCGCGACAGTTCCATGCCGCCGGAAGCGGCCAGCGCCAACGGGATCGGGATCAGCCCCCCAATCACCGCCGCGACCCGGAAGTCGCGGACGCGCCCGGGCAGCACGTCCGTCGCGAGTGCGCCGGCGAAGCTGACCAGCAGGCCCGACGAGGTCGCCAGGAACGCGGCGATGGCCCCGGCGGCCACCAGCGCCGCGAGCAGCTGGCCCGCGACCCCCGAGATCACCGACCCCGGCGCCAGAAGCACTGCGGCGTCGGCGGTTCCGGTGATCAGCAACTGCGGCACGTACAGCCGGGAGAACACCCCGAGCAGGGTCGGGAACAGGTAGAACAGCGACAGCAGGGCGATGACCGCGAGCGCCGTGCGCCGAGCGGCCCGGCCGTCGGGATTGGTGTAGAAGCGCACCAGCACGTGAGGCAGGCCCATCGTGCCGAGGAACGTCGCCACCATGATGGAGACCACCTGGTACAGCGGATGCCGCCCGCCGAGGCCACCGCCGGAGGCGATCCAGTCCTCGCCGGCGCCCGGGGTGCCGGCGAGCACCGGCGTCGCCGCGCCGGCGGCCAGATGCAACGTGCTGTCGGCGCCGACGACGTGTCGACCGGCGGCAGGGATGGCCGCGCCGTCGACGCGGCGACCGTCGAGAATGCCCGTCACCGTGATCCCCGCCGGTTCGGCCACCGCGACGACGACGTCGGTGTCGATGGCGACGGTGGTGTCCTGGTGCACGGTGGGGGGAAGCGGTCCGCCCAGTTCGCCGTGGTGGTCGGTGAGGAACAGCCCGGCCAGCGCGAGCGCCGGGATGGCGACCGCGGTGAGCTTGAGCCAGTACTGGAAGGCCTGCACGAAGGTGATCGAGCGCATCCCTCCGGCGACGACGTTGGTGATGACGATGGCGCCGACGGCGACGGGTCCGAGCCACACCGGTGTTCCGAGCAGGGTTTTCATCGCCAGCCCGGCGCCCTGATACTGCGGCACCAAATAGAAGACGCAGACGACGACCACGACGAGCATCGCCACTTTGCGCAGCCGGGCTGAGCCGAGCCGGAACTCCGCGAAGTCCGGCACGGTGTAGGCGCCGGAACGACGCAGCGGCGCGGCCACGAACAACAGCAGCCCCAGATAGCCCGCGGTGAAACCGACCGGGTACCACAGCGCGTCGGCGCCGTATTTGGCGATCAGGCCGGCAACCCCGAGAAACGATGCCGCCGAGAGGTATTCACCGGAGATGGCCGCGGCATTCCACTGCGAACCGACGGTCCGCGACGCGACGAGGAAATCCGAGGTGGTCCGTGAGAAGCGCACGCCGTAGGCGCCGATCGCGACGGTGGCCACCGCAGCGGCCAGCAGCGCCGCGGCAACGAGCGGGGAGCCGGTCACGGCTCCGCGTCGATGACGCCGACGAAGTCCCGCTCGCCCTGCTCGGCGAGCCGGACGTACGACCAGCCGATGCCGTAGAGCAGCGGGTACACCAGGCCGGCCAGCACCAGCCAGTTCAACCGGATGCCGAACACCGGGATCGCGCTGAGACCCGGAAACAGCGTGTTGAGCAACGGGATCGCGCCGACCAGACACACCACCACAGCACCCAGCCGCAGCGCCAGACCGAGCTGAGCCCGGACCAGGCCCCGCACCAACGCGTCACCGACCTGCGTCTGTTCCTGCACCTCGACCCGTGTGCGCACCAGCCGCGCGCCGCGCCGGTGCGCGAGCACCACCCGCTGCCGCTGCGGCCGCTCGTCACTGGTCATCGGCGCTCCCGGCGGGTCGGAGGCTGCGCATGGGGTTGCGCACCAAGCGGTCTCGCAGCTCGCGCGCCTGCCGGCGGCTGACAGGCAGTTCGACTGCCGGCGACGCTCCGTTCGGCCGTAACCGCACCAGCACGGCACCGTCGACGGTCCGCAGTCCTGTGACGAGGCGCAGCGCGACGAGATAGGAGCGGTGCACTCGCTGGAAACCGTGATCGCGCCATCGGGTTTCGAGTGTGCTGAGCGGGATGCGTACCAGGTGCGAACCCGATGCCGAGTGCAGCCGCGCGTAATCGCCTTCGGCTTCGACCCAGCCGATGCTGTCGCGGGGAACGAGATGGGTGACACCGCCCAGCTCTGCCGGGATGACATCGGATTCGGTTGCGCGCCGCGCGTTCTCGTCCCTTCCTCTCGAAGGTTCGGTGGCAGGGGGAGCGGCTCTGATCGTCGCGACCCGCCGGACCGCTTCGTCGACGCGCCCCTCGCGGATCGGTTTGAGCAGGTAGTCCACCGCCCCGACGTCGAAGGCCGCGACGGCCTTGTCGTCGTGGGCGGTGACGAACACGATGGCCGGTCGCTGCGCGAAGTTCGCCAGCACGCCGGCGAGTTCGATGCCCGACAGGCCGGGCATGTTGATGTCGAGGAACACGGCGTCGATCTGCCGCTGGTTCAGTTCGCGCAGCGCCGACGTGGCGTCACCGGCGCGGAACACCTCGCCGATGCCGGGATGTCGGTTCAGCAGGTAGGCCAGCTCGTCGAGCGCCGGGGCCTCGTCGTCGACGGCGAGCACGGTCAGGGCCTGAGCTCGGCGGCCGGGCGGCTCCGCGGTCCCGGTCACTGCTTGCCCACCCCGAATGCCCCTCCGCCGGCCCGCACGCCCGACCGGAACTTGGGGACCCGCATCACGACCTTGGTCCCGGCGCCGATCGCCGTCTCGACCACCAGACCGTAGTCGTTGCCGAACGCGGCCCGCAGCCGATGGTCGACATTGGTCAGGCCGACATGTGCGGAGTCCCCTTCGCCGGCGGGCGTGCCGCCGGACAGTGCGTCGCTCGGCCCGGCGCGCAGCGCGTCCGGATCCATGCCGATGCCGTCGTCCTCGACCGTGATGACGCAGTCGGAGCCCTCGTCACGCGCGACGAGTTCGATGGATCCACTGCCGCGGCCGGCGAAGCCGTGCCGAACGGCGTTCTCCACCAACGGCTGCAGCGCCAGGAACGGCACGACGACATTGAGGACTTCCGGTGCCACCTGCAGCCGCACGGTCAGCGCGGTGCCGAACCGCGCGCGCTCGAGGTTGAGGTAGCGGTCGATGTTGCGCAGCTCGTCGGCCAGCGTGGTGTACTGGCCGGCCGCGCGGAACGAGTACCGCGTGAAGTCGGCGAACTCGAGGATGAGCTCGCGGGCCCGGTCGGGGTCGGTGCGGACGAACGAGGCGATCGTGTTGAGCGCGTTGTAGATGAAGTGCGGGCTGATCTGTGCGCGCAGGGCCAGCACCTCGGCGCGGTCCAGCCGCGCCCGGGATGCGTCGAGCTCGGCGAGCTCGATCTGGCTGGCCGCATACCGGGCGACCTCGCCGACGGCGCCGAGCGTCCCCGGCCCGGGCGAGCGCGTCGTCACCACCACCAGCACGCCGAGCAGGTCGCCGGCCTCGGCGAGCAGCGGCTGGGCGACGACCGCGGCGGCCGTGGCGTGCGTCATCACCCTCCGCTGCCCACCGATCGACTCGGCGGCCGCGGACGTGCAGGCGTCGACGACCTCGCCGTTCCACACGGCGTCGTCGTCGGCGTCGCGGGCGAGCAGCCGGCCGTCACCGTCGAACAGCGCCAGCCCGTCGGTTCCCGTGAGACCGCGCAGGAAGGGCGCCGCGGTCCGGGCGGAGCCGGTGTCGAGGCCCTGCCGCAGCGCCCGCGCTGCCAGCGACGCCGTGTGCAGGGTGGCGTGCACAGCGCGCTCGGTCGGCGTGGCCACGACCTGACGTGTCCGCACTGCGAGAACCACCGCGGCGACGGCGACCACGATCAGCGCGGCGGTCAGGGCGATCGCGAGCTCGCCGGACATGGTTTTCAGCTCCTCGCGTGCAGGTGGACTCACCTTAAACCGGCGACGGTCGGCACCCTGCTCGTTCGACCGACTGCCATACCCCCACCGGTATAGCTGGTAGAGTCGGTACATTCCACGCGATCCGTCCGATCGCCTCGTTTCGACCCCGAGGAGTCGCCATGGCAGCTGTACAGGAAGTCGACATCGCCACTCTCGCTCGCGCCTGGGAGTCCGGCGCGCCGGTGCTGGACGTGCGCGAGGACCACGAGTTCGCCCAGGCCCACGTACCCCGCGCGCAGTGGATACCGCTCGGCGAGCTACCCGCGCGGGTGGGCGAGGTGCCGGCGGACACGACGGTGTACGTCATCTGTGCGTCCGGAAACCGCAGCAAGCGAGGGGCGGAGATCCTCGAGGACTCCGGCCGCAGCGCCGTATCGGTCGCCGGGGGCACCAAAGGGTGGATCCGTGCCGGACACCCGGCCGAGTCGGGCTGAGCGCTCTCTCTAGGTGCCGCTGAGCCAGGCCCGGCCGCCGCGAAGAGCTGACCGCCAGATGGGGCCCGGACATGCGTCCGGGCCCCATCTGGCGTGATACGCCGATCTCGACCCGGCGCGGAATCGGTGCGGAATACCCCAGGGGGTATGTTGGTTGTCGATCGTGACGCCAGGAAATCGCCTGGCTTGGAGCCCCGACAACGGAGGACAACTGATGATTCTCGAGCAGTACTACATCGAGTGCCTGTCACACGCGTCGTATCTGATCGGTGACGAGGGCACCGGCCGCGCCGTGGTCGTCGACCCGCGCCGCGATATCAGCGAGTACCTCGCCGACGCGGCGAAGTACGGGCTGCGCATCGAAGGCGTGATCAACACCCACTTCCACGCCGACTTCGTCTCCGGGCATCTGGAATTGGTGGATGCGACCGGGGCGTGGATCGGGTTCGGCGAAGCCGCCCAGACCGATTACCCCATCCGGAGACTGGCCGGCGGTGAGCACCTGTCGCTCGGGGAGGTGGACCTGGAGATCCTCTCCACCCCGGGCCACACCTGGGAGTCGATCAGTGTGCTGGTGCGTGAGCGTCCCGGCGCCGAGCCGACCGCGGTGCTGACCGGCGACTCGTTGTTCATCGGCGACGTCGGCAGGCCCGACCTGGTCAACATCGGTGACAGTTCCACGTCGGATCTGGCGCGGGCGATGTACCACACCATCCATGACAAGCTGCTGCGGCTGCCCGATGCGGTGACCGTGATGCCCGCCCATGGCGCCGGTTCATCGTGCGGGAAGAACCTCTCGACGGACCTCACGTCCACCATCGGCGAGCAGCGGCGCACCAACCCGTCGGTGCAGCCGATGGCGGAGGAAGCGTTCGTGGAGATGATCACCCACGGTCAACCCGCCGCCCCGGCGTACTTCTCCTCGGATGCGGCGATGAACAAGCGGGTGCACCCGTTGCTCGCCCCCGATCGCAGGATTCCGGAGATGACCGCGGCGCAACTGCGTTCCGCCCTGGACGCCGGGGTGCGCGTGGTCGACGCCCGCAGCGTCGAGGACTTCGCGGCCGGACACCTGCGGGGCTCGGTCAACGTCGGGTTCGACGGCCGCTTCGCCGAAACCGGCGGCATGGTCGCCGAGGTCGGCGAGCAGGTCGCCCTCGTCACCTACCCCGGCGAGGAGCAGGAAGCGGCGCTTCGGCTGGCCCGCATCGGCTCGGACAATGCCGTGGGTTATCTCAATGTCGGGCGCGACGGCGGCTTCCCGGAAGAACTCGGTGACCTGGTGCGCACGGCGCCCCGGACGTCGGCGCGGGAGCTGGACCGGTTGCTCGACGAGGATGCGGTCACGCTGATCGACATTCGCAACCCCGGTGAGCGCGAATTCGGCGTGATCCCCGCCGCGACGCCGATCCCGCTCGCCCAGCTGCGCACGCGGCTGGCCGACGTGCCGAGCGGCAAGCCGATCGTGGTGCACTGCGCCGGGGGCTGGCGCTCGAGCGTGGCCGCGTCGCTGCTGCGGGCCGAGGGCTTCGAGAACGTCTCGGATCTGGCCGGCGGCTACAACGCCTGGGCCGAGGCCCACGCCGCGGTCTGATCACGGGCCATCTCAGAGGAATTGGAGGAACACACGATGAGCACAGTGAACTTGAGCTTCGACGATTTCGAGTCGACGATCGTCGGCAACCCGATCGTCTTCGTCGACTTCTGGGCGTCCTGGTGCGGACCGTGCCGGGCCTTCGCGCCGGTCTACGAACGCTCGTCGACCGCGCATCCCGACGTCGTGCACGCCAAGGTCGACACCGAGAAGGAACTCGATCTCGCAACGGCTCTGCAGATCCGGTCGATCCCGACCGTGATGGCGTTCCGCGACGGGGTCCTGGTGTACAGCCAGCCCGGGGCGATGCCGCCCGCGACGCTCGAGGACCTCATCACGCGGGTGAAGGAGCTCGACATGGAATCGGTGCGGGCGACGATCGCCGCCCGAAAAGCCGCCACAGCATAGACATTCGAACAGAAAGGGAATCGTCATGTGCTACCCCGTCACGTGTCGCCGATGCGGCAAGACAACCTGGGACGGCTGCGGCCAACACGTCGCCGACGTCCGGCAGTCCGTACCCGCGTCCCAGTGGTGCACCTGCTCAGACCGGGCCGAAGCGCAGAAGCCGAAGCGCAATCCGCTGTTCGGCCGCTGATCGCCGAACCCTGATGCCCCCGTGCCTTCTGCACGGGGGCATCATGGTGGGTCAGGCCACCGGCGCCGTGGGCATCGCGAGGGTGACCCAGTCATGAAGGCCGCCACGGTAATAGGCCAGGGAGCCGGCCGGGAAACCGGCGTCGAGCAGTCGGCGGATCGCATCGGGAGACTGCGGGCATTGGGGGCCGTTGCAGAACACGATGTTCACCCGAGAGGGGTCGAGTTCATCGCTGCGCTGCGCGATCTGGTCGTGCGGGATGCCGACCGCTCCGGGGAGGGTGACACCGCGCTTCGAGTCGGGCATCCGAGTGTCGACGAGGAGGGCGCCGCCGCGCACGCTGTCGATCAGTTCCAGCTCACCGACGGTCACGACGCCCGGTGCGCATTGCAGGGGCTGCAATTCTCCCCAGGTGGTGTCGACGGCCACGAGGTCGTCTTCGTCCTCCAGCGGTTGCGGGACGCTGGCCGGCGCTTGCCGGCGGGTTCGGGATCGGCGCTGAAAGTCGACCGGTGAATTCGGCATTCTCGAAGCCTAATCGCGCGGTTCGGCGGTGGTGGCGTCCCGCGGGGTCGACGTGCGGGGACGCGCCTGGCCGAGCGTGTGGGCGAAGGCCGGGAAGTAGCGCAGCGGTGCGTAAGCGAACCGGTCCAGTGTGTCGATGTCGAACCCCGCCGCCCTGATCGCCGTGGTGGTATCGCGGTTGAGATGGCAACCACCGCCGATCCGCGACCACATCGGGGTGACGGCGTCCTCGAGCAGACCCAGCCACGAGTTCTGTGAGCGGACGTGCTCGAAGAACCTCAGCCGCCCGTCGGGCTTGAGGACGCGGCGGATCTCCGCCAGCGCAGCCCGCTGATCGGGGACCGAGCACAACACCAGGGATGCCACCGCGGCGTCGAAGCCGGCATCCTCCACCGGCAACGCCGCGGCGTGTCCGGCGAGCACCCGCACCGGTACCGGCGCCGACTCTGCGGCCCGCGCGGCCAATTCGCGCAGGTGGTGGTCGGGCTCCACGGCCACGACCTCGGTGACGGTGGCGGGATAGTGCGCGAAATTCAACCCGTTGCCGGCGCCGACCTCGATGACGCGGCCGGAGAGGCCGGCCAGGGCGTGGTCACGGTGTTCGGCAGTGCCGCGTCTCTCCGATTCGGCACTGATCCGTTCATACATCCGGGCGAAGCGCGGATGCTGGAATGCCGACAGTTCGGTCACGACTTCTTGACTCGTTGCGTGGTGCCACGCCGAATCCCTTCGACGGCAGCCCAATTGACCGCCGGACGCGCAAGCCCGCGCCTGTCGAGGTACCTCTGGGCCGAGGCATGGGCGCCTCGCAAGAACGACACCATCTCGAATCGTGTTTGCGGCGTGAACTTCTCGCTCACGAATACCCAATTGTCGCCGCGCCGCCGGAGAAGGCCGGTGACGTGGGTGGAATCGAGGTGCCACAGCTTGTCGTCGTGGTAGTGACACAGAAGGTTGGCCGGGCCCTCCGCCGTGCCCAGCCCCTCCGGCAGCTCCGCGGCGAGCTCGCCGGTCGCCGCGTCGTATCCGCGAGTGCTGACGCGAACACTCACCGGGTAGCCGTGCGCGTCGAGCGCGGTCAGCACCGCCTCGGGAAATCTGCTCAGCCGCTTGGCGGCCTCACCCCACACGGCGTATCTCGCGGAGGTCGAGTTCCTGGGGCCGGGCGGTGAAGTCACGCGTCGGCCAGAACAGCGCACTGCTGGGAGTCACGAAGATCAGGATGCGCATGTAATACGACCACCACAGCCGTCGTCCGAGCCAGGTGCTCCAGAACGCGCCGGCCGGCTGACGGGCGAACAGCGTCTGCGCCAACGCCGCCAATTCGGGTTCGGACCCCGGATCGCTCACGATGCGATCCTCGGCGGTGGCATTGCCCTGGATGAGCACCGCCCCCGGCTCGGTGATGCCGCTGCCGGTCGGCTCGGAGAACAGCATGCTGACCTTCGGATTGCGGCGGATGTTGTAGGCCTTCTGCGGGAGGCCGATGCTGGTTGCCGTCAGGAATCGGCCATCGCCGAGCAATCGCGGAGTCACCGGCCAGGTCTGCGGCGAACCATCGCGCGACATGGTGGTGAATTCGCACGTGAAGTAGTTCTCGATGATGTCGATGGCAGTCGGCGCCACAGCAGAAGACTACGCCGCGGAGGTCTATCCGTTCGCGCTTCCGTTCGGGATGCTCCAACGGCTGCACATGATTCGCGAGGGGCCGTCCCATCGCGCCGTCGGACACCGCGACGTGTGGCTATGCAGACAGGCCCAGCCCGGCTTCGTTTGCCGCGATGGCCTCCAGCGCGGCGTGAGTGTCGACGTCGACGCGTTCGCCGCCCATCACCCGAATGAGGGGGGAGTCGACCAGTTGCGCGAGATCTGCCAACGTGAGCATCCGATCATCGTCGTGGCCCATCATGCACCTCCGGCTCACTTCAATTGTTCCGCGTGCGTTGTCATCTCCGGACTCCTACCGCGTTCAGCCGATGCGATGGCCGGCGGCACGTGCCTGGCCGTGCTGACCGTCCGCCCGGCGTGTGTCCTTCTGCAGCGTGGATTCTCTGCCCGACAGCGGCGGAAGGATTCCAGAAAGCTCTCGAGCAACGCTCCTCGCCGCTCGAGATCCACCTTGAGCCGCACGACGTCGTCGTGGGTGAGTACTTCGGGGTGCTGCAGACCAACGCGGTCTTCGTCGATCAGCTTCTGGGTGATCTCGATGTCTCTGCGGATGAAGGCACACGGGTCGGTCGGCAGCGGGTTGTCCATGGTGGTTCCCTCCTCGCTGCGGGCAGGGTGGACGGATGAGCCTTCGGGTACGGCCATCATGGCGGTGCGGAACCGCGTGGTCGTGCGTAGTCGACTACTGCCTTTTGATCCAGCGTTGTCGTGGCAGTACGTAGTCCGCGAGGGTTCGGGTCCCGGCGCCCGTTGTCCTGGTAAGGCGCCGAAGTGCACATCGGTAGCGCGCTAACCTTGGATTCCTCCGGTGAAAGGAACGTCGTGACTGCCAACCTCTGCCTCACGCAGGAGCCCGAGGCTGACCACCTGCTGTCCGAGGACCCGTTCGCGCTGCTGGTCGGGATGTTGCTGGATCAGCAGATCCCGATGGAGGTCGCCTTCGGTGGCCCGAAGAAGATCGCCGACCGCATGGGCGGATTCAACGCGGCCGCGATCGCGGACCACGACCCGGAGAAGTTCGCCGACCTGTGTGCGCAAACGCCTGCGGTGCACCGGTTTCCGGGTTCGATGGCCAAGCGCGTGCAGGCGCTGGCGCAGGTGATCGTCGACGAGTACGGCGGCGACGCGACGGCGTTGTGGTCCGACGGTGCCGACGGAGCCGACGTGCTGCGCCGGCTCAAAGCGCTGCCTGGCTTCGGCGAGCAGAAAGCCAAGATCTTCCTCGCGCTGCTGGGCAAGCAGTACGGCGTCACACCGAAGGGCTGGCGCGCGGCGGCCGGTGACTACGGCAAGGCGGGCACCCACATGTCGGTGGCCGACGTGAAGGATGCCGGATCGCTGCAGAAGGTGCGGACGTACAAGAAGGAAGCGAAGGCCGCAGCGAAGGCCGCCAAGGCCTGAGCCATGGATGAGGCGAAGGCCGCCAAGGCCTGAGCCATGGATGAGGCGAAGGCCGCCGAGGATCAGGTCCTGGCTTCGCCCGGACGGACCGCGTCCAGCGCCGCCAGGTCGGTGAGCACTCTGGCCACCACACGCCCTGTCGCGGTGGCGGTGTCGAGTCCGTCGCGCAGGCAGCGCAGCGTGATCCCGCGGGTGGTCAGGTCGGCGACGGTCTGCGTGACCTCCGCGACCGACCGGCCCAGCCGTTCCAGCGCCACGACCACGACGACATCGCCGGCGCGGGCGTAGCTCAGCAAGGCCAGCAGCCCGGCGCGCATCTTGTCGGTGGAGCCGGGGGACTTGTCGGTGAAGATCCGGCGGGGGTCGACGCCGGCGGCGGTGAGCTCGGCGAGTTGGCCGTCGAGGTCGCCGCCACCGGCCGTGGCATAACCCAGCGTGACCGTCACGCGTTCACGGTCTCACGACGCCCCGGGCGCTTCACAGAGACGCGCCGTCGAACCTCTCCCGGGTGACGAACTCCGCGATCGGCTTGCGGGTCAGCCGCTTCGGCTGGTGCTGGGGTTTACCCAGTGGCACGACGGCGGCGACCGCGTGGCCGGCGGGGATCCCGAGCAGGTCTTTGACGCGGGTTTCCTCGGCTACCGCCATCGTTGTGAGCACACCGCCGTATCCCTCGTTGCGGGCAGCCAGCAGGACGTTCCACACGAACGGATACACCGACGCGCCCGCGACCACGCCGATCCGGTCGAGATCCTGATCGAGGGCCGCGACGGCCGCCAAGTCGACACAGACCACCAGCACGACAGCGCACGTGAGCAGTGGTGCGGTCATCTGATCGGGGACCTCGGTGGCGGCTACCTGCTCCTGTGAAACACCCATGGGCAGCAACGGGTTCCACGTTCCTTCGCCGTTGCCGGCCTGGGCGACGTAGCGGCGTGCGCCGGGCAGGCTCAACTCGGCGAGGGCCTCGCGGATCTTGCGGTCCCGGATCGCGATCACGTGCACGCCCTGGCGGTTGCCGCCGCTCGGCGCGAATCGCGCATTGTCGAGGATCCGCACCAGGACGTCGTCGGGCAGCCGATCACCGGTGAACCGGCGGACCGCCGCCGTCGTCCGCATCACGTCGTAGAGGTCCACGTTGTCGATCTTGTCTCATCACCTGCCGGCCGCTGTGCCATTGTGAAGTCATGAAGACTCACCTGAATTGCCCGTGCGGCGAGGCCATCACCGGTAAGGACGAGGACGACCTGGTGGAGAAGGCGCAGAAGCACCTCTCGGAAGCACATCCGGGCCGCGAGTACGACCGGGACGCCATTCTGTTCATGGCCTACTGAGCCTCCGCGAACTGAGATTCCCGGTCGTGAATCTCGCGTGGATCACGACCGGGAATCTCAGTTCGGCGCGCTCGGCGGTCAGGGGACGACCGTCGAGCCGATCGTCGGCATGAACTGGCACTGCTTCTCGGTCGTGGTGACCTGACCGAAGATCGTCGACATGATGCTGCCCGAACCGGTGTCGGCGATGGCCGTCAGCGTGGTCGGGCCGTTGGCGTTCATGTCCGGCCGCGGCTTGAGCGTGGCGCTGCCCGACTTGCCCGTGGTCAGGTTGACCCAGGTGACGTTCAGCGGCAGCTTCTGCTCGGCGGCAGGCCCTGGAGTGCCCACCGCGGTGAACACATACGCGGTCTGGCCGGCTTTGGGGCCGGGCAGGGGGATCGTCGCCGGGCCGGCCACCGAGATCGCGGTCGCGAGCACGTTGCCGCCGTCCTTGAGGCATCCGTTGCTGATCGACGGATACAGGAAGTCCTGCGTGACGGGCGCGTTCGGTCCGAAATTCGGCGCGCCGCCGGGCGCCGCCGCGGGAGCGGGCGCGCTGGGCGGGGCGGGGTTGGGAGTGACGACCGCCGCGGGGGTGGCTGCAGGGGCGGGTGCCGCGGCGGGAGCGGGCGCGCCGGGCGGGGCGGGGTTGGGAGTGACGACCGCCGCGGGGGTGGCTGCAGGGGCGGGTGCCGCGGCGGGAGCGGGCGCGCCGGGCGGGGCGGGGTTGGGAGCGACGACCGCCGCCGGGGCCGCGGCGGGATCGGGTGCCGCGACGGGTGCGGCCGCCGGGGCCGCGACGGGTGCGGCCGCCGGGGCCGCGACGGGTGCGGCTGCGGGTGCGGCCGCCGGGCTCGCGGCGGGGTCCGGGAGGGGAGCGGGCCCGGGCGCGGGTGGGGGCCCCGGTGGCACCGCGGCGGCGGCGTGCGCCACTTCCGGCGTCGCCTCCGGTGCCGGTCCTACCGCGTGTGCGGGATCGACACCCGCGGGCAGGTGCGCCTCGGTGCCGGGGATCGCGCCGGTGGCCGGCACGTGTGCGACCGGCTGAACGAACTGGTTGACCGCCGACGCGATGTCGCTGGAGGGCCGCGGCGCTGCGGCATCTCCGGCGAACACCGCGGCGGCGGCCATCAGCATCGATGCCGCATTGGAGGGATCGGCAGCGGCCTGCTGGATCACGGGCCCGATGCTCTGCACGGCGGGCAGGCCCGGCGCCTGCAGCCCGTCGATCGGCGACGGTGCCGCGGGTGGATCAGCGTGTGCGACTCCGGTCACGCCGACGGTCAACAGTGCGGCCGACGAGCCCACCGCCATCGCGGTGGTGAGCATCGTCCTGATCGTTGCCATGGTTCCCCAATGCGTTTCAGTGGTTGTGGTGTCAGAGGTGCTGTTCGATCAGGGCAGGGCCGACAGCGGCGTGAACAGCGGCGCCGGCGCCGCGGCCGGTGCCGGTGCCGGTGCGACGGGCGCTGCGGCGGGCGCGGCCGAGTTGCCCGTGGGCAGCAGGCCGGCCAGCGGCGTGCCGGCGGGCAGCAGCGACGCCAGACCGCCGGGGACGCCGAGCGCACTGGTCAGCCCGCCCAACGGTGACGCGCTCGGGGCGGCCGCCGGGGTCGTCACCGAGGCGGGCACGGTCGTCGCCGCGCCCGGCAGCGCGTTCGCCGGCTGAGGCAGCGTGATGGACGCGGTCGCGCCCGGCATCGTGGCGGGCGTGGCGGCGGGCGTAATGCCCGGCGTGGCGGCCACACCCGCGGGGGTCGCCGTCGTCGACGCGGTCGCCGCCGGCGCGTTGCCGAGCACGTTGGCGAAGGTCTGCACGAGCTGCGTCGCCGCGGCCGGGTTCGCCGCGAGTTGCTGCAGGAACGGCAGGCCGGGAACCTCGGGTGCCGGGGCCGGCGCCGGTGCGGCGGGCGGCTGCGCTGCGGCGGCAGCGCTGAGCGCCACGGCGGCAGACACCGCCCCAGCCGCTGCGATCATGGTGGTTGCGAACAGTTTTCGGGTGCGAAGCATGAGATCTCCCAATCGTCGGTGGCACGCCTGCACCCGAAGCTAGCCTGTTACTGGAGTTACTCAAGTGACATGTGTGGCATTTATGCAACCGTTACTGATGTGAAGGCCGATGGTGACCGCTCGCTAGAGTCAGGCGAATAAACACCATCGAATCCGGCTCGCCGGCACCTGGCTCCCGCGCGATGGCTCGGCTGTCGGCCGCGGCTCCCGTGCTGCTGATCGTCAGCATCGCCGCGCGGCTGGCGTGGACCTATCTGCTGCCCAACGGTGCCAACTTCGTCGACCTGCACGTCTACGTCGGGGGTGCGGCGGCGCTGGATCAGCCCGGCACCCTCTACGACTACGTCTACGCCGACCAGACGCCGGACTTCCCGCTGCCGTTCACGTATCCGCCGTTCGCGGCCGTGGTCTTCTACCCGCTGCACCTACTGCCGTTCGGGCTGGTGGCCCTGGCGTGGGAACTGGGCATCGTGGCCGCGCTCTACGGCGTGGTGCGCCTCAGCCAGCGCCTCCTGGCGGATTCCCCCGGCGCCCTGCCCGGTGGCCATCGTGTCGCGATGCTGTGGACGGCCGTCGGCATCTGGACCGAGCCACTGCGCAGCACCTTCGACTACGGCCAGATCAATGTGCTGCTGGTGCTGGCCGTGCTCTATGCGGTCTACCGCACGCAGTGGTGGCTGTCGGGTCTGCTGGTCGGCCTGGCGGCCGGGGTGAAGCTGACGCCTGCGGTGTCGGGCCTGTACTTCCTCGGCGCACGGCGCTGGGCCACGGCCGTCTTCTCAGGCGTCGTCTTCCTCGGGACGGTCGTCCTGTCGGCGCTCGTCGTGGGGGACCAGACTCGGTACTACTTCACCGACCTGCTCGGCGACGCCCGCCGGGTCGGTCCGATCGGAACCTCGTTCAACCAGTCGTGGCGCGGCGGCATCTCCCGGATCCTCGGCCACGACGCCGGCTACGGGCCGCTCGTCGTGGCGGGTATCGCGGTGACGGCGGTGCTGGCGCTGCTGGCGTGGCGCGCCATCGGAGGTTCCGACGACCGCCTCGCAGCGATCGTCGTCGTGCAGTTGTTCGGTCTGCTGCTGTCGCCGATCTCCTGGACTCACCACTGGGTGTGGCTGATCCCGCTGATGATCTGGCTGCTGCACGGCCCGTGGCGAGACCGGACCGGCGCGCGGATACTGGGCTGGGGCTGGCTGGCCCTGACGCTCATCGGGGTGCCGTGGCTGCTCAGCTTCGCCCAGCCGACGATCTGGGTCATCTCGCGGCCCTGGTACCTGGCGTGGGCCGGCTTGATCTACATCGTCGCCACGCTGGCGACGCTGGCCTGGATCGCTACCCGAGGATCCCGTCGATATCGCGGGCCATCTGCAGGTCCTTGTCCGTGATGCCGCCTTCCGAGTGCGTCACGAGGGCGAAACTCACTGTGCACCATCGGATGTCGATATCCGGATGATGGTCCTTGGCCTCCGCGTGCTCGGCCACCCGGCGCACCGCCTCGATCCCGTCGAGAAACGCCGGGAACTTGACCGAGCGGCGCAGTGCGCCGTCGGCCCGCTCCCAGCCGTCGAGTTCGGGCAGTGCGGCGTCTACCTGTTCGTCCGTCAACACAGCCATACGGGAATTGTTTCCGACGGCCGGTGGCGGCGTAAAGGGGTCCGACGATTCCCGCCTGCCCGGCGTGAGCCGGCGGGCGCGGTAGCGTCACGACTGATGCCAGTCCAGATCGTCGTCGCAGGCGCGCTGACCAGTGGCGCGACGTTGCTGGTAGCCCAACGCGACCGGCCGGCCGAGCTGGCCGGACGGTGGGAACTGCCGGGCGGCAAGGTCACCGCCGGTGAGTCCGAACGCGAGGCGCTCGTGCGCGAACTCGACGAAGAACTCGGCGTCACCGTGCAGGTGGGTGCCCGGCTGGGAGACGATGTCGAACTGCCCGGGTCCGTCGTCCTGCGCGCCTATGTGGTGACGCAGGTCGGGGACGGCACGGCGCAGCCACATGACCACCGGTGCCTGCGCTGGGTGACCGCCGCAGACCTCGATGCCCTCGACTGGGTACCCGCCGACAGGGCATGGTTGCCACATCTGCGGGCCCTGCTGGCAGACCCCACGGCTTTCGCGGCCGGACCCATCGATCCCGCCCGCGCCGCGGACGAACACTGAGGACCTTCCTGAAATCCTTGTCGGGCAGGAACTTTCAGCCTTATAGCGAATTGTTGGCGCGAATAACCGGCGAGCGATGGCGAAAGGTGTTTAGCTGAGCGGGTGAGCACGGCGGTTACGCCGGACACCGGCGCGCGGCGGGGACTCAATTTGGCGCTGGCCACTTGGGTCTCTGCGATCAACTTCTGGGCATGGAACATGATCGGCCCCCTGTCCACCACGTATGCCGGCGACATGTCGCTGAGCAGCACCGAGGCCTCCATGCTGGTGGCCACCCCGATCCTGGTCGGGGCCCTCGGGCGGATCGTCACGGGGCCACTGACCGACCGGTTCGGCGGGCGCACGATGCTCATCGCCGTCACGGTGGCATCGATCCTGCCGGTCCTGGGGGTCGGTGCCGCGGGATCGGCCAACTCGTACCCGCTGCTCCTGGTGTGCGGCTTCCTTCTCGGTGTGGCGGGCACGATCTTCGCGGTCGGCATCCCGTTCGCCAACAACTGGTACGAGCCCGCGCGGCGGGGGTTCGCCACCGGTGTGTTCGGCATGGGCATGGTGGGCACGGCGCTGTCGGCGTTCTTCACCCCGCGGTTCGTCAAGTGGTTCGGCTTGTTCACCACCCACGTGATCATCGCGGCCGCACTGGTGCTCACCGCCGCGTTCTGCCTGGTGGTCCTGCGTAACGCGCCGTACTTCCGGCCCAACCGGCAGCCCGTGGTGCCCAAGCTCAAGGCAGCCGCGAAATTGCCGGTCACCTGGGAGATGTCGTTCCTCTACGCGATCGTCTTCGGCGGATTCGTGGCGTTCAGCAACTACCTGCCCACCTACATCAAGACGATCTACGGGTTCTCCGCGGTCGACGCCGGTGCCCGCACCGCGGCCTTCGCGCTGGCCGCCGTCCTGGCCAGGCCGGTCGGCGGGGCTCTCGCCGACCGCATCGCCCCCAAATACGTGGTGCTGGGATCCCTGCTCGGCACCGCCGCGATGGCCTTCATCGCGGTGTTCCAGCCGCCGCCCGACGTGTGGTCCGCAGCGACGTTCATCGCGCTGGCGATCTTCCTCGGCATCGGCACGGGCGGGGTGTTCGCGTGGGTGGCGCGCCGGTCACCGGCCGCATCGGTCGGATCGGTCACCGGGATCGTGGCTGCCGCAGGCGGATTGGGGGGATACTTCCCACCGCTGGTGATGGGCGCGACGTACGACGCGGCGGCCAACGAATACACCGTCGGGCTGCTGCTGTTGGTGGCGACGGCGCTCGCGGCGGTGGGCTTCACCGCGCTGCGACTGCACGCTCACGAGCCGAAAGCGACGGAGGCCCCCGCGTGACGAACCCGCCCCGTACCGGAGGGAGAGTCGAAGAGCTGCTGGAACGCAGCGGCCGGTTCTTCACTCGCGGCGAGATCTCGGACGATCTGCGCACCGTCAGCCACCGTGGCGGCCGCGAGGGTGACATCTTCTACCGGGACCGGTGGAGCCATGACAAAGTGGTCCGCTCGACCCACGGCGTCAACTGCACGGGCTCGTGCTCGTGGAAGGTCTATGTCAAAGACGGCATCATCACCTGGGAGACGCAGGAGACCGACTACCCCTCCGTCGGGCCGGACCGTCCCGAATACGAGCCCCGCGGCTGCCCGCGCGGGGCCGCCTTCTCCTGGTACACCTACTCGCCGACCCGGGTGCGCTACCCGTATGCCAGGGGCGTGCTGGTGGAGATGTACCGGGAAGCCAAGGCGCGCCTGGGAGATCCGGTGCTGGCATGGGCTGACATCCAGGGGGATCCGCAGCGCCGGCGTCGCTACCAGCAGGCGCGGGGCAAGGGTGGTCTGATGCGGGTGACGTGGGCCGAAGCCGCCGAGATGATCGCCGCCGCGCACGTGCACACGATCAAGACCTACGGTCCGGACCGCATCGCCGGGTTCTCGCCGATCCCGGCGATGTCGATGGTCAGCCACGCCGCCGGCGCCCGGTTCGTGAGCCTGCTCGGCGGTGCGATGACGTCCTTCTACGACTGGTACGCCGATCTGCCCGTCGCGTCGCCGCAGGTCTTCGGGGATCAGACCGACGTTCCCGAGTCCGGCGACTGGTGGGACGCCTCGTATCTGGTGATGTGGGGCTCCAACGTCCCCGTCACCAGGACCCCGGATGCGCACTGGATGGCCGAAGTGCGTTATCGCGGAACGAAAGTGGTGACCGTCAGCCCCGACTATGCGGACAACACCAAGTTCGCCGACGAGTGGATGCCCTGCGCCGCAGGCACCGACGGCGCGCTGGCGATGGCGATGGGACACGTGATCCTCACCGAAGGCTTTGTTCGTCAACGGGTTCCGTTCTTCGTCGACTACGCGCGCACCTACACCGACCTGCCGTTCCTGGTCAAGCTCGAGGAGCGCGACGGCATCGTGGTGCCCGGCAAGATGCTCACCGCCGCCGACCTCGACATCGGGCACCAGGCGATGGAGAATGCGGCGTTCAAGCCGGCGCTGTGGGATGGTGCTTCGGAATCCGTTGCGGTGCCGCCCGGTTCGCTCGGCTTCCGATACGGGGACGCAGGCGCGGGAAAGTGGAACCTCGATCTGGGTGAGCTCGTGCCGGCGCTGACGGTCGCCCGTGCGGGTGAGGATCCCGGCGAGACCGCCATGATCGTCTTGCCCCGCTTCGACGCGGTCGACGGCGATGCCGGAACGGTGCGGCGCGGAGTGCCGGTGCGCCGGGTCGCAGGGCACCGCGTCTGCACGGTGTTCGATCTCATGCTCGCGCAGTACGGGGTGGGCCGGCCGGGTCTGCCGGGAGACTGGCCGACCGGCTACGACGATCCGGACGCTCCCTACACCCCTGCCTGGCAGGAGCCCATCACCGGGGTCTCCGCGTCCCAAGCCATCCGGGTGGCGCGCGAATTCGCCCGCAACGCCGAGGAATCCGGCGGGCGTTCGATGATCATCATGGGCGCCGGAATCTGTCAGTGGTTCCACGGTGACACCACCTACCGCGCGGTGTTGGCGTTGCTGCTGCTGACCGGTTCGATGGGCCGTAACGGCGGTGGCTGGGCGCACTACGTCGGGCAGGAGAAATGCCGGCCGATCACCGGGTGGGCGACGATGGGCTCCGCCACCGACTGGTCCCGGCCGCCGCGGCAGATGCCGGGGACGTCGTACTGGTACGTCCACACCGACCAGTGGCGCTACGACGGTTACCGCGCGGACGCGCTGGCGAGTCCGACCGCACGGGGGCGGTTCACCGGCAAGCACACCATGGACGTCGTGACGGCCGCGGCGGCGATGGGGTGGATGCCGTTCTATCCTCAGTTCGACCGCTCGAGTCTGGACGTCGCCGACGAAGCGCGAGCAGCCGGCCGCGAGATTCCCGAATTCGTGTGCGAGCAACTGGCTTCCGGAGCATTGCGGCTGGCCGTCACCGATCCCGACGATCCGGCCAACTGGCCGCGGGTGCTCGACGTGTGGCGAGCCAACCTCCTCGGCTCCTCGAGCAAGGGCAACGAGTACTTCCTGCAGCACCTGCTGGGCACGGCGTCCAATCTTCAGGCCACGCCGACGGCCGAGCACCTGCGCCCCGACGGCGTCGCGTGGACCCCGGAGATTCCCGAGGGCAAGCTCGATCTGCTGATGTCGATCGACTTCCGGATGACGTCGACGACCCTGCTGTCCGACGTCGTGCTCCCGGCGGCGACCTGGTACGAGAAGGCCGACCTGTCGTCGACCGACATGCACCCCTACGTGCACGCGTTCAGCCCGGCGATCGATCCGCCCTGGGAAACCCGCTCGGATTTCGATGCTTTCGGCGCGATCGCCCGGGCGTTCTCGGCGCTGGCGAAGAATCATCTGGGCACTCGAACCGACGTCGTGCTGGGGGCACTGCTCCACGACACCCCGGGTGCGATGGCGTACCCGGGTGGAGTGCACCGGGATTGGCGCGAGAGCGGTGAGGTGCCGGTCCCGGGGAAGACGATCGGGCCGATCACCGTCGTGGAGCGTGACTACACCGCGATCGCCGACAAGTGGTCCACGGTCGGGCCGCTGGTCGACCGGCTCGGGGTGACCACCAAGGGCGTCACCACCCGTCCGGACCACGAGATCGACGAGCTGTCCCGAAAATTCGGTGTGCTCGACTCGGGTGCGGCGGCAGGCCGCCCGGCGATGACCACGGCCGAGCGCATGGCCGATGTCATCCTGGCCCTGTCGGGAACCTCGAACGGCCGGCTGGCCGTCGAGGGCTTCCGCGAGCTGGAGCGCCGCGTCGGTAAGCCGTTGGCGCATCTGGCCGAAGGCAGCGAGGAGCGCCGCATCACCTATGCCGACACGCAGGCCCGGCCGGTGCCCGTGATCACCAGCCCGGAATGGTCGGGCAGCGAGACGGGCGGTCGGCGATACGCGCCGTTCACGGTGAACATCGAACAGCTCAAGCCCTTTCACACGCTCACCGGGCGGATGCACTTCTTCCTCGATCACGACTGGCTCGAGGAACTCGGTGAGCAGCTGCCCGTGTACCGCCCACCGCTGGACCTCGGCCGCCTCTTCGGCGAGCCCGCGGTCGGCGACCGCGACGGTGTCGGATTGACCGTCCGCTACCTGACGCCGCACTCGAAGTGGTCCATTCACTCGGAGTACCAGGACAACCTGTTCATGCTGTCGCTGTCCCGCGGCGGTCCGACGATGTGGATGAGCCCCTCGGACGCCGCGAAGATCGGCGTCGCCGACAACGACTGGGTCGAAGCGGTGAACCGCAACGGAGTGCTGGTGTGCCGCGCCATCGTCAGTCACCGCATGCCGGAGGGGGTCGTCTACGTCTACCACGCCCAGGAACGAGTCATCGACGTGCCGCTGACCGAGACCACCGGCCGGCGCGGCGGTATCCACAACTCGTTGACCCGGCTGCTGGTCAAGCCCAGCCACCTGGCCGGCGGGTACGCCCAGACGGCCTTCGCCTTCAACTACCTCGGCCCCACCGGCAACCAGCGTGACGAGGTCACGGTGGTGCGCCGTCGCTCACAGGAGGTGACCTACCGGTGAAGGTGATGGCCCAGATGGCCATGGTGATGAACCTCGACAAGTGCATCGGGTGCCACACGTGTTCGGTGACGTGCAAACAGGCGTGGACGAACCGGCCCGGCACCGAGTACGTCTGGTTCAACAACGTCGAAACCCGCCCGGGACAAGGTTATCCGCGCACCTACGAGGATCAGGACCGGTGGCGCGGCGGCTGGATGCGGGACAAGCGCGGGCGGCTGAGGTTGCGCGGCGGCGGGCGCTGGCACAAGCTCGCGCACATCTTCTCCAACCCGAAGCTGCCGTCCATCGAGGACTACTACGAGCCGTGGACCTACGACTACGAGAACCTGATCAACGCACCGCTGGGCGAGCACATGCCGGTCGCGCCGCCGCGCAGCCTGATCAGCGGCGAACCGATGAAGGTGCAGTGGTCGGCGAACTGGGACGACAACCTGGCCGGTTCACCGGAGATCCTGCCGGGCGATCCGGTGCTGCAGAAGGTCAGTGAAGAGGTCCGCCTGGAACTCGAGCAGACGTTCATGTTCTACCTGCCGCGGATCTGTGAGCACTGCCTCAACCCGTCGTGTGTGGCCTCGTGCCCGTCGGGGGCGATGTACAAGCGCAGCGAAGACGGCATCGTGCTGGTCGACCAGGACCGCTGCCGCGGGTGGCGGATGTGCGTGTCCGGCTGCCCGTACAAGAAGGTGTACTTCAACCACAAGACCGGCAAGGCCGAGAAGTGCACGCTGTGCTACCCGCGGATCGAGGTCGGCCTGCCGACGGTGTGCTCCGAGACCTGCGTCGGGCGGCTCCGCTATCTCGGGTTGGTGCTCTACGACGTGGACCGCGTGCTCGCGGCCGCCTCGGTGTCCGACGATACGGACCTCTACGCGGCACACCGGCAGATCCTTCTCGACCCCAACGATCCCGAGGTGATCGCAGGCGCGCGCGCCGAGGGCATCTCCGACGAATGGATCGAGGCCGCGCAGAACTCACCGGTCTATGCGTTGATCAACACGTATCAGGTTGCGCTGCCGCTGCATCCGGAGTTCCGCACGGTTCCGATGGTCTGGTACATCCCGCCGCTGTCCCCGGTCGTCGACGCCGTCAGCCGCAGCGGGCACGACGGTGAGGACGCCGGCAACCTCTTCGGCGCGCTGGAGGCGCTGCGCATCCCGATCGAGTACCTCGCGGGCCTGTTCACCGCCGGCGACACCGCCGTCGTCGAAGGTGTGCTGCGCAAGCTCGCCGCCATGCGCTCCTACATGCGCGACGTGAATCTCGGTCGGGAGACCCAACCGCACATCCCGGAGTCGGTGGGGATGACCGAGGAGCAGATCTACGACATGTACCGCCTGCTCGCGCTGGCGAAATACGATGAGCGCTACGTGATTCCGACCGCGTACGCGACCGACGGCCTACCGGGCGTCGAGGAGCCGGGCTGCTCGCTGTCGTTCGAGGGCGGAACCGGCATGTACGAGTCGGGGCCCTTCGGCGAAGCCAGCGGAGGACCCGTGCCGGTCGCGGTGGAGACCTTCCACGCGCTGCGGAACCGGCAGACCAGTGAGGAGATGGCGGCCAACCGGACCCGCCCGTCACGGGTCAACCTGCTCAACTGGGACGGTCGCGGCGCGCCGTCGGGCCTGTTCCCCGGGGACGGGGAGCGGCGATGAAAGCCCGCCTGCGGTCCCGCACGACACTCAACGACCGATTGACGTGGCAGTGCGCATCGCTGACGCTGAGTTACCCGGACGGCGACCGGCTGGACACCGCGGCAGAACTGCTGACCCACATCGACGGGCCGGCCGCCCGGCACCTCGCGGGCACACTGGACGCGGTGCGGGCGCTCTCGCCACGCGAGGCGGCCGAAGCCTACGTCGCCACGTTCGACATGCGTCGGCGCTGCACGCTGTATCTGACCTTCTGGACCGCCGGCGACACCCGCAATCGGGGCCAGGCGATGCTCGAGTTCGCGCGCACCTACCGCGAAGCCGGGGTGAGCCCGCCCGACCGTGAAGCGCCCGACTACCTGCCGGTCGCGCTGGAATTCGCCGCGAACGTCGACTGGGACGCCGGCCGGCGCGTGCTGGGTGCGCATCGCGTGGCAGTCGACGTGCTGCACCGCGCGTTGTGCGAGGCGGGCTCGCCGTATGCGATGACGGTGGCCGCCGTGTTGTCGACGCTGCCCAGAGGCAGCGAGTCCGACGAGCTCAGCGCCCAGCGGCTGGTGGCCCACGGGCCGCCGGCGGAAGCCGTTGGGCTGCAACCGTTCACATTGACAGTGCCGCCGCGGGGCCGAGCAGGCCGGACGGATGCGGTGGCGGGCCGCCCTGGAGGTCGCTGACGTGTCGGGTTGGGAGATCTTCTGGGACGTCGTCCCGTACGTGACACTGGCCATCGTCGTCGTCGGCACCTGGTGGCGATACCGGTACGACAAGTTCGGCTGGACCACCCGATCGTCGCAGCTCTACGAGAGCCGTCTGCTCCGGATCGCGAGCCCGCTGTTCCATTTCGGCATTCTGGTGGTGATCGTCGGGCACATCATCGGGTTGGTCATCCCCGAGTCGTGGACCGCCGCCGTGGGATTGAGCAACCACGCCTACCACGTGCAAGCGCTGGTTCTCGGGGCGATCGCCGGCGTCTGCACCCTGGTGGGTGTCAGCCTGCTGGTCTACCGGCGCCGCACCAGCGGACCGGTGTTCATGGCGACCACACGCAACGACAAGCTGATGTATCTGGTGTTGGTGCTCGCGATCGTGGCGGGGCTGGCGTGCACGCTGATCGGGGCGACGCCGGTGGGAGGCGAACACGACTACCGCCAGACGGTGTCGCCGTGGTTCCGGTCCATCTGGATGCTGCAGCCCCGCGGCGATCTGATGGTCCAGGCGCCGCTGTGGTTCCACATCCACGTGCTGATCGGGTTGACGCTGTTCTGCCTGTGGCCGTTCACCCGACTGGTCCACGCCTTCAGCGCGCCGGTGGGGTACCTGTTCCGGCCCTACGTCGTCTACCGCAGCAGAGACGTCGCGCGCAAAGGCGAACTCGTCGGATCGCAGCCTCACCGCCGGGGCTGGTGACCCCGTCGCGTCCGCTTCCCGGGCGGCACCGGCGGGATCTAGAAGTGCAGCCGGTCGCCGACGACGCGGACGTCCGTGCGGCTGGCCGGGTGGACCAGCGCGTGAAGGGGATGGGTGAGCACCGGGTGACGGCAGTGCGGGCACGAAGTCCGAGGCTGATTGGCCGAGTTGAAGGTCAAGTGGCGGCACTCGGTGCATCGCACCACGTAGAACGTGCCGACCCAGTTGGCCAGACCCCAGTAGATTGCCACGATGGTCGCCGCTGCCAGCGCGGTGATCAGGGCGACCGTGAGAACTTCGTAAACCGTCATGATGGCTGACCTTTCGCGAGAAACGGTCGACGGGTATCCCAAACGCTACGCCTCAACCCCGCGCCGTTGGGCGCAAATTGTGACGTTGACCACTGCCTTTCGCGGCGGTCGGGCCCGCCTCGCGGCCGGGGCGCTCCGGCGGCGGGCCGGGGGTGGCGTCCGCTTGTGACCGGTATCTCTCGTTTTCGCGATCGGTGCACTGCACTGCGACAATCGCGGGCGTGAGTTCCCGCCCTGACTTCCGCAACGTCGCCATCGTGGCTCACGTCGACCACGGCAAGACGACCCTGGTCGACGCGATGCTGCGCCAATCGGGGGCGTTGAGTCACCGCGGTGACGACGCGATCGAACGCCTGATGGATTCCGGTGACCTGGAGAAGGAAAAGGGCATCACCATCCTGGCCAAGAACACCGCTGTGCACCGCCATCACGCCGACGGCGGCATGACGGTCATCAACGTCATCGACACCCCGGGACACGCCGACTTCGGCGGCGAGGTCGAACGCGGTCTGTCCATGGTCGACGGCGTGCTGCTGCTGGTGGACGCCTCGGAGGGTCCGCTGCCGCAGACCCGGTTCGTGCTGCGCAAAGCGCTGGCCGCCCACCTGCCGGTGATCCTGGTCGTCAACAAGACCGACCGCCCCGACGCACGCATCGCCGAAGTCGTCTCCGACAGCCACGACCTGCTGCTCGACGTCGCGTCCGACCTCGACGAGGACGCGCAGAAGGCCGCCGAGGACGCCCTCGGGCTGCCCACGCTCTACGCCTCGGGCCGGGCCGGCATCGCCAGCACCGTCCAGCCCGCCAACGGCGAGAACCCGCAGGGCGAGAACCTCGACCCGCTGTTCGACGTGCTGCTCGAGCACATCCCGCCGCCGCACGGCGATCCGGAGGCGCCGCTGCAGGCCCTGGTCACCAACCTCGACGCGTCGGCGTTCCTCGGCCGGCTCGCGCTGATCCGCATCTACAAGGGCCGCATCAGGAAGGGCCAGCAGGTCGCCTGGATGCGCGACGTGGACGGCCATCCCGTCATCACGAACGCGAAGATCACCGAGCTGCTGGTCACCGAGGGCGTGGAGAGAACGCCGACGGAGGAGGCCGTCGCGGGCGACATCGTCGCCGTCGCGGGCATCCCGGAGATCATGATCGGCGACACGCTCGCCGACCCGGATCACGCGCACGCGCTGCCGCGGATCACCGTCGACGAACCCGCCATCTCGGTGACGATCGGCACCAACACCTCACCGCTGGCCGGCAAGGTCTCCGGTCACAAGCTGACCGCGCGAATGGTCAAGTCCCGCTTGGATTCCGAGCTGATCGGCAACGTGTCGATCAAGGTCGTCGACATCGGCCGCCCCGACGCGTGGGAGGTCCAGGGCCGCGGCGAGCTCGCGCTGGCGGTGCTCGTCGAGCAGATGCGGCGCGAGGGCTTCGAGCTCACGGTGGGCAAGCCGCAGGTGGTCACCCGGACCATCGACGGCAAGCTGCACGAGCCGTTCGAGGCCATGACGATCGACTGCCCCGAGGAGTTCGTCGGCGCCATCACCCAGCTGATGGCCGCCCGCAAGGGCCGCATGGAGGAGATGGCCAACCATGCCGCCGGATGGGTGCGGATGGACTTCATCGTGCCCAGCCGCGGGCTGATCGGCTTCCGCACCGACTTCCTGACGCTGACCCGCGGAACCGGCATCGCCAACGCGGTGTTCGACGGATACCGGCCGTGGGCGGGGGAGATCCGCGCCCGCCACACCGGATCGCTGGTCAGTGACCGCAGCGGCTCGATCACCCCGTTCGCGATGATCCAGCTCGCCGACCGCGGGCAGTTCTTCGTCGAGCCCGGGCAGGACACCTACGAGGGCCAGGTCGTCGGGATCAACCCGCGCGCCGAGGACCTCGACATCAACATCACCCGGGAGAAGAAGCTGACGAACATGCGGTCGTCGACCGCCGATGTGATCGAGACGCTGGCCCGGCCGTTGGAGCTCGGTCTCGAACAGGCGATGGAGTTCTGCGCCGAGGACGAGTGCGTCGAGGTCACCCCCGAGATCGTCCGGGTGCGCAAGGTCGAGTTGACGGCGTCGCTGCGGGCGCGGGCCAAGGCGCGGGCGAAGCAGCAGGCCAATTCGTAGCCGAGGACCGGCGCGGCAGGCGCGGCGCGGGGATTCCGCGGCGCACGCGGGGGTGATCGATACCCTGAGTGGCGTGCCGACCGCCCGACGTGTGCTGACCTGCGCGGTCGTGGTGATGACACTGCTCGCCGGGTGCACGGTGAGCCCCCCGCCGGCGCCGCAGAGCACCGACACCACGAAGTCCACGCCGCCGCCTCCGATGAAGGCGACGCAGATCATCATGGCGATCGACTCGATCGGGCCGGGGTTCAACGTGCACCTGCTCTCCGACCAGTCGCCGGTGAACGCCGCGATCAGCTCGCTCGTTCTGCCCAGCTCGTTTCGGCCCATCCCCGATTCGCGGACACCGACGGGTTCGCGGTGGGAGATGGACACCTCGCTGCTGCAGTCGGCCGAGGTCACCAGCCAGGACCCGTTCACGGTCACCTACAAGATCCGCCCCGAGGCGCAGTGGACGGACAACGCGCCGATCGGGGCGGACGACTACTGGTATCTGTGGCGGCAGATGGTCAGCCAACCCGGCGCGGTGGATCCCGCCGGCTACGACCTGATCACCGGTGTGCAGTCCGTCGAAGGCGGCAAGACGGCGGTGGTGACGTTCTCCCAGCCGTACCCGGCGTGGCGGGAACTGTTCAACAACATCCTGCCCGCCCACATCGTCAAGGACGTGCCCGGCGGATTCCCCGCGGGGCTGGCGCAGGCCATGCCGGTCACCGGGGGTCAGTTCCGCGTCGAGAGCATCGACCCGCAGCGCGACGAGATCCTGCTGGCCCGTAACGACCGCTACTGGGGCGAACCCGCCACGCCGGATCTGATCCTGTTCCGCCGTGGCGGCGCACCCGCCGCGCTGGCCGACTCGATCCGCAACCGCGACACCCAGGTCGCCCAGGTGCACGGCGGCTCCGCGGTCTTCGCGCAGCTGTCCGCGATCCCGGACGTGCGCACGGCGCGGATCGTCACCCCGCGCGTCATGCAGCTGACGCTGCGCGCCCAGCAGCCCGCGCTCGCCGACGCCGAGGTCCGCAAGGCCGTTCTCGGCCTGCTCGACGTCGACCTGCTGGCCTCGGTGGGAGCCGGCGACGACAACACCGTCACGCTGGCCCAGGCTCAGGTCCGCTCGCCGTCGGACCCCGGCTACGTGCCGACCGCTCCGCCCGCGCTGACCCGCGAGGGCGCCATGACCCTGCTCGCAGACGCCGGCTATCAGATCGACGCCGCGCCGCCGACGACGACGGCCGGCCCGCCGGCTCCCGGCGCGCCGGACGCCAACCGCGGGCAGCTCACCAAGGACGGCCAGCCGCTGACGCTCGTGCTCGGCGTCGCCAACAACGACCCGACGTCCGTGGCCGTCGCCAACACCGCTGCCGACCAACTGCGCAGCGTCGGGATCGTGGCGTCGGTGTCGGCGCTGGATCCCGTCGCCCTCTACGGCGATGCGCTGGTCAACAATAAGGTCGACGCGGTGGTCGGCTGGCACCAGGCCGGCGGCGACCTCGCCACCGCGCTGGCGTCGCGCTACGGATGCCCGGCCCTCGAGGCGACGGCCGTGCCGACCACCACCGGGCCCACGCCCGCGCCCCCGTCGGCGACGTCGCAGGCACCGTCGACGTCGAACCCGCCGGCGGGTCCACCGCCGCCGTCGACACCGCCGAGCACGGCGACCGCGACGCCGCCGAGCCCGGCGCCCGAGTCGGGCCAGCTGGTGCAGGCGCCCAGCAACATCACCGGAATCTGCGACCGCAGCATTCAGCCGCGCATCGACGCGGCGCTGCGCGGCACGGCGGACATCGGCGAGGTGATCGACGAAGTCGAACCCAAGCTGTGGAACATGTCGACGGTGCTGCCGATCCTGCAGGACACGACCATCGTGGCGGCCGGCCCGAGCGTGCAGCACGTCAGCCTCACCGGGGCGGTGCCGGTCGGCATCGTCGGCGACGCCGGCAAGTGGGTCAAGCAGCCGCAGTGACGCCCCGGTGCCGCCACCGCAGCACCGCCAGCCCGTAGGAGGCGTAGGCGCACACGGCGAACACCGCCAGCAGCCACAGCGGCGGCCGGGCCAGTTCCCAGACGAACAACGTGGAGAACAGGGGCGAGCGCTGCGTGATCGCCAGCACGCCGGCCGCGCAGGCCAGCGACATCGTGGCCACGTGCAGCTGCGTGCCCGCCCACTGGTCGAGGCCCAGCGCGACGACCGAACCGGCGGCCGCGCCGGTGGCCAGCGCCGGTGTGAGCAACCCGCCGACGGCGCCGGCCCGCAGGAACACGGCGGTCAGCAGCGGCTTGAGCAGCAGAATGGCCGCGGCGGCGGTGAGCGTCAGTCCGCTGTTCACGCTCACCTGCAGAACGCTGCGACCGTTGCCGGGCAGTTCGGGTAGCCAGATCGAGCACACGCCGGTGGCGAGCCCGGCCGCCGCGATCGCCGGGATCACCGCCCACGAGTGGGCGGCGCGCCGGCGTGCCGCGGTGCTCACCCGGTCGAACACCAAGCCGACCGCGGCGGCGAGCGGAGCCAGCGCGAGGGCCAGGAAACCGAGCAGGGGCGACAACCGGGCGTCGGGCCAGACGAGCGGATGCTCGAGGTGGGTGACCGGCGCGGCGACGGCGACCGCCAGGCTCGACGTGATCAGCGCGGTGCCGACTGCCCGCGGATGCCATGTGCCGAGCAGGATTCGGGTGGCGAACAGGGCACCGCCGAGCGGGACGCTGTACACCGCGGCCAACCCGGCACCCGCCGCGCACGCGAGCAGGATCCTGCGGTCCTGCTCGGTCAGTGTCAGTCGCGAGGTGCCGAGGTCGCCCCATGCCGCCGCCAGCTGGCGCGGCGCACCCTCGCGTCCCAGAGACGCTCCCGACCCGACGAGAAGCACCTGCAGACCCGCGTCGACCGTCATCACCAGCCTCGGCACCGGCCGCCGGCCGGCGATCGTCTCCGACAGTGCGGGCACCTGGTAACGGCGGTGCAGAAGCCACCAGCCGCAGCCGGCGAGCGCACCTCCCAGCATCGGTCCGACGGCCCGCCGCAAGTGGGTGCTGGATTCGACGCCGGAGAGCAGCGTGCCCAAGGTGTAGTGATAGGTGGCGTGCTCGACGCCGTGCAGCACCAACGTCGTCGCGGCCCCGGCCAGACCGGCGAGCAGACCGATGACGAGGATCGCGCATCCGAACTCCACCGCGCGACGAGGCACCAGGCGAATGTATGCCAGGGCCGCGTTCTGCGCGGTGCCGACATCGGGGCAAGCTGTCGGCATGGAGACCCCCCGGCTGCTCTTCGTCCACGCGCACCCCGACGACGAGACCCTCACCACCGGCGCGACCATCGCGCACTACGCCGCCCGGGGCGCGCAGGTGCAGGTCGTCACGTGCACGCTCGGGGAGGAGGGCGAGGTCATCGGCGACCGGTGGGCCCTGCTGGCCGCCGATCGCGCCGACCAGCTGGGCGGCTATCGCATCGGTGAACTGACCGCCGCCCTCGCCGCACTCGGGGTGGACGGGCCGCGCTTCCTCGGCGGCGCGGGCCGGTGGCGCGACTCCGGTATGGCGGGCACGCCGCCGCGCGGCCGGGAGCGCTTCGTCGACGGCGACCTCGCCGAGCAGACCGCGGCGCTGGCCGCGGTGATCGACGACCTGCGGCCCCACGTCGTCGTCACCTACGACCCGCACGGCGGATACGGCCACCCCGATCACATCCACACGCATCGTGTCACCACGGCGGCGGTCGACGCCGCCGGCTGGCGGGTGCCCAAGGTGTACTGGACCGTGACGTCGCAGACGGCGATGACCGAAGGGCTGGCGGCGCTGAGCGACGTCCCCGACGGGTGGATCCAGCTGCCGGCCGACGACCTCCCGATCGTCGGATTCGGCGACGACGCCATCGACGCTGCGCTGGATCTGACCGCGCACGGGGCCGCCCGGGTGGCCGCCCTGCGCGCTCATGAGACGCAGGTCAGCGTGTCACCCGATGGGCGCACCTTCGCGCTGTCGAACAACATTGCGCTGCCGGTCGATTCGACCGAGTACTACGTCCTGGCGGCGGGAGCCGCCGGCGAGCGCGACGCGCGCGGCTGGGAAACCGATCTGCTCGCCGGCCTGGAACTGGATTGACAGCGCGGCGAGGAGGGTAAGCTGCCCCCACGGTTGGCTGCAGTCGTCGGAGCGCGGAAGGGAAGCACATGGACCAGGACCTGGATCCCAATCTGCAACACTGGCAGGACCGGTTCGACAACTACCAGTGGGTGGTCGGTTCGCTGGTGTCCCTGCTCGACAGCATCCCGACCTGACGGCGCCTCCCACGCCGGGTGTCCGGCAGCCCGGGCCACTCCGGGTCGTCGTGCTGTTCGTCCTGGCCCTCGACGGTGTGCTCTCGGCCCTGATGGCCGTCTTCTTCCTTCCGCTGCGCGTCGGCACGGTGCCGCTCCCGGTCAGCGGGCTGGTCAGCGGCATCCTCAACGCGCTGCTGGTGCTGGCGGCGGCGAAGTGGACGACGTCACCCCGGCTGGCCGCGCTGCCGCTGTGGACCTGGCTGGCGACCGTCGTGGTGTTCACCTTCGGCGGACCGGGAGACGACATCGTCTTCGGCGGCACGGGGATCATGGGATTCGGCGCAGTGCTGCTCATCGTGCTGGGAGCGGCGCCGCCCGCGTGGATCCTGACGCGGCGCACCACCCCGGCCCGGGGCGGGGGCTCCGGCCGACGGGTCGGGGCGGGCGCCGGCGCGCGGGCCGAGTGACTACTGTGGCTTCTATGTCAGGGCCAAGGCGTGCGCACTCGGTTTCAGATAGTGGGACGCGCGGATGATCCGCGACATTGCCGGGGTTACAGGGAAGTGGCTCTGAACCCTGCGCGCGGCGCCGACCTGCCCAGCCCGGTGATTCCCCCGAAATCAGGCGCCCCGGACCCGGCCGCCCTGCGGCGAGTCCTCCGCCGGGCCCGAGACGGTGTCGCGCTCAACGCCGACGAAGCCGCCATCGCCATGACGGCGCGCGGAGACGATCTGGCCGACCTGTGTGCGAGCGCGGCGCGGGTCCGCGACGCGGGTCTGGAGGCCGCCGGGCGCCGCGGCGCCACCGGGCGCCTGCCGGTGAGCTACTCCCGCAAGGTCTTCATCCCGGTCACCCATCTGTGCCGCGACACCTGCCACTACTGCACGTTCGTCACCGTCCCGGGCAAGCTGCGCGCCCAGGGCACAGGGATGTACATGGAGCCCGACGAGATTCTCGACGTGGCTCGCCGCGGCGCCGAATTGGGTTGCAAGGAAGCGCTGTTCACCCTCGGCGACCGGCCGGAGGAGCGGTGGGACGAGGCGCGGCAGTGGCTCGACGAGCGCGGCTACGACTCGACGCTGGACTATGTGCGGGCGATGGCGGTGCGCGTCCTCGAGGAGACCGGCCTGCTCCCGCACCTGAACCCGGGCGTGATGAGCTGGTCGGAGCTGTCGCGGCTCAAGCCGGTGGCGCCGTCGATGGGCATGATGCTCGAGACCACGTCACGGCGGCTTTTCGAGACCAAGGGGCTGGCCCACTACGGCAGCCCGGACAAAGACCCCGAGGTACGGCTGCGCACCCTCGCCGATGCCGGCCGGTTGTCCATCCCGTTCACCACCGGCCTGCTCGTCGGCATCGGTGAGACGCTGACCGAACGGGCTGAGACCATCCACGCCATCCGGCGCCTGCACAAGGAGTTCGGTCACGTCCAGGAAGTGATCGTGCAGAACTTCCGCGCCAAGGACCACACCGCGATGGCGTCGGTGCCCGACGCCGGTATCGACGACTTCCTCGCCACCCTGGCCGTGACCCGCCTGGTGATGGGCCCCAAGATGCGTGTCCAGGCGCCGCCGAATCTGGTGTCGCGGGCCGAGTGCCTGGCGCTGCTCGGCGCCGGCGTCGACGACTGGGGCGGAGTGTCGCCGCTGACGCCCGACCACGTCAACCCGGAACGGCCGTGGCCCGCGCTCGACGAATTGGCCGCGGTGACCGCCGAGGCGGGCTACGACCTGGTGCAGCGGCTGACCGCGCAGCCGCCGTACGTGCAGGCCGGTGCCGGCTGGATCGACCCGAGGGTGGCCGGCCACGTCAGCGCTCTGGCCGACCCCGACACCGGGTACGCGCTCGACGTCAACCCGGTGGGGCGGCCGTGGCAGGAGCCCGACGAGGCGGCCGAATCCCTGGGCCGCACCGATCTGCACGCCGCGATCGACAGTCAGGGCCGGCTCACCGAGACGCGCAGCGACCTCGGCAGTGCCTTCGGCGACTGGGAGTCCATCCGCGAGAAGGTGCACGAGTTGGCCGCGCGGGCGCCCGAACGCCTCGACACCGACGTGCTGGCGGCGCTGCGCTCCGCTGAGCGTGACCCCGCCGGGTGCAGCGACGACGAGTACCTGGCGCTGGCCACCGCCGACGGCCCTGCGATGGAAGCCGTTGCCGCGCTTGCCGATTCGCTACGGCGCGATACCGTCGGCGACGACGTGACCTTCGTGGTGAACCGCAACATCAACTTCACCAACATCTGCTACACCGGGTGCCGGTTCTGCGCGTTCGCGCAGCGCAAGGGTGACGCCGACGCGTACTCGCTGTCGACCGCCGAGGTCGCCGACCGGGCGTGGGAGGCGCACGTCGCCGGGGCCACCGAGGTGTGCATGCAGGGCGGCATCGATCCCGACCTGCCGGTCACCGGGTACGCCGATCTGGTCCGCGCCGTCAAAGCGCGGGTGCCGTCGATGCACGTGCACGCGTTCTCACCGATGGAGATCGCCAACGGAGTTACCAAGAGCGGGTTGAGTATTCGCGAATGGCTGACCTCGCTGCGCGAAGCCGGGCTGGACACCATCCCCGGCACCGCCGCGGAGATCCTCGACGACGAAGTGCGCTGGGTGCTGACCAAGGGCAAGCTGCCCACCTCGATGTGGATCGAGGTGATCACCACCGCGCACGAGGTCGGGCTGCGGTCCAGCTCGACGATGATGTACGGCCACGTGGACACCCCGCGCCACTGGGTCGGTCATCTGAACGTGTTGCGCGAGATCCAGGACCGCACGGGCGGATTCACCGAGTTCGTGCCCCTGCCGTTCGTGCACCAGTCGTCGCCCCTCTACCTGGCCGGGGGAGCGCGGCCGGGGCCGACGCACCGCGACAACCGCGCGGTGCACGCGCTGGCGCGAATCATGTTGCACGGCAGGATCTCCAACATCCAGACCAGCTGGGTCAAGCTGGGCACCGAGCGCACCCAGGTGATGCTGCGCGGCGGCGCGAACGACCTCGGCGGCACGCTGATGGAGGAGACGATCTCGCGGATGGCGGGCTCGGAGTTCGGCTCGTACAAGAGCGTGGAGGATCTGGTCGACATCGCGGCGGGCATCGGCAGGCCGGCGCGTCAGCGCACCACCACCTACGCGCCGCTGGCCGCCTGAGCCCTTCCTGCGAGCGAGCGGGTCTGACGGCGGTCGCTCGATTCTGCTGGTAGGACAGAAGGCGTGAAGTTGCGACGCGTCTGCGCCGACGGCCGGCTGGAGTTGCAGATCCTGGAGTCCGACGGCTCATGGTCGACGACTCAGGACCGGTCCGCCCTCGGCGGTGTCGTCTTCGACGCCGAGTGGGAGCTCGCCACTGCGCGGCGGCACGTCGACGTCTCGGGAAACGTCTTGCCTTTCCAGCCGGCGTCGTTCCGCGATTTCATGCTCTACGAACGCCATGCGGTCGACGCGGCGCGCGGACTGGTGCGCCGCTTCCATCCCGGCCAGTCGCGGGCGGCCACCGCGGTCGAGAAACTGACGCGAAAGCCGTTCCCGATGTTCAAGCCCAAGGCGCTGTTCTACCGTCAGCCCATCTACTACATGTCCAACCATCTGAGCTTCGTCCCGAGCGGCACACCGGTGACGATCCCGTCGTACTCCGCGGCGCTGGACTTCGAACTCGAGATCGGATTCGTGCTGAAGAGCCCGTTGTTCAACGCGACCCCGCACCAAGCGCTCGAGGCGATCGGCGCGTTCGTCGTCGTCAATGACTTCAGCGCCCGCGACGTGCAGCGCACCGAGATGGCCTCCGGACTGGGCCCGCAGAAGTCCAAGCACTTCGCGTCGTCGATGTCCGTGCTGGCCGTCACGGCCGACGAGATCCTGCCGCAGATCGACGACCTGTCCGGGTCGGTCACGATCAACGGCGGCACCGTCGCCACGGTGTTCAGCCGGGGCATGCAGTGGTCGCTCGGGGATATTCTTGCGCACGCGTCGCGCGACGAAATGCTCTATCCGGGTGAGCTTTTCGCGACCGGAACCCTGCCGGGCGGTAGTGGCATGGAAACGGGTCGCTGGCTGAGACCCGGGGACCGGCTGACGCTGGCCATCGACCAGATCGGGGAAATCAGCCATTCGATCTCGAGCGTTCAGGAGCCCTCATGACCACTGTCGCCGGCCTGCCCGCCCACGCCCTGCTCGTGCACGCGATCGTCGTCCTCGTGCCGATGATCACGCTGGTCGGGATCCTCTGTGCGCTCTGGCCGGCCGCGCGTCAGCGATTCGTCTGGGGGCTCGTCGCGTTGGCCGTCGTCAATCTCGTGCTGACGCCGCTGACCGTGTCGGCGGGGGAGTGGCTGTACAACCGCCAGGACTCCCACAGCACGATCCTGCAGACGCACGCCGAGCGCGGGGAGACGATGATCTACTTCTCGATCGCCCTGCTGGTGATGGCGATCGCGGTCGCGGTGCTACACGTGCGCGCCGGCCGGTCCGGCGGGTCGCACAGGCTGGCGACTGTCCTCGTCGCCGTGCTCGTCGTCGTGATCGGCGTCGCGTCCACCGTTCAGGTCGTACGCATCGGTCACACCGGCACCGAGGCCAAGTGGGGCGTGGTCGGCCAATAGCGAAAGGAGGGGCCACTGCGCCGGGAACGGGCAGTGGCCCCCCTTGTGCAAAGTCAGACTTGCTTGACGGCTTCGATCTCGAGGGTGATGGTCACCTTGTCGCCGACCACGGCGCCGCCGGTCTCCAGCGGCATGTCGATGTCGATGCCGAAGTCCTTGCGGTTGACCACAACCGAGGCTTCGAAGCCCGCGACCTCACCGTGGCCCATGCCGGGGTTGACGCCGTTGAACTCCAGGTCCAGCGAGATGGTCTTGGTGACGCCCTTCAGGGTGAAGTCACCGTCGACGACGTAGCGGTCACCGTCGGCGCGGACCGCCGTCGAGGTGAAGGTCGCGACCGGATACCTCTCGACATCGAAGAAGTCGGCCGACTTGATGTGGGCGTCGCGCTGCTCGTTGCGGGTGTCGACCGAATCGACGGCGATCTCCGCGCGCACCGACGGGGTGCCGTCCTCGGCGACGGTGATGGCGCCGCTGAAGTTCTCGAACTGACCGCGGACCTTGCTCACCATGAGGTGGCGTACCGAGAAGCCGACGGAGGAGTGCACCGGGTCGATCGCCCAGGTACCGGTGGCCAGTTGTGCGGTGGCAGTGGTCATGGATGTCTCTTTTCTCGAGCAGTGGGGTCAATTACACCCGGATAAACGGACCGCAGTCCGAATCCATTCCCGCTGTCGGCGCGGCGGCGACGACGCACGCACCCCGGGTACTGGCGACGGGTATGTGCGACGTTTAGTATCTGTAACCACGCGCAACCCCTAACCGGGTTTCGCTGACTTAGGGCACACTGAGACACGCGTCCAACTAACGGCAGGGATACTTGCTGAGAACTGGTCGCAGCGCCCAGCTGAGCCCTGTCGGACAGCAGCCCCCTGGACAGTAGTTCGAGAGAACTTGAGGAGAAGTTCGTGACGTACACCATCGCCGAGCCCTGCGTCGACGTCAAAGACAAGGCGTGCATCGAGGAATGCCCTGTCGACTGCATCTATGAGGGCGCACGCATGCTGTACATCCACCCGGACGAATGCGTCGACTGCGGCGCCTGCGAGCCGGTGTGCCCGGTCGAGGCCATCTACTACGAAGACGACGTGCCCGACCAGTGGAGCGGCTACACCCAGATCAACGCGGACTTCTTTGCCGAGCTGGGGTCGCCCGGTGGCGCATCGAAGGTGGGCCAGACCGACAACGACCCGCAGGCGGTCAAGGATCTCCCGCCGCAGGGTGAGGACTGAACCACGGCGCAAGGTTCCGCCCGGCCATCGTCTGAGGTCACCCGCCGGCCGCTGAGGGCCCGTCCGGTGTCCGGGTCGCTGCCGGTGTTTCCGTGGGACACGCTGGCCGACGTCACCGCGACCGCCCGGGCCCATCCGGACGGCATCGTCGATCTGTCGGTCGGGACGCCCGTCGACGACGTCGCTCCCGTCATTCGCGATGCCCTCGCGGCGGCCGGCTCCGCGCCCGGGTACCCGACGACGGCGGGCACGGCCGCGTTGCGTGAGGCTGCCGTAACCGCTCTGCAGCGCAGGTACGGGGTCACCGGTGTGACGCCCGCGGCCGTGCTCCCGGTGATCGGCACCAAGGAGTTGATCGCGTGGTTGCCGACCTTGCTGGGCCTCGACGGTTCGGACACCGTCGTGGTGCCCGAGTTGGCCTATCCCACCTACGAGGTCGGCGCGCTGCTCGCGCACACGGCCGTCGTGCGGGCCGATTCGCTGACCCAGCTCGGACCGGCGTCTCCGGCCCTGGTGTACCTCAACTCGCCCAGCAACCCGACCGGCAAGGTCCTCGGCGTGGACCATCTGCGCAAGGTCGTCGGCTGGGCTCGCGAGCGGGGCGTGCTCATCGCCTCCGACGAGTGCTATCTGGGCCTGGGCTGGGACGCCGCGCCGCTCTCGGTGCTGCACCCGGATGTCTGCGACGGTGACCACACCGGCCTGCTGGCCGTGCACTCGTTGTCGAAGACGTCGTCGCTGGCCGGCTACCGGGCGGGATTCGTCGCCGGCGACCCGGCGGTGGTCGCCGAGCTGCTGGCGGTGCGCAAGCACGCGGGCATGATGGTGCCGACCCCGGTGCAGGGCGCGATGGTCGCGGCGCTCGACGACGACGCCCACGAACGCGAGCAGCGCGAGCGCTACGCACGCCGGCGCGCGGCGCTGTTGCCGGCCATCGAGGCGGCGGGATTCACCGTGGACCACTCGGAGGCCGGCCTGTATCTGTGGGCCACCCGCGGCGAGCCGTGTCGCGACACCGTCGCGTGGCTCGCCGAGCGCGGCATCCTCGTGGCGCCGGGGGAGTTCTACGGGCCCCGCGGCGCGCGTCATGTGCGCGTGGCGTTGACGGCGACCGACGAGCGCATCGCCGCGGCCGTGCAGCGCCTGGCGGATTCGGCGCGCTGACGCACCCTGCGGGTTCTACTGCGCGCCCGATTCGCCTAGGGCTCGGTGGCGCGCAGGGCCAGCGCGAGCACCAGGCGGTCGTCGGCGTCGTCGAGCCTCGTCGACAGCAGCTTCTCGATCCGGCGCACCCGGTAGCGCACCGTGTTGGCATGTACGTGCAGGTGCCGAGCGATCACCGCGATGTCGCCGAACCCGTCGAGGTAGGCCTGCAGCGTCTCGGCCAGCATCGGTTCGCGGGCGCGCAGCTCGCGCACCCGCGGGTCCACCAGGCGCGGCTGCTCGGCGATGTGCGAGACGATCTCGTCGAGCAGCACCGTCGTGCGGGCCTCGTCCACCGACGTGACCTGACCGATCGCGGCGGGATGGCGCTCGGCGCTGTCGAACACCCGATCCACCTCGGTGCGGGCCGGCGCCGCAGCGGCCAGCCCGGCCAGCGGTGCGGCCGTGACCGCGCGAGCCTCGACGCCGAGCTCTCGCCGTAGCGAGGCCACCACGCCGCGAGCCCACGACGTGACCGTGGTCGTCGCACTGACCTTCGGCAGCAGCACGTAAACCCGGTCGGCGTGAGCAGTCACCTGCGCGTCGGGCCGAAACGCGCCCGCGCTCAGCGCAATCACATCGGGCGGCACCGCCGCGGTGACGCCGTGGAAGCCGACGACCGCGGCCCGCGCCTCGGCGGGGATGCCCAATTCGCCGGCCAGTGCCGAGGCGTCCTCATCGCCCGCCGCCAGGCCGAGCAGTTGCGCCACGCGCACCGCGTGCTGTGACGGCGCAGACGCCAGTCGCGACATGATCCGCGCCGCCAGCACCGCCCCGCCCCGGAGGATCTCGTCGGCGTCGTCGGCCAGCGCCGCGGACCCCTGCTGGAGCCAGATGGTTCCCGCGAACCGGGCCGCGGGGCGCGTGCGGCGGTCGTCGTCGGCGGGCAGGTGGACACCGACCGCCCGCCGGGGGCGCAGGCCGAGCTCGGGACGCTCGGCCACCCGCACCACGTCTGGTCCGGATCGCAGCGCATCGAAGATGCCCCACTGACCGATCCATTCGAGATGCTCGGGCGGCCCGGCCCGGCCCAGGATCGTCAGCCGGCGCAGTTCGTCGGCTTCGTCGCTCGCCGAGTAGGCCAGCATGTGGCTGTCGGCGTCCTCGATACACACCATGCCGCGGGTCCGGTCGGCGATGGACTGCGCGAGGCCGAACAGGTCGGTCTCCGAGGTGTGCCGGTCGCCGCGGTCGCCGTGGTGTTCGAAGGCGTGATTGACCAGCCGGTAGAGGTGCTCCCAGCGAGCCCTCGGGTCCACGGCCACGACGGCGGTGCCCAGCGCCGCCACCCGGGCCACGGCCGCGGGGGTGGGGTCCTTGACGAAGATCGCGGCGGGCCGCCCGGCGTGGTGCTCCAGCCAGCCGGCGACATCGGCGTCGGAGACGCCGAGCAGGAAGAACAGATCGGCCGATCCCGGGCCGACTGCCAGGCCCAGCCGCACGTCGTCGGAGTCGATCAGAGCCACGGAGCTCACCGGCATGTCCAGGCCGCGTGGCGCGTCGACCAGCGTGACCATCGTGCGGTCCAACGCCAGCAGCAGTTGGCCGAGCCCCACTCCGGGCGCCGATACCGCCACGACCCGCTCCTTTGTCCGTTCCGACCAACAAGTCTGCCAGGACTTGTCCGATCATCCATCGGTTATCTCGCGATGGGCCGTCATCCTTGCTGCATGAACGCGCTCACGGCGATCACCGACGTCCCCCTCCCGCAGAACGAGCCCATCCACGACTACGCCCCGGGATCGCCGGAACGCAGCCGTCTCAGCGACGCGCTGACGAGTCTTGCCGGCGATCCGGTCGAGCTGCCCCACGTCATCGGCGGCGTGCACCGCATGGGCAGCGGTGACCGCGTCGACGTGGTTCAGCCGCACCGGCACCACAGCCGCCTGGGCACCTTCACCAACGCCGACCACACCGACGCAGCCGCAGCCGTCGAGGCTGCAGCAGCCGCCAAGCCGGGATGGGAGGCCATGCCGTTCGACGAGCGTGCGGCGGTGTTCCTGCGTGCGGCGGACCTGCTGGCGGGGCCCTGGCGAGAGACGCTCGCCGCCGCCACGATGCTCGGCCAGTCGAAGACCGCATATCAGGCGGAGATCGACACGCCGTGCGAACTCGTCGACTTCTGGCGCTTCAACGTCGCCTTCGCCCGGGAGATCCTCGCCCAGCAACCGATCAGCTCGCCCGGCGTGTGGAACCGCACCGACTACCGGGCGCTCGACGGCTTCGTCTACGCGATCACACCGTTCAACTTCACCGCGATCGCCGGCAATCTGCCCACCGCACCCGCGCTGATGGGCAACACCGTGGTGTGGAAGCCCTCGCCCACGCAGACGTTCGCCGCATACCTGACCATGCAACTGCTCGAGGCCGCCGGACTGCCGCCCGGAGTCATCAACCTGCTCGCCGGGGACGGCAAGGCGGTCTCGGACGTCGTGCTGGCCGACCGCCGACTGGCCGGCATCCACTTCACCGGCTCGACGGCGACGTTCCAGCACCTGTGGCGCGAGGTCGGCACACACATCGACCGCTACGACGCCTATCCCCGGCTCGTCGGTGAGACCGGCGGCAAGGACTTCGTGGTCGCCCACCCCTCGGCGCAGCCGGATGTGTTGCGCACAGCGCTGATTCGCGGTGCGTTCGACTATCAGGGGCAGAAGTGCTCGGCCGCCTCCCGCGCCTACATCCCGCGCTCGGTCTGGCAGCGGATGGGTGACGACTTCCTCGGCGCCACCGAGGCGCTGCGCTACGGCGACGTCACCGACCTCACCAACTTCGGCGGCGCGCTGATCGACGCGCGGGCATTCGCGAAGAACGTCACCGCGATCGAACGCGCCAAGAGCGCCGCGCGGGTCACCGTGGCGGTCGGGGGCGAATACGACGACAGCGAAGGCTATTTCGTGCGCCCCACCGTGCTGCTGTCCGACGACCCGGGCGACGAGGCGTTCTCTACCGAGTACTTCGGCCCGCTGCTGGCCGTGCACGTCTATCCCGACGACGACTACGAACGCATCCTCGACACCGTCGACGGAAGCGCGCGATACGCGTTGACCGGAGCGGTGATCGCCGACGACCGCGCCGCGGTGCTGCAGGCCGGGCAGCGACTGCGTCACGCGGCAGGCAATTTCTACGTCAACGACAAGCCCACGGGCGCGGTCGTGGGCCAGCAGCCGTTCGGCGGGTCGCGCGCGTCGGGCACCAACGACAAGGCCGGTTCGGCTCTCAACCTGCTCCGCTGGACCTCGGCCCGGTCGGTCAAGGAGAACTTCGTGCCGCCGACGCGGCACACCTACCCCCACATGGAGGCATGAGCATGGGCGTGTTCGAACGGGTCGCCCGGCCCGCGATTCTGGCTGCGGCACGACGAGACGGCCTGCGCCGCACTGCCGAGCGACTTCCGGTCACCCGCGCGGTGGTGCACCGCTTCGTGCCGGGGGAGTCCGTCGGAGACGTCATGGGATCCATTCGCCAACTGCGGAATTCAGGCCGGCTGGTGTCCATCGACCACCTCGGTGAGGACGTCACGGACGCCGACGCCGCCGAGGCGACGGTCACCGCCTATCTCGAGTTGATCGATGCACTCACGACGCGCACGGAGCCGCCGTCGGCCGTACGGCCGCTGGAGGTATCGCTCAAGCTCTCCGCGCTGGGCCAGGCGCTGCCCCGCGACGGCGAGAAGATCGCACTGGAGAACGCCCGCGCGATCTGTGACCGCGCGCAGCGGGCCGGTGTGTGGGTGACCGTGGACGCCGAGGATCACACCACCACCGATTCCACGCTGTCGATCGTGCGCGAGTTGCGGACCGACTTCGGCTGGGTCGGCACCGTGCTGCAGGCCTATCTGAAGCGCACGCGCGGCGACTGCGCCGAGTTCGCCGCCAGCGGCGCGCGGATCCGGTTGTGCAAGGGCGCCTACGACGAACCGGCGTCGGTGGCCTTCCGCGACCGTGACGACGTCACCGACTCGTATCTGCAGTGCCTGCGCATCCTCATGGCGGGTAGCGGATATCCGATGGTGGCCTCCCACGACCCGGAGATCATCGCCGCGGTACCTGCCCTGGTCCATGAATACGGGCGCAGCACCGAGCATTTCGAGTACCAGATGCTCTACGGCATCCGCGAGGCCGAACAGCGCCGGCTGGCCTCGGACGGCAACCACATCCGCGTCTACGTGCCCTTCGGCACGCAGTGGTACGGCTACTTCGTTCGCCGGCTCGCCGAGCGGCCGGCCAACTTCACGTTCTTCCTGCGTGCGCTGGCCGAACGCCGTTCCTGACGACGGCGGTCACGCCGGATACGCCGCCACCGGCATCACCACGGTGCCCTTGCAGACTCCGTCGAGGATCTCCGTGCGCCACGTCCCGAACATCGACCCGTCCGGCGTGGGCGCGTAGAACACCAGCGAACGGGCCGGGACGAACTCGCGGGGCACGTCGTCCCCGCGGAAGCACTCCCACTGCCAGTTGTAATTGAACACCCACCTCGCTCCGTCCCAGGTGTACCGACTGGGCTGCGGGACGGTCGGATTGGTGGGGGCGGGCCCGTCGGCGGCGGTGGCCACGCAGGTGCCCGCGCACGACGTGCTGAACGTGTACTGGGCGCTGAAGTCGGGTTCGGGCTGGCGCGCGGCGATGCTGGTGCCGAGCTTGCTCGACGCGAACGTCACCACGGTGTAGCGGCCACTCCAGTCCGGAGGAGCCGCCTGCGCGACGGATTCGGCGCAGACACAGGCCGCCGCAAGCAAAGTCGCGGAGGCAAGTGCGGCGCGCGCCCGTAGCCCAGACATGTTCCCTCGCCGTCGTTCTCCAGTGTGCCGAGAGCAAACCTAATTGCCCCTACCGTCAAGGTGCCCGACCGACACGGCGGCTGGGGGCACAGTTGGATCACGGCTTGGTATCGGCGGCCGCAGCCGAATGACGTTCGGGCTCAGGCGGCCTCGGCGAGCAGCATCAGCGCCCACGCCGCGAGCGTCTGTGCATCGGTGATGACGCCGTCGCGCATCATCTGCTCGACCTCGGAACGCGCAAACCAGGCGCTGCGCATGTCCTGCTCCTCGTGCTCGCGGTCGTGGGGACCCTCGGTGATCCCCGTGGCAAGGAACACCCGGCCGCGTTGACTGCTCATGCCGGGAGCGACGTCGAGCAGCCCGAGTTCGGTCATCGACTCGGCGAGCAGCCCGGTCTCCTCCCGGAGTTCGCGGGCCGCGAGCTCCGGCGGATCGAGAGCAGCGCGGTCCGGGGCCGTGCCCTGCGGGAACTCCCACCGCCGCAGCCCGAGCGGATAGCGGAACTGCTCGACGAGGTGGAAGCGCTCGCCGTCACGGGGGATCACCAGTGCGTAGGTGGGCTTGTCGACGACGGCGTAGATGCCGGCGCTGCCGTCGGGCCTGCGGATGTCGTCCTCCCGGATGGTCAGCCAGTTGTTCCGGTACACCTGTCGGGTCCCCACCGCACGGATCGAATCCACCGCAACAGTATGACCACCGCCGGGAGTAGCCTCACTTCCTGTGCTGCTGGCCTCCCTGAACCCTGCGGCCGTCGCCGCCGGGGCCGATGTCGCCGACGCCGTCCGGATCGACGGGGTGACCTGGAGCCGCAGCGACCTCGTCGGCGCTGCCACGTCGGTTGCCGAGCGGGTCGGAGGTGCGGCCCGGGTCGCCGTGCTGGCCCGCCCCACGGCGGCGACCGTGCTCGGCGTCGTCGGAGCTCTGATCGCCGGCGTGCCCGTCGTGCCGGTGCCCGCCGACGTCGGCGTCGCCGAGCGCCGGCACATCCTGTCCGACTCCGGCGCGCAGGCGTGGCTCGGGGAGGTCCCCGAGTACACCGACGGCCTGCCGCACGTCCCGGTGCGGCTGCACGCCCGCTCCTGGCACCGCTACCCCGAACCCTCTCCGGACGCCACGGCGCTGGTCGTCTACACCTCCGGCACCACCGGCCTCCCGAAGGGCGTGCTGATCAGCCGCCGGGCGATCGCCGCGAACATCGACATGTTGGCCGAGGCGTGGCAGTGGAGCGCCGACGACACCCTGGTGCACGGGCTGCCGCTCTACCACGTTCACGGCCTCGTGCTCGGGCTGCTGGGGTCGCTGCGCATCGGCAACCGGTTCGTGCACACCGGTAAGCCGACGCCGCACGCCTATGCGCACGCGGTGACCGAACTCGGGGGATCGCTGCTGTTCGGCGTGCCGACGGTGTGGTCGCGCGTCGTCGAGGACGGCGACGCGGCACGCGCGCTGGCGCCGGCGCGGCTGCTGGTGTCGGGCAGCGCGCCGCTACCGGTTCCGGTGTTCGACGGCCTCGCGCGGCTCAGCGGCCATCAGGCGATCGAACGGTACGGCAGTACCGAATCCTTGATCACGCTGAGCACGTCGGCCGCCGGTGAACGCAGGCCCGGTTGGGTCGGCCTGCCGCTTCGCGGCGTGCGGACGCGGTTGGTCGGGGAAGACGGCGCCGACGTCGCCCACGACGGCGAGACCATCGGCCGGTTGCACGTCACCAGCCCGACCCTGTTCGACGGGTACCTCAACCGCCCGGACGCCACCGCCGAGGTGCTCGGAGCCGACGGCTGGTACCGCACCGGCGACGTCGCGGTCGTCGACGCAGGCGGGATGCACCGCATCGTCGGGCGTGAATCGGTCGACCTGATCAAGAGCGGGGGCTTCCGGATCGGGGCGGGCGAGATCGAGACCGTGCTGCTCGGACACCCCGGCGTGCGGGAAGCGGCGGTCGTGGGCGCCCCCGACGAGGACCTCGGTCAGCGCATCGTCGCCTTCGTCGTCGGAGACGCTGTGCCCGACGCGCTGATCGAGCATGTGGGACAGCAGCTTTCGGCACACAAGCGACCGCGGGAGGTCCGCATCGTCGACGCCCTGCCGCGCAACGCGATGGGCAAGGTGCTCAAAAAGGAACTGCAGCAATGGGTCTGAGATTCTCCGACGTGTGCATCGATGCCCACGACGCGCGCACGCTCGCGGCGTGGTGGTCGCAGGTGCTGGGCTGGCCGGCCGAGGACACCGACGACGGCGACGTCGCGCTGCGCGCGCCCGAGGGCGCGGGACCGGACTGGCTGTTCCTGGCGGTGCCCGACGACAAGGTGGTCAAGAACCGGATCCACTTCGACCTCACGCCCGACGATCAGCACGCCGAGGTGCAGCGGCTGACCGCGCTGGGCGCGCGCCACGTCGACATCGGCCAGGGCGACGAGAGTTGGGTGGTGCTCGCCGACCCGGAGGGCAACGAGTTCTGCATCCTGGCGGCCGGCGAGTGAGTGGCGCGCGCACGCTCGCGGTGATCGGCGGCGCGCTGACCGTGACGCTCGCCGCGGCGTGCGGCCAGTCGCCCGAGGTGATGCTCGCCCAGACCAGCATCGTGCTGCCCCCGCCGCCCGAGCCGGTCACACCGCCCGCGCCCGGCGATGCGCTGGCGATCGGGCCCGCAGCCGTCGACACCACCGGCGGCTGGCTGCCCGACGGCACCATGCTCTCGCCCTTCGACTCCGCGAATCCGATTCTCTCCCAGATCGATCCGGCACTCCTCACGGCTGTCCAGGACGCCGCGAGAACGGCGACGGCCCAAGGCGTCGACATCCGCGTCAGCTCCGGCTGGCGCTCGAAAGGCTTTCAGCAGCGGCTGTTCGACGACGCGGTCCGCAACTACGGCAGCGTCGAGAAGGCCGCGCAGTTCGTCGCCGGCCCCGAGGTGTCCCACCACGTCACGGGCCAGGCCGTCGACATCGGCCCCCCAGACGCCGACCGCTGGCTGATCGCCAATGGGCGTCAGTTCGGGCTGTGCCAGATCTACGCGAACGAGATCTGGCACTTCGAACTGGCCCTCGATGCGCAGGGCAACTGCCCGCCGTTGCGGCCCAACGCCGCGGGATGACGACGGCCCACCGGGAAACGCCCTGCATGACGCCGAAACGAAACGACACGGACGCTAGTTGGCGTGCAGGGCCTCGTTGAGGGTGATGCCCGTGCCGTCGCGCTTGACGACCTCGACTGCCCCGGTCACCGAATTACGCCGGAACAGCAGGTTGTTCGCCCCCGACAGCTCACGTGCCTTGACCGTCTGGCCGTCGGCCGTCACCACCTTGGTCCCGGCGGTGACGTAGAGGCCCGCCTCGATGACGCAGTCGTCGCCGAGCGAGATGCCGAGCCCGGCGTTCGCGCCGAGCAGGCAGCGCTTGCCGACCGAGATCACCTCGGTGCCGCCGCCGGAGAGCGTGCCCATGATCGACGCGCCGCCGCCGACGTCGGAGCCGTCGTCGACGACGACGCCCGCCGAGATCCGGCCCTCCACCATCGAGTTGCCCAGCGTGCCGGCGTTGAAGTTGACGAAACCCTCGTGCATCACCGTGGTTCCCGACGCCAGGTGCGCACCCAGACGCACGCGGTCGGCGTCAGCGATCCGCACGCCCGAGGGCACGACGTAGTCGACCATCCGCGGGAACTTGTCGACGCCGTAGACGGTGACGTGACCGCGGCGGCGCAGCCGGGCCCGCACGGTCTCGAAACCCTCGATCGCGCACGGTCCGTGGTTGGTCCACACGACGTTGGTGAGCACGCCGAACAGGCCGTCGGCGTTGAGGCCGTGCGGTGCGACGAGCCGGTGGGACAGCAGGTGCAGCCGCAGATAGGCGTCGTAGGCGTCCGCGGCCTTGTCCTCCAGCGACTCGATGACGGTGCGCACCACCACGGTCTCGACATCGCGGTCCTCGTCGCGGCCCACCAGCTCGGCCAACTCGGCCGGCACCTCGGCGACCGAGAGGCGGACCGTGCCCGGCACTCCGTCGCCGCCCAGTTCCGGTTGCGGAAACCAGGTGTCGAGAACCGTGCCGTCGCCCGCGATCGTCGCCAGGCCGATTCCGGAGGCGCCTGAAGCACCAGAAGCTGAAGTCACGGTGCTTCAGGCTACCGGTGCGCTTAGCATCGCTTCACGGTGTCCCGACGGGCAGGAGGGGAAGCCACGACCGCCGATGTGACCTTGCGCCAGCTGCGCTACTTCGCCGTCCTCGGCCAGGAGCTGAACTACCGCCGCGCTGCGGAGAAGCTGTTCATCACCCAGCCGGCTCTGTCGACCGCGATCAAGCAACTCGAGCACCAGTTCGGCGTCCTGCTGTTCCGGCGCAACACGCGCGAGGTTGCGCTGACCGATCTGGGCGCCGCCTGGCTGCCGCAGGTGCAGCAGGCGATCTCCGGGGTTGACGCCGTCGTCGACAACCTGGTCATGCTGTCGGGGACCCGCCGCGGTGTGCTGCGGGTCGGCTACCTCATCGGGACGGGCGCGGACCTGCTGTTCCGCCTCGTCCGTCACTTCGAGGCGGCCTACCCCGACGTCACCGTCGAACCGATCGAGTTCGACTTCTCCGACCCGACGGCCGGCCTTGCCGACGGGACGACGGAGGTGGCGATCATCCGGCCACCGGTCGACCTGCCCGAGCACCGCATGCTGATGCTCGATTCGGAGTCGTGGGTGGCCTGCCTGCCCCGCGACCACCGGCTGGCCGGCCGCGAGGAGGTGACGATCGCCGAACTGCTCGACGATCCGATCGTGTGCGCACCCCTGACCGCCGGCATGTGGCGGGACTACTGGCTGGCGATGGACGCGCGCGGCAACCGGCCGCCGACCATCGCCGCGGTGGCCGCCACCTACGAGGCCGAGACCACCGCGATCGCGCGCGGGCTCGGGATCAGCTTCACCACGTCGTCGGTGGCCCGGTTCTACGACCGGCCCGGCATCGTCTACGTGCCGATCGCCGACCGGCCTCCGAGCCACACCGCGCTGGCGTGGCACCCCGCGAACGTGACGCCCCAGGCGGACGCGTTGGTCCGGCTCGTGCAGGACCAGTGGAACTCCGGTGACCCGGAGTGATAACCGCAGCTTATGAGTAGATCAAAACATCGAACTTCCGGTGTCGGGCACATGGCGGTTGTCTGTTCTGAGGTGTTCATCCGCACGGCTTGACCTGGAGCGACCATGACCGACGCAGTAACCAGAACCACTCATTCAGAGCAGCCCACCCCGGTGCTCAACGCCGAGGACGCCAAGCTGGCCGAGCTCGGCTACACGCAGAAGCTCGACCGGTCGGTCGGCACGCTGGCCTCCTTCGCGATCGGCTTCGCCACCATCAGCGCGACCACCGCGGTGTTCACCGGCTTCGGCGCCGGATACTTCACCGCGGGCGGACCGTTCGTCTGGACGCTGCTGCTCGCCGGCGCGGTGTTCGCGCTGTGGGCGTTCATCGCCGCCGACCTGACCGCCAAGCTTCCGCTGGCCGGGTACTCCTACCAGTGGATCAGCCGCATCAACGGACCCGACCTCGCGTGGTTCACCGGCTTCATCGCGCTGATGGGTTGGGTGTGCGGCATGACCGGCGTGGGCTTCATCCTCTCCGGCTACCTCGGGGGCCTCTTCGGCTGGACCATGAGCCAGAGCGCCCAGATCCTCGTCGCGATCGGCGTGGTGTTCGTCTGCGTGCTGATCAACATCTACGGCGTGCGGTTCGCGACGATGGTCAACAACATCGGGGTCAGCTTCGAACTGGTCATCACCGTCGGGGCCACCGCCCTGGTGGCGATCATCGCGTTCGCCTCCCCGGAGAACCATCAGCCCATCTCGGCGCTGTTCACCGGCGGGCAGTCCGGAGACAAGGACTCCTACGTGCTGGCCTGGCTCGCTGCTGCGCTCGGCCCGTTCTTCGGGTTGATCGGTGTCGAGTCCGGGGCCGACGTCGCCGAGGAGACCAAGAACGCCCGCCGCGTGGTGCCCAAGACGATGTTCTACGCGCTGGTGACCTCGATCGTGATCGAGCTCCTGATGTACATCGTCTACGTGCTGGCCATCCGCGACGCCGCAGCCGTGGAAGCCAACTCCGCCGCCCCGATCGAGGAGATCATCAGCCAGCAGGCCGGCCCGGTGGTCACGAAGATCGTCGTCGCGGTCGCGCTGACGAACATCCTGGCGTGCCTGCTGGCCAACATCCTGGTGGCGACCCGGCTCACGTACTCGATGGCGCGCGACAACATGCTGCCGTTCTCCCACGTGTGGCGGCACGTGTCGCCGAAGAGCAAGGCGCCCACCTATGCCGTCCTCGGGCTGGGCTGCCTGTCGGCCGCGCTCCTGCTCTCGGCGCTGGTCAACGAGAAGGCCTTCAACTACATCATCGGCATCGCGTCGCTGCTGTTCTTCTTCGTCTACATCCTGCAGACCATCGGGCTGCTCGTCGGCTACCGCCGCGGCACCATCCCGGCGGCCGAACCCGGCACCTTCGACCTAGGGCGCTGGCGGCTGCCGCTGTACGTGACGGCTCTGGTGGTGTTCCTCGGCGTCGCGGTGGCCCTGCTGTTCCTGCCGCAATTCACCAACAACAAGTGGGTCTTCCTCGGCATCGTCGCCCTCGCGGCGCTCTGGTGGGCCACCGGGCTGAAGTCGCGGCTGTCCCGCGGCGACGCCGGCGCCGACTACGCCAAGACCCACAACGACTGACCGAAAAGGATTGGAAGACATGACCGCACTTGATATCGACTCCTCGCGCAAGCGCTCGTCGGCCGATACGGGAACCTCGAACCTCGTCGCCGTCGAGCCGGGCGCCATCCGCGAGGACACCCCGCCCGGCTCGGTGATCCAGTACAGCGACTACGAACTCGACTACTCCAGCCCGTTCGCCGGCGGCGTGGCGTGGATCGAGGGCGAGTTCATCCCGGCCGAGGACGCGAGAATCTCGATCTTCGACACCGGATTCGGCCACTCGGATCTCACCTACACCGTCGCGCACGTGTGGCACGGCAACATCTTCCGGCTCGGCGATCACCTCGACCGCCTGCTCGACGGTGCCCGCAAGCTGAGACTGGACGCCGGGTACGGCAAGGACGAGCTCGCCGAGATCACCAAGAAGTGCGTCTCGCTCTCACAGCTGCGCGAGTCGTTCGTCAACCTGACCGTGACACGCGGATACGGCCGCCGCAAAGGTGAGAAGGACCTGTCCAAGCTGACCCACCAGGTGTACATCTACGCGATCCCGTATCTGTGGGCCTTCCCGCCCGCCGAGCAGATCTTCGGCACCACCGCGATCGTGCCGCGCCACGTGCGGCGCGCCGGACGCAACACCGTCGACCCGACGATCAAGAACTACCAGTGGGGTGACCTGACGGCGGCCAGCTTCGAGGCCAAGGACCGCGGCGCTCGCACGGCGATCCTGATGGACGCCGACAACTGCGTGGCCGAAGGGCCCGGCTTCAACGTCTGCATCGTCAAGGACGGCAAGCTGGCCTCGCCGTCGCGGAATGCGTTGCCCGGCATCACCCGCAAGACGGTCTTCGAGATCGCCGACGCGATGGGGATCGAGGCGACGCTGCGCGACGTGACCAGCCACGAACTGTACGAGGCCGACGAGATCATGGCGGTCACCACCGCCGGCGGGGTCACCCCGATCAACACCCTCGACGGTGAAGCGATCGGCGCCGGTGAACCGGGTCCGCTGACCGTCGCCATCCGGGACCGGTTCTGGGCGTTGATGGACGAACCGTCGCCGCTGATCGAGGCCATCGAGTACTGACCGGCTACCGTGGGTCCGTGCTCGACCTTCACGGTGACCCGATCGCGCTGACCGCGGCGTTGGTGGACATCCCCAGCGAGTCCCGCCACGAGAAGCGCATCGCCGACGAGATCGAGGCCGCGCTGCGGGCGCAGACCGGCGGGTTCGAGGTCGTCCGCAGCGGCGATGCGGTGCTGGCCCGGACGAACCTCGGCAAGCCCTCCCGGGTGCTGCTCGCCGGTCACACCGACACCGTGCCGGCCGCGGACAACCTGCCCAGCCGGCTCGTCGACGGCGTGCTGCACGGCTGTGGCACCTCGGACATGAAATCCGGTGACGCCGTCTTCCTCCATCTCGCGGCCACCGTGGCCGAGCCCGCTCACGACATCACGCTGGTGCTCTACGACTGCGAGGAGATCGAGGCCTCCGCCAACGGGCTCGGCCGCATCGAACGCGAGCTGCCCGACTGGCTGGCCGCCGACGTGGCGATCCTCGGTGAGCCGTCGGGTGGGTACATCGAGGCCGGCTGCCAAGGCACTCTGCGCGTGGTCGTCAGCGCCACCGGCACCCGGGCGCACTCGGCGCGATCGTGGTTGGGCGACAACGCGATCCACAAACTGGGTGATGTGCTGGCCAGGCTCGAGGCGTACCGCGCCCGCAGCGTCGACATCGACGGCTGCGTCTACCGCGAAGGCCTGTCGGCGGTGCGCATCGACGGCGGTGTCGCCGGGAACGTGATCCCCGACGCGGCATCGGTGACGGTCAACTTCCGCTTCGCGCCCGACCGCAGTGCCGAAGAAGCCTACGGGCACGTGTGCGACGTGTTCTCGGGCCTGGACGTCGGGATCGAGCTGACGGACTCGGCGGCGGGCGCGCTGCCCGGCCTGACGCGGCCCGCGGCGGCCGCGCTCGTCGACGCCGCCGGCGGGCAGGTGCGTGCCAAGTACGGCTGGACCGACGTGTCCCGGTTCGCGGCGCTGGGCATCCCGGCCGTCAACTACGGTCCGGGCGACCCGAACCTCGCGCACCGCGCCGACGAGCGCGTCGACGCCGGTCAGATCACCGCGGCCACCGACATGCTGCGGCGCTACTTAACCGCTTGACGGCACGGTTACCGTGGAACACGTGCTGGGAGAAGACATCACCGGGTAATTCCCGGACGCGTCCTGATGATCCGTGAGCGGGCCTGTGCGGTCGCCCGCCCGACGAGAGCGTTCTCCCGATGTCTTTCACCCCCTCGGTGGTCTGTTCCCACCTGTCCTTCTCCTGGCCCGACGACACCGCGCTGTTCTCCGACCTGTCGTTCACCGTCGGCCCTGGCCGCACCGGCCTGGTCGCGCCCAACGGCGCCGGCAAGAGCGCGCTGCTGCGGCTGATCGCCGGGGAACTGATTCCCGCCGCCGGTTCGGTCACGGTCGACGGCGTCATCGGATACCTGCCGCAGACCTTGCCGCTCCTCGACGACCGCAGCGTCGGCGAGGTGCTCGGGGTGGCCGAGGTGATCGGCGCGCTCGACGCGCTCGCCGCGGGCGACGCCGGGGAGGAGGTGTTCGCGGCCATCGGCGACGACTGGGACGTCGAGGAGCGCACCCGCGCCCAACTCGACCGGCTCGGGCTCGGCCACCTCGCGCTCGAACGGTCGCTGCGTTCGCTCTCCGGCGGTGAGGTCGTCACCCTGGGCCTGGCGCGCGAGCTGCTGCGGCGCCCGGACGTGTTGCTGCTCGACGAGCCGACCAACAACCTCGACGCCGATGCCCGTCACCGGCTCTACGAAGCGCTCGACGACTTCGGGGGGTGCCTGCTGCTGGTCAGCCACGACCGCGTCCTGCTGGACCGGATGGACCGTATCGCCGAACTGCACCGCGGTGAGATCACCCTGTACGGCGGCACGTTCAGCGACTACCGGGCCGCCCTCGAGGAAGGGCAGCGCGCTGCCGAGGGTGCGGTCCGCAATGCCGAGCAGCTGTTGAAGAGGGAGAAGCGCCAGCGTCAGCAGGCCCGGGAGCGGGCGGACCGCCGGGCGAACACGGCCAAGCGCACGCTGTCCGATGCCGGACTGCCGAAGATCGTCGCCGGCGCGATGAAGCGCCGCGCGCAGGAGACGGCAGGCCGGACCGACGACGTGCACGCCCGGCGGGTCCAGGAGGCGCGGGCGCGGCTCGACGGCGCGGAGCGGGCGGTCCGCGACGACGACACGCTCGTCCTCGACCTGCCCCACACCGCCGTGCGTGCGGGTCGAACAGTGTTGCAGATCAACGACTTACGTATCATCCGCGACGGCCGGGAGCTGCTGGCCGGTGTCGACCTGGTGGTGCGCGGACCGCAACGCATCGCGCTCACCGGGCGCAACGGTGCGGGTAAGACCACCCTGCTGCGCGCGGTGCTGGGGGAGATCGAACCGGACGCCGGTGCCGTCGCGGTGGCCGACGGCCGGGTGGCTTACCTGTCTCAGCGTCTCGACCTGCTGGACGACGACCGCACGGTCGCCGAGAACCTCGCAGCGTTCGCGCCGGGACTGTCGGTGACGCGGCGGCGTCACCTGTTGGCGCAGTTCCTGTTTCGCGGTGACGGCGTCGACCTTCCGGTCGGTGTGCTCTCCGGCGGGGAACGGCTGCGCGCGACGCTGGCGTGTGTGTTGTTCGCCGAGCCGGCGCCACAGTTGCTGCTGCTCGACGAACCGACCAACAACTTGGACCTCGTCAGCGTCGGGCAACTGGAGGCCGCGCTGGGCGCGTACGGCGGCGCGTTCATCGTGGTCAGCCACGACGACGCCTTCCTCGACGCGATCGGTGTGGAGCGGATGCTGCGGGTGGAGAACGCCGCGCTGATGTCCGGCTAATCGGCCGCGGGTCGAGTGGGTGCGGCCTCTTGTGCCTCCGCCGTGATCGCCTCGGCGCCGCGCCGGTCGCCGCGTTCGTAGGCGAGGGCGGCCTGATGGAGCAGCTCGGCGATCGTGTCACCGGACGCCCGGGTGGTCGCCATCGTGCCGCGCCGGCTGCCCAGCGCCGAGGTGAGCGCGGTGCCGACGGCCGCGGCGACGGTGCCGTGCGTCGACGCCACGCCCGCCGCCCCCGGGGCCGCGGCGGTCAGTGCGCCGAGGGCGGCCGCGACGGTCGAATGGATGTCCGACAGCGAACGCACCCCATCGGTGTTCACCGAGAGCGGTTCGACCATCACACACCTCCAGATTCCGTCGAGTAGGAATTCTAGAGCGGGCACGCAGGGCCGGCGGACACCGAATTGCCGGATCGTCGCCGACAGCCGAGGTCAGTCGCCGGCGGCGGCCAACGCGTCACGTCCGAAGGCGCAGTCGACCTCCCGGCACAACCGGGTCAACGTGTCCCTGGCACGCGGATCACCCAGTCGCACACCGTCGCGCGCGGCCCGCAACGCGACGGCCGTCTGCCCGCCCCGGTCGGCCGCTTTGACCGCACCGCGGGCCAGTTCGACCGCCTCGTGGGCGTCGTTGCGCGCCGCCATCGTCCACGCGCGGGCCAGTGCCAGTTCGGGAGCGAACAGCATCGACTTGAGCCCGTGGCGGGATTCCGCGCGCGATAACGCCTTTGCCGCCTCCACCGGCTGGTTCAGCCGCCCCAGCGCCTGCGCGAGCAGCATCCACGCCAGCGGGCCCCACGAGTACCCGGTGGGCGCCAGCGTCGCGGCCGCGTCGCGCAACAGCGCAACCGCTTGGGCGGGATCGTCTTTCGCGAGCAGTGCGTCGGCGATCAGAACCTCGCCGATCGCCCGGCCGGGTTGACGCCGCTGCGCGAAATCGGTGAGCCGTTGCGCCAATTCGAGTGCCCGATCGGGCTCCCCTCCCATCACCAGCGCGGTGGTCTGGCCGTACCCGCTGGTGAAGCGCAGCAGGCCCGGCTGTCCGGCCGAAGCGCGCTCGGCCAACGCGTCGACGTCGGCGAACCGGCCCGTGCGTGCGGCGCTGAGCGCCGCCGCGGATGCCGCCCAGCCGATCGCGGTGTCGTCGGCGTCCGGGGATGCCAGCACCTCGGCTGCGATTTCGGTTGCCCGCGTGAGGTTTCCGGCGTTCATCGCGAAGGTGGCCGACAACGCGTCGATCGTGGTGCGGGCCGCGGGGGAGGACACCTTACCGCGGATGGTGCGCAGGAAGGCGGTCGCGCGTTCGGGCTGTGACAGCATCCAGAACTGATTGGCGGCTGTCGGCAGCGCCCACGCCATCAGCTCGTCTTCGGTCAGTGCGGTCGAGTCGATCTCGGCGAGCACGTCGTCGGCCTCGCGGCCGCGGCCCTGCCACGCCAGCGCGTAGGCCACGGTGAGGCGCGCGGCCAGGTCCGGTCCGCGTTCCAGCGCTGCCCGCCCGAGCCGCTCGCACAACTCCAGGTCACCCAGCCGCAGCGCCTCCTGCGCCGCGGTCCGCAGGTCGGCCGTCGACTGCGGACGGTCACTGCCGAGGGCCAGCACGGCCAGGCGGAGTCGCCCCACGACACCCTTGGATGCCGACGCCGACAGGCGCTCGACCACCGCGGTGCGCAGGCGGCGCACCTCGGGTCCGCCGAGCGCGCCGCGCACCGCGTCACAGAACAGCGGATGCGCCGGCCGCAGTCCGTCCTCGCCGATCTCGACGGCGCCGGACTGCACAGCCTCGTCCACGGCGTGGGCGCTGGTCAGCACCGCCGCGTCCTCCAGCGAGAGCGGATCCGACACCACGAGGTACTCCAGCACCCGGTGCGCGGCTTTCGGCAGCGTCTCGACGAACTCGCCGACCTGGGCCCGCAACCGGCCGTCGTCGTGTCCGGCCGGCTGCAGGTCGATCCGCGCCAGCAGGCCGTCGCGCCACAGCGCCGAGATCTCGGCGGGAACCGGCGGCCCCCCGAGGCTGGCGGTGGCCACCATCCGGACGGCGCGGGCGACCGCCAGCTGATAGACGAGCGTCGCCGACAGCGGGTCCAGCAGATGGGCGTCGTCCACGACGAGCAGGCGGCCGTCGCCGAGCCGTTCGCGCGCGGCCCGCAGCACGGCCGCCGTCTTGCCGGTGTCGGGCACGTCGATCAGATGCTCGAAGGCGGCGAAGGGGACCCGGGTCTGCGACGCCGTCGCCCGCACCCAGTCGACTCGCGAGAAGTCGGGCGCCAACCGCTCGACGGCTCGCCGCGCCAGGGTCGACTTGCCGACCCCGGCCGGCCCGACCAGCACGGCGCCGGCGTGGGTGCGCACACCGGATTCGACCTGTGTGAGCGCGGGTTCAGGCGGTGCGGTGACCCAGTGGACAGGCACGGGCACAGGCACGGCCGGAGTCTATGGCTAGGTTTGAGCCCGTGTCCCGAGAACCCGACCGTGAGTGGGCGGTCTGCGTCTATTGCGCGTCGAGTCCGCAGCACCCCGATCTGATCGACCTCGCGCGCCGGGTCGGCACGGGCATCGCCGACCGCGGGTGGACGCTGGTGTCGGGGGGCGGCAACGTCTCCGCGATGGGGGCGGTGGCGGGCGCGGCCCGCTCGCACGGCGGCCACACCATCGGGGTCATCCCCAAGGCGCTCGTGCACCGCGAGGTCGCCGACACCGAGGCCGACGAACTCGTCGTCACCGACACCATGCGGGAGCGCAAACAGGTGATGGAGGACCGCGCCGACGCGTTCATCGCGCTGCCCGGCGGTATCGGAACGCTCGAGGAATTCTTCGAAGCCTGGACAGCCGGCTATTTGGGTATGCACTCCAAGCCGATCGTGATGCTCGACACTCTCGGGCACTACGACGGCCTGCTGGCCTGGCTGCGCGGGCTGGTCGGAACGGGATACGTCGCCGAGGAAGCGCTTCGGCGGCTCATCGTCGTCGACGACGTCGATGCCGCTCTGACGGCGTGCGCACCCCGGCTAGGGTGACCCACAACGTAAGGACTGGAGGGACGGGGAATGAGCGGGAAATCCGGGACGCGGAGCAGCGTCGGGGTGCTCGACATCGCGAGTCAGGTGCCGGGATTGCTGATGGACACGCCGACGATTCTGCGCGGCGTCGTGACAGGATTCCTCGCCCGGCCGTCGGCCAAGACCTCGATCGGGAAGGTCTTCCAGGACCGCGCGGCGCAGTACGGCGACAAGGTCTTCCTCAAGTTCGCTGACAAGGAACTGACCTACGGCGAGGCCAACGAGACGGTCAACCGCTACGCCGCGGTGCTGGCGGCCCGCGGTGTCGGGCACGGTGACGTCGTCGGGATCATGCTGCGCAACTCGCCGGACTCGGTGTTGCTGATGCTGGCCGCCGTCAAGTGCGGCGCCATCGCCGGGATGATCAACTACCACCAGCGCGGCGACGTCCTCAAGCACAGTCTCGGGCTTCTCGAGGCGACGGTCGTCGTCACCGAGGTCGACCTGGTGGAGCCGATCAACGAGAGCGGCGCGGACACCACCGGCCTGCTCACCATCGACGAGATCCAGCAGCTGGCCGCCACGGCGCCCACCACCAACCCGGCCACCACGTCGGCGGTGCTCGCCAAGGACAAGGCGTTCTACATCTTCACCTCGGGCACGACCGGGATGCCCAAGGCCAGTGTGATGACCCACTACCGCTGGCTGCGCGCGCTGGCCGGGTTCGGCGGCCTCGGCATGCGGCTCAACAGCAGCGACACCCTCTACTGCTGCCTGCCGCTCTATCACAACAACGCGCTGACGGTGGCGCTGTCGTCGGTGCTGAACTCGGGTGCCGCGCTGGCGCTGGGCAAGTCGTTCTCTGCGTCGAAGTTCTGGGACGACGTGATCCGCTTCGACGCGACCGCGTTCGTCTACATCGGCGAGATCTGCACCTACCTGCTCGGCCAGCCCGAGAAGCCGACCGACCGCAAGCACAAGGTGCGCGTCATCGCCGGCAACGGTCTGCGCCCGGCCATCTGGGACGAGTTCACCAATCGGTTCGGCATCAAGCGGGTCTGCGAGTTCTACGCGGCCAGCGAGGGCAACACCGCGTTCGTCAACGTGCTCAACATCGACAAGACGACCGGGATCTGCCCGACGCCGGTCGCGTTCGTCGAATACGACCACGACAGCGGCGAGCCCAAGCGGGACGAGAACGGCCGGCTGCGCAGGGTGAAGAACGGCGAGCCGGGGCTGTTGCTGAGCAAGGTGAGCAACTTCCAGCCCTTCGACGGCTACACCGACAAGGAAGCCACCGAGAAGAAGCTGGTGCGCGGCGCCTTCAAGGAGGGCGACGTGTGGTTCAACACCGGCGACCTGATGCGCGCCCAGGGGTTCGGGCACGCGGCGTTCACCGACCGGCTCGGCGACACCTTCCGGTGGAAGGGCGAGAACGTCGCCACCACCGAGGTCGAGGCGGCGATCTCCACCGACTCCCAGGTCGAGGAGGCCACCGTCTTCGGGGTCGAGGTGCCGGGTGCGGGCGGCCGCGCCGGCATGGCGGCGATCCAGCTCAAGGACGGCCAGGAGTTCGACGGCAAGTCGCTGGCCAAGGCCGCCTTCGACAAGCTGCCCGGCTACGCGGTGCCGCTGTTCGTCCGGGTGGTCGAGGAGCTCGCGCACACCTCGACGTTCAAGAGCCAGAAGGGCGATCTGCGCAAGGAGGGCTACGGCAAGGCCTCCGGTGACGACGACGATTCCGAGGACGTCACGATCGAGGACCCGCTGTACGTGCTGTCCGGCAAGGACGAGGGCTACGTGCCGTTCTACGACGAGTACCCCGAAGAGGTCGCCGCGGGCAAGAAGCCCAAGTGACCCGGCGAATCGGGCGCGCGTAAGGACCTCCAGCGTCCTCGATCGCGCCCGATTCGCCCGCCCGTAGCCTGGGAACGTGCAGTCGACCTTTCTCGGGCGCCCCGTGGCGGGCGGTCGCGCCCTGATCATGGCGATCGTGAACCGCACGCCGGACTCGTTCTACGACCGGGGCGTCACGTTCACCGACGAGGCGGCCAAGGAGGCTGCCCACCGGGTGATCGCCGACGGCGCCGACCTCGTCGACGTCGGCGGCGTGAAGGCGGGCCCCGGGGAGACGGTGGGCGTCGACGAGGAGATCGCGCGCGTCGTCCCGTTCATCGAGTGGCTGCGGTCGACCTACCCCGACCAGCTGATCAGCGTGGACACCTGGCGTGCGGAGGTCGCCAAGCAGGCCTGCGCGGCGGGCGCCGACCTGATCAACGACACGTGGGGTGGCGCAGACCCGGATCTGGCGACGGTGGCCGCCGAATTCGGGGCCGGCCTGGTCTGCTCCCACACCGGCGGTGCGGCGCCGCGCACCCGGCCCTTCCGGGTCGACTACGGCATCACCGAGCGCGGCGTGGTCGACGACGTGCTCGCCGAGGTGACCGCGGCGGCCGAGCGGGCGGCGGCACTCGGGGTGCGCCGCGACGGCATCGTCATCGATCCGACGCACGATTTCGGCAAGAACACTTACCACGGCCTTAGTTTGTTGCGCCACGTAAAAGACCTTGTAAACACTGGATGGCCCGTCCTGATGGCACTGAGCAACAAGGATTTCGTCGGGGAGACTCTGGGTGTGGGCTTGACCGAACGCCTCGAGGGCACCCTGGCCGCGACCGCTCTGGCGGCCGCAGAAGGCGCTGCGATGTTCCGGGTGCACGAGGTGGGACCCACACGTCGGGTACTGGAGATGGTCGCGTCGATCAAGGGCGCCCGTCAGCCGAAACGCACGGTGAGGGGACTGGCATGACTGTGTTGTCCGATCGCGTCAACGACCTGGACACCTACCAGGTGGCCGAACACCGCTGGCTGTCCGATCACAGCTGGAGCCGGCCGGACTGGACGGTCGCCGAGCTCGAGGCCGCCAAGTGCGGCCGGACCGTGTCGGTGGTCCTGCCCGCGCTCAACGAGGAGGAGACGGTCGCCGGCGTCGTCGAGACGATCACCCCGCTGCTGGGAGGGCTGGTCGACGAGTTGATCGTGCTCGATTCCGGCTCCACCGACGACACCGAGATCCGCGCGGTCGCCGCCGGCGCGCGCGTGGTCAGCCGGGAGGTCGCGCTGCCGGAGGTGGCCCCCGAACCCGGCAAGGGTGAGGTGTTGTGGCGTTCGCTGGCCGCGACGACGGGTGACATCATCGTGTTCGTCGACTCCGATTTGATCGATCCGGACCCGATGTTCGTGCCGAAACTGCTGGGCCCGCTGCTGACCACGGACGGCGTGCATCTCGTGAAGGGCTTCTACCGCCGGCCGCTCAAGGTCAGCGGCAGCGAGGACGCCAATGGGGGCGGCCGGGTCACCGAGCTGGTGGCCCGCCCGCTGCTGGCCGCGCTGCGTCCCGAGCTGATGTGCCTCTACCAACCGCTCGGCGGTGAATACGCCGGCACCCGAGAGCTGCTCACCTCGGTCCCGTTCGCGCCCGGCTACGGCGTGGAGATCGGCCTGCTCGTCGACGCGTACGACCGGCTCGGCCTCGACGGCATCGCCCAGGTCAACCTCGGGGTACGGACCCACCGCAACCGCCCGCTGACCGAGTTGGCGTCGATGAGCCGGCAGGTGATCGCCACACTGCTGTCGCGGTGCGGCATCCCGGACTCGGGAGTCGGGCTGACGCAGTTCTACGCGGACGGCGAGGACTACACGCCCCGCACGTCGACGGTGTCGCTGGCCGACCGGCCGCCGATGATCACGCTGCGCCCGCGCTGACCCCCCTTTCCGACGGGGGAACGGAGGCTCTTGTCGGCGTCGTCGGGCACTATCGAGGCGTGACCCTGGTTCTGCTCTATCTCGTGGTGCTGGTGTTGATCGGCGTCGTGTTGTTCGCCGTGGGCAGCGTGCTGTTCGGCCGGGGAGAGGTGCTGCCGCCGCTGCCGCGCGGGACCACCGCCACCGTGCTGCCGGCCTCGGGCGTGACGGGCGCCGACGTCGACGCCGTGAAATTCACCCAGACCGCGCGCGGCTACAAGACCAGCGAGGTCGACTGGGTGCTCGACCGGCTCGGGCAGGAACTCGACCAGCTCCGGGGCGAGCTCGCGGCGGTGCGCGCCGCCCAAGGGCTCGACGAGCCGGCGGTCGAGCGTCCCGCCGAGGGGGTACACGCCGCGCACTCCGACGACGCGCGGGACGGGACATGACAGCGCCTGCCGACGACCGCCGCATCCGATGCGGCTGGATCGACCGATCACGGCTGTCGTCAGACGATTTCGTGCTCTACCGCGACTACCACGACACCGAGTGGGGGCGTCCCGTGCGCGACTCCGCGGCGCTGTTCGAGCGGATCAGCCTCGAAGCGTTCCAGAGCGGGCTGTCCTGGCTGATCATCCTGCGCAAGCGCGACAATTTCCGGTCGGCCTTCGACGGGTTCGACGTCGAACGGATCGCCCGCTACACCGACCGCGACGTCGAGCGGCTGATGGCCGATCCGGGCATCGTGCGCAACCGTCTGAAGATCGAGGCCACGATCTCCAACGCGCGGGCCGCCGCCGACCTGGCCGACGACGGCGTCGACCTCGGCGAGCTGCTGTGGTCCTTCGCCCCGCCGGACCGGTCGACCCGCGAGCGTCCGACCGACCTGTCGCTCGTGGCGGCGGTGACGCCGGAGTCCGCGGCCATGGCCAAGGAGCTCAAGCGGCGCGGGTTCCGGTTCGTCGGCCCGACGACGGCCTACGCGTTGATGCAGGCCACCGGGATGGTGGACGACCACGTCGCCAACTGCTGGGTTCCGAGGGCGGCGAGCTGATGGCCGACCAGCCGCACGACGGCCACGTGCCTGCACCGGTGCAGCGCAAGGCGGTGGCCGACACGGGCGTTCTCGTCGCCGCCATCCGGGCGCACGAATCGACCCGCGACGATCGCCTGTTCACCGATCCGTACGCCGCACGGCTGGCCGGGACGGCGGGGCTGGCGATGCTCGAGCGCATGGTCGCCGACGTCGGCGAGCGGTCGACGACGCAGATCGTGGTCCGCACCCGGTTCTGGGACGAGGCGCTGCTGCGGGCCACCGGCACGGTCAGGCAGGTGGTGATCCTCGCCGCGGGCCTCGACGCGCGGGCGTACCGGCTGGCGTGGCCCGCGGGCACCACGGTGTTCGAGATCGACCAGCCGGCGGTCATCGCCGCCAAGGCCGAGCTGCTGGCCGGGGAGCGGCCGCGATGTGTGCGGGTGGCCGTCGGGGTGGACCTCGCCGACGCGTGGGCCGGTGTGCTCACTTCGGCGGGATTCGATCCGGCCCGGCCCACGGTCTGGCTGATCGAGGGGCTGCTGCAGTACCTCGACGAGGCCGCGGTGCACGCGCTCTTCGCGCAGGTCGACGCGCTGTCGGCGGCGGGCTCGGTGTTGCTCTACGACATCGTCGGCAAGGCTCTGATGGAGGCGCCGTTCATGGCGACCCTGCTGCGATCGATGGCCGAGCAGGGTTCACCGTGGCTGTTCGCCACCGATGCACCGGGCGAGCTGGCCGCTGTGCACGGGTGGTCGAGCCGCGTGACCGACGTCGCCGAACCGGGCCACGCGTGGGGCCGGTCGAGCGCGCCGGCCGCGCCGCTCGACGCCGCCGGTGTGCCCCGCGGCTACTTCGTCGAGGCCGTCAAGCCGGGCGCAGAACCGGCGATAGCCGGGTCTTCGCACACGAGCTGGCCTGGATAGGGAACAATGGAGGTCTGTAGCAGTTCAGAGCCGGGTTCTGTCAGCGGTCGTCACTGTTCGTCGATGAGTGCGCAGCACCGCGGTTTGCACGGACAATCGGGCCCTGACGGGCACGCCCATTGTGGAGGGAGCACTCGATGGCGGCGATGAAGCCCCGGACCGGAGACGGTCCACTGGAAGCAACCAAGGAGGGGCGCGGCATCGTGATGCGAGTACCACTGGAAGGCGGCGGCCGGCTCGTCGTCGAGTTGACCCCCGAAGAGGCCGCCGCACTCGGCGACGAACTCAAGGGCGTGACGAGCTAGCGTTGCGGGCTCACGAGGCGACCTTGCGGTAGATCTCGAGCGTCTGCTCGGCGATCTGGGCCCACGAGAATTCGTCGATGCAGCGCTGCCGTCCGGCCGATCCGTATCGACTGGCTCGTTCGGGCTCGCCCACCAGCGCGTTGACCGCGGCCGCCAATTCCCGCTCGAAAGCTCCGCTGTCGCTGGCGTTGTAGTGCACCAGCAGACCCGTCTGCTCGTCGGCGACCACCTCCGGGATGCCGCCGACATCGGAGGCCACCACCGCCGTCCCGCATGCCATCGCCTCGAGGTTGACGATGCCCAACGGCTCGTACACCGAAGGGCACACGAAAACTGTTGCCGCCGACAGGATTTCGCGGATCTTGTGAGTGGGCAACATCTCCCGCACCCAGAACACCCCGGTGCGTGCGCGGGACAGCTCCTGCACCGCCGACGCCACCTCTTCGGCGATCTCGGGGGTGTCCGGTGCGCCCGCGCAGAGCACCAGCTGGACCTCGGGCGCGAAATGGTGCGCCGCCGCGACCAGGTGCGCGACGCCCTTCTGCCGGGTGATCCTGCCAACGAACGCGACGATCGGTCGCGCCGGGTCGACGCCGAGCTCAGCCAGCACGGAGCCGCTGCCCTCGGCGGCGGCCGGATACCAGACCGCCGTGTCGATGCCGTTGCGCACCACGTGCACCCGGTTCGGGTCCAGGGTCGGATACGTGCTCAGGACGTCCTCCCGCATGCCCGAGCTCACCGCGATCACCGCGTCGGCGGCTTCGACGGCCGTCTTCTCCACCCACGACGAGATGCGGTAGCCACCGCCGAGCTGCTCGGCCTTCCACGGCCGCATCGGCTCCAGCGAGTGCGCCGTCAGCACGTGCGGCACGCCGTAGAGCAGGGCCGCCAGGTGCCCGGCCATCCCCGCGTACCAGGTGTGCGAGTGCACGACGGTGGCCTGCGAAGCGGTGTTGACCATGTTCAGATCGGCCGACAGTGTCGCCAGTGCGGGGTTGGCGCCCGCCAGTGCGGGGTCGGGCTGGGCGACCGTCGCGCCGGACCGCGGCGCGCCCATGCAGTGCACATCGACCTCGCACAGATGCCGCAACTGCGCAACGAGTTCGGTGACGTGGACCCCTGCACCGCCGTAGACCTCCGGTGGATATTCCCGAGTCATCATCGCCACCCGCATGGTGTGACCGTATCCAAATTCGTCAGCGGCTGCGCCGCATCACCAATTGTCTTGATGGACAGCCCGAGAACCCGTCGCCGCAATAGGGCGAATGGGTGGCCCTTGACACTTCCTGCCGATAGGTTGGCAGCATGAGGGAAGCGCCACATGTGTTGGGCATAGTCCTCGCCGGCGGCGAAGGGAAGCGGCTGTATCCGCTGACGGCCGACCGGGCCAAGCCCGCCGTCCCGTTCGGAGGCGCTTACCGGCTCATCGACTTCGTGCTGTCCAACCTCGTCAACGCCCGGTATCTGCGGATCTGTGTTCTCACCCAGTACAAGTCGCATTCGCTGGACCGCCACATCTCGCAGAATTGGCGGCTGTCCGGGCTCGCGGGGGAGTACATCACCCCGGTGCCGGCTCAGCAGCGGCTCGGCCCGCGCTGGTACACCGGGTCGGCGGACGCCATCTACCAGTCGATGAACCTGATCTACGACGAGGACCCCGACTACATCGTGATCTTCGGCGCCGACCACGTCTATCGGATGGACCCCGAGCAGATGGTCCAGCAGCACATCGAGAGCGGCGCCGGGGCGACCGTCGCCGGAATCCGGGTGCCGCGCGCGGAAGCCACCGCGTTCGGCTGCATCGACTCCGACGACTCCGGCCGGATCCGGTCGTTCATCGAGAAGCCGGCGGACCCGCCCGGCACCCCCGATGACCCCGAGCAGACGTTCGTGTCGATGGGCAACTACATCTTCACGACCAAGGTGCTCATCGACGCCATCCGCGCCGACGCCGAGGACGACGACTCCGACCACGACATGGGCGGCGACATCATCCCCCGGCTCGTGACCGACGGGATGGCCGCGGTGTACGACTTCAACAACAACGAGGTGCCCGGGGCGACCGAACGCGACCACGGCTACTGGCGCGACGTCGGGACGCTGGACGCGTTCTACGACGCGCACATGGACCTGGTGTCGGTGCACCCGATCTTCAATCTGTACAACAAGCGCTGGCCGATCCGGGGCAGCTCGGAGAACCTGGCCCCGGCCAAGTTCGTCAACGGCGGGTCGGCCCAGGAATCCGTGGTAGGCGCGGGCAGCATCATTTCGGCTGCCTCGGTGCGCAATTCGGTGCTGTCCTCGAACGTCGTCGTCGACGACGGGGCGATCGTCGAAGGCAGCGTGATCATGCCCGGCGCGCGGATCGGCCGCGGCGCGGTGGTCCGGCACGCGATCCTGGACAAGAACGTGGTGGTCGGGCCCGGGGAGATGGTCGGCGTCGACCTCGACAAGGACCGCGAGCGGTTCTCGATCAGTGCGGGCGGAGTGGTCGCGGTCGGCAAGGGCGTCTGGGTGTAGCCCGGATCGGGCTCAGCCGGCGGGCACTCGGCGCGCTCTGTCCGACGCGGGCCACACGTACGGCAGGTCGTCGGCGACGTCGGGGAACAGCGGCCGGTAGTGCCCGGGGTCCTTGCGCACCAGCGCTGACTGGTGGCTCTGGTGCAGCGCCGGATCACCGAGCCACGGCGGCAACTCGCCGGCGGCGGCCAGGTCGTCCTGGGTCCGGATCACGGTCAGTCCCGTGCCCTCCGTCAGATCGGTGACCAGCGTGGCCGCGCAGGTGTCGGCCCGGCCCTGGCTGCACCAGAGCCGGCAGACCTCGAGGCCGTAGCGGACGAGCGCCTCCTCGTAGCCGGCCCACATCGCCGCGGCCGGGTGGTGCCGCCAGCCGTAGCCTGCCACGGTCAGCGCCCGCAGCACCTGGATGGTCTCGACGCGCTGCTTGCCGAGCCTCTTGGTGTCGAGCACACCGGCGGAATCGGCGAACCCGGGACACGGCAGGAACGTCTGCATGGCGCACGGGTACCCGTGTCGTCAGCGAGTACCGCTCCCGGCCACCGGTCTGCGCCGGCGCCGCCGGATCAGCCGGACCGCGGCCCAGCCGAGCGCGATCAGCGCCGCCAGGACCAGCACCGGCACCAGGATCGCGAGCACCACGAGCACCACGCTGACGACGTCCTCGACGGTGCTCAGGACCGGGGCTGCCATGCCGGCCGTGGCCACGTTCGCGGCTGGCCGCACCGTGGACTTCGTCAGCGACACCACCAGCGCGACGATGATCCCCAGCACGACGGGGATCCACTGACCCGACTGGGCGAAGGCACCGGGATCGGTGACGGCGGCGGTCTGGGCCGCGGTGCCGGAGCCGAACACGATGCCGCCCGCGGTGGGCCGGATGAACGTCTGGACCGTGTCGTTGACCGTGTCGAGCGCGGGCACCTTGTCCGCACCGATCTCGACCACGAGCAGCACGGCGACGATCGCCATCACCCAGCCGTTCTCCAGCCACGACCACCCCGCCGGGAGCGCGACCAGGTCGGTGAACCGGGCGAGCAGCCCCAACGCCAGCAGCGGGATGTACGCGTTGAGCCCTGCCGCGGTCGCCAGCCCGAACCCGGTCAGCAGCTCCATGGCATCAGTATGGGCGCCGGATCACCACACGCCGGGGATCAGCCGATACCGCACCCGCTGCGTGTACTCGGGATAGCCGGCCAACTCGGTGGTCAGTGCCTTCTCCTCGTCGAGGATGCGTGCCGCCAGCACCGGGACCGCCGCCAGCACGACGGGCAGGCCCCACAGCGAGCCCAGCGCGAGCGGAGTGCCGAGCATCATGATCAGCGACCCGGTGTACATCGGGTGCCGCACGATCCCGTACAGCCCGGTGGACACCAGCGGCTGGCCCTCCTCGACGGTGATGCTGGCGCCGGCGTAGTTGTTCTGGATCACCACCAGCTGCGCGCCGACCAGTCCGGCGGCGACCAGCACCTCGCCCGCGATCACGAGCCACACCGGGACGGTCGACCAGCCGAAGCGCCAGTCGAGCGCGCTGACGACCATCACCGCGATGCCCAGGAGAAAGATCGCGGTGATGATGATGCGTTGCGCGGGGCGGGTTTCGGCCGTCGGTCCGGCCTTCATCCTGCGGGACAGGGCATCGGGGTGACGGATCGCCAGGTAGGTGCTGGGAACGAAAGTCGACACCGAGAACACCGCGACGAACACCCAGGCCTGCCAGTAGTCGAACGTGCCGGCCGGTAGAAACAGGACCAGCCCGAAGAACGCCAGGCCCAGCACGAAGGAACTCACAGCCTGCAGGGTGAGCTTCACGGCGTCCTCCTCAGCGCAGATCGCGGCGGCGAAAACCGATGGCGCCCAACGCGATCAGCGCCGCGTCGAGGGTCAGCAGCCACAGCAGCGGCACCGGCGTGAAATCGCCGATGCCGACATGCGGGACGTGGGTGAAGGGTTCGAGGTCGAGCAACCACTGCGGCGCCCCGGACAGCGAGCCGAGCATGAACACCGCGATGAACGCGACGAGCACGCCCCAGCCGACCGGCGTGAAACGCGGCAGCACGCCGAACAACGCCACCGTGACGGCGGCGAGCAGCCACACCGCCGGCAACTGGACGGCCGCCGTGCCCAGCACTCTCGGCAGCACGCCCGGGATGTCGCCCGCGGCGGCGCCGTAGGCGAGCCCGGTGACCAGCCCGGCGATCAGCAGCGCCACGGCCGGACCGCCCAGGGCGAACACCAAATGACCTGTCAGCCAACGGGTTCGGCTGACAGCGCTCGCCAGCACCGTCTCGGCGTGCCCGCTGGACTCCTCCTGGTACAGCCGCAGGGCCAGCGAGATCGCGAACGCCGCGGTGACCATGCCGAGCATGCTGAACGCCACCGCGATGAACGCCTGCTCCATGGCATCGGTGCCGCCGAGGCGCGTCACCACGTCACGCGCGATCTGGCTGCCGCCGATCTCGTCGCCGATGCCGTGCACGATGCTGCCGATGATTGCGCCGTACAGCGCCAGACCGACGGTCCACACGATCAGCGAGCCCCGGTCCAGCCGCCACGCCAGCGCGAGCACCCCGCGCAGGCGCCGTCCGCCGCGGGCCGGGCCCCGCCGCTCGGCGAGAAGCCCCGCGCCGACGTCGCGCCGGGAGAGCAGGGTGTACGCGAGGACGAGAAGGAGCGCGGTGAGCGCCAGGTGCAGGCCGAGCACCCAGAACCGGTCGCCCGCATACGGCCGCACCTGCAGCGACCAGCCCAGAGGCGACAACCACGTGAGCGCCTGCGCCCCCGCACCGGCGTCGCCGACCGCCCGCAGCGTGAACGCCACCCCGAGCGCGCCGAACGCGACGCTGCGCGCGAACCGGGCGCTCGAGGACAGCTGCGCGCTCACCGCCGCCACCGCCGTGAACACCAGCCCGGAGCAGGCCAGCGCGGCCCCGAACGCCAGTGACCCCGCCGCCGGGATGTCCTGGGTGAGCAGGCCCGCGGCGCCGACGAGACCCGTCAGTACCGAGGCGCCACCCGCCAGCAGTACCGCCGCGGTCAGGCCGGCATAGCGGCCGACCGCGGTGGAGTCGAGAAGCTCGCTGCGACCGGTCTCCTCGTCGGCGCGGGTGTGTCGGATCACCGTGAGGATCACCGCCACGGCGATCAGCACGTGGAACATGCCGGCCTTCCAGATACCGACTGCGCCGACGCTGTCGTTGAACACCTGCCCGTACAGCGCGCGCTGCGCCGGGCTGGCCATGATCGACGCGGCCAACGTCGCGCGATCTGCGGCGCTGGGATAGACGGTCTCGATGCTGCCGACGTACACCGTGGACAGCGGCACCGACAACAGCAGCACCCACAGCGGCAGCACGATGCGGTCGCGTCGTGCGTAGAGCCGGAGGAGCCCAAGGGTTCCCGTCATGCCGGTGCCATTCCGGCGGGCCTGGTGCGCGGGCTGGTGCGGGCGCTCGATGACCGCGGTCATGCCGTCACCTGCTCGGGGGTATCCGTGTGGTAGTGCCGGAGGAAGAGCTCCTCCAGCGTCGGCGGCTGGCTGACCAGGCTGCGCACGCCTGCCTCGCCGAGGGCCCTGATCACCTCGGCCAGGCTGTCGCTGTCGACCTGGGCGCGTACCGTTCGGCCCTCGATGCTGACGTCCTCGACCCCCGGGATGCAACTGAGATCGAGTCCGTCGTACAGCATCTCGGCTTTGATCGAGGTGCGCGACAGGTGACGCATCGAGTCCAGCGTGCCGCTCTCGACGGTGCGGCCCGCCCGGATGATGGTGACGCGGTCGCACAGTGCCTCGGTCTCGGCGAGGATGTGGCTGGACAGCAGGACGGTGACGCCGCGATCGCGGGCCTCGCCGACGCACTGCTGAAAGACGTTTTCCATCAACGGATCGAGGCCGCTACTCGGTTCGTCGAGCAGGAGGAGCCTGGCGTCTGAGGAGAACGCCGAGACGAGAGACACCTTCTGGCGGTTGCCCTTGGAGTAGGTGCGTGCCCTCTTGGTGGGGTCGAGTTCGAAACGCTCGATGAGATCGGCGCGCCGCTTCTGGTCGATGCCACCCCGCATGCGCGCCAGCAGGTCGATCGTCTCGCCGCCGGTCAGCGTGGGCCACAGCGTGACATCACCGGGCACGTAGGCGAGTTGGCGGTGCAGCGTGACGGCGTCGGTCCACGGGTCGCCGCCGAGCAGGCGAGCGGTGCCCGCGCCGGCGCGCGCCAGGCCGAGCAGGATGCGGATGGTCGTCGACTTGCCCGCGCCGTTGGGGCCGAGAAAGCCGTGCACCTCCCCTTCGGCGACGTTCAGATCGAGGCCGTCGAGGGCGCGCACCGCACCGAAGTTCTTCGTCAGTTCGTGGATCTCGATAGCTGGGTCACTCATCGTGGTCTTCCGGGTTGGCTGTGAACGGGATGCCCTTCTCGCGTCTGGCGAGGAAGGCGTCGTACATCGTCGAATCGGCCAGCAGGCCCAAGGTGTAGACCTCGAGCGCGGGCAGCACCATGTCCTCGCTGTAATCCCGCAGCACCGCACGAAGATTCGTCGGGTCGTCGTGCATCTGCAGGTACAGCAGTAAGGCGCCGCCACCGGTCAGCGCCAGGAAGCGCGCGCGGGCCTTCGGGTCGGCGCTCGGCTTGATGGTGCCGGCGCGCACGCCCTCTTCGATGTACTGCTCGCCGTTGTCGATCATGGTGCGCCACAACGACTTCGCGAGCTCACCTCCCGACTGCAGGCTGCGCACCAGATAGGCGACCAGCGGCGCGTACTCCTCGATCTCAGCCAGCTGACCCAGCCACGTCGCGGGGTCGGAGGTCTGCAACGACTGCGACTTGCTCTCGCGCACCGTCTCGGCGACGTAGTCGTCACACGCCTTGTGCAGACCGTCCTTGGAGCCGAAATGGTGGATCACGAGCGCCGGGCTCACCCCCGCCGCCGCGGCGATGGCCCGCACACCCACGCCGAAGCCGTCGCGGCCGAACAGATCGATCGCCGCGTCCCGGATCCGCGCCCTGGTGGTCAGATCGTCAGCTGAACGCACGTTCAATACGCTAAACACTCGTTCAGTGCGGCGTCAAGGGGTCACCGGCGAGCAGACGCGAACTCGCATCGACATCGGGCTTCGAGCGCGTTTCTTTGTCTGCTCGCGAGAGAAACGCCGCGGGAAAGGGTCAGTCGCGGGCCGCGACCAGCAGCCCGTCGCCCAGCGGGACCAGGACAGGCGTGAGCCGCTCGTCCTCGGCGATCAGCCGCGCCGCCTCGCGCACCGCACCGACCTCGGCATCCTTGGCCGAGGCGTCGCCGGCCCGCCCGCCGAGCGCCGCGCGGTGCACGACGATCGCTCCGCCCGGCCGCAGCAGTCGCACACCCTCGACGACGAACTGCGGCTGGTCGGCGGGGTCGGCGTCGATGAACACCAGGTCGTAGGACTCGTCGGCCAGCCGGGTGAGCACTTCCTGGGCGCGGCCGCTGATCAGGCGCGTCCGGCCCGGGCCCACCCCGGCTTCGGTGAACGCCTGCTTGGCGATGCGCTGATGCTCGGGTTCGACGTCGATGGTCGTCAGCACACCGTCCTCGCGCATCCCCGAGAGCAGCCACAGACCGCTCACCCCGGCTCCGGTGCCCACCTCGACCACCGCTTTCGCGCCGGTCAGCTTGGCCAACACGCAGAGCAGTGCGCCGACGGCGGGGGTCACCGCACCGGCGCCGATGTCGACCGCGCGTTCCCGCGCCGCGGCGACGATGGCGTCCTCGGAGATCGAATGCTCGGCGTGACGGACGATCGCCTCGGCCTGGCTGGGCCGCGCTCCGGAATCGCCGGAGCCGCCCCCGGGCTCGTCGGTGCTGGACATGCCCGCAGCGTAAAGCGAAAAACGCAACGCCGGGGCCCCGACACGCCCGTCCGCGGCGACGCAGAATCCGGGTGCCGGCGGACTGTTTTCGCTGGTCGAAAAAGGGGTAGCGCTCTTTCTCAGGAAATGTTCAGTTTGCTCATATGCCTGACACACCAGCACGGGAGACGGTAAGCGCATGACAGACGGCGCGTCCAGCGACATCCGGGTCTCCGGGACCACTTCGGGGAAGAAAGCCGGATCGCGCCGCGTTGTCGACATCGAGCATCCGTCTCTCGACGGCCGCTCCCACGACGACCTGGAGGATCCGACGACCACCACACACGCCGCGCCTGTGACATCCCCTGTCTCGATGGCGCATCTCGAGCAGTTCACCGACGGCGAATGGGTGGAGCCGACCGACGAATTGACCGGCACCGCGGTGTTCGACGCCACCGGCGACATGGCCGCGATGCCCAGCTGGGACGAGCTGGTCCGCCAGCATGCGGATCGGGTGTACCGCCTGGCCTACCGGCTCTCGGGCAATCAGCACGACGCCGAGGACCTGACCCAGGAGACGTTCATCCGCGTGTTCCGGTCCGTGCAGAACTACCAGCCCGGCACGTTCGAGGGCTGGCTGCACCGCATCACGACCAACCTGTTCCTCGACATGGTCCGCCGCCGCGGCCGCATCCGGATGGAGGCGCTGCCGGAGGACTACGAACGTGTGCCGGCCGACGAGCCCAACCCGGAGCAGATCTACCACGACTCCCGCCTGGGGCCCGACCTGCAGGCCGCGTTGGACTCGCTGCCGCCGGAGTTCCGCGCGGCGGTGGTCCTGTGCGACATCGAGGGTCTGTCCTACGAGGAGATCGGGGCGACGCTCGACGTCAAGCTCGGGACGGTGCGCAGCCGCATCCACCGTGGTCGGCAGGCGCTGCGCGAGTACCTGGCCCGTCATTCGGACGCCGGCTCGCTGGACGCAGCCAGAACCGCCTGAGTTCGGACACTGCCTCACAGCTTGCCGCGCTACATTCGAAGTGATCCAGTGAACAAGTCTGAGTGAGACAGAAGCCGAGAGGAGCAGGGTGGTGTTCGACCCCGGACATGCATTCCGACGCGCCTTCTCCTGGCTCCCGGCTCAGCTGGCCTCCCAGAGTGACGCTCCCGTCGGTCCGCGCCAGTTCGGATCCACCGAGCACCTGTCCATCGAGGCCATCGCGGCGTTCGTCGACGGCGAGCTGCGCATGACCGCTCATTTGCGTGCCGCCCACCACCTCTCCCTCTGTTCGGAGTGCGCGATGGAGGTCGACGCGCAGCGACAGGCTCGCGAGGCGTTGCGGGACTCGTGTCCCGTTGCGATGCCGAGTTCTCTGCTGGGGCTGTTGTCCCAGATCCCGAACCGTCCTCCGGCCGAGACGCCGGAACCAATCGATACGCCACAGTTAGCTGACGGTGTGCAGCGCGCCCGCCGCAAGCGTCGGTAGGGTGAGTGCGGATCCTCCAGTGAGAGTGCGTCGGCGATTCCTGATGCCTCGATGAGGGGTATCGAGATAGGGCATCGAGAAAGGCTGTGAACGGGTGAGCAATCTGGACCAGACGGGTCGGGAGCGTCTCGAGCCGCGCCCAGTGTCGCGACCACCGGTCGATCCGGCGGCCAAACGCGCCTTCGGGCGGCCCGCCGGCGTCGACGGCTCCTTCCTCGGGGCCGACAAGTACCGCGATCAGGGCGAGTTCACCCCCAAAGATCGGCCACCCGACCCCGTGCTGGCGGAGGCGTTCGGCCGGCCCTATCCCGGCGGGGACTCCCTGCAGCGGCATCCCACCGACGCCGGCGCGCTGGACGCCGAACGCGGCGACGACGGCCCCGACCCGGCGGACGACCCGTGGCGCAACCCCGGAGCCCCGGCAGGGCTGGGTACGCCCGCGCTGGCGCCGTCGGCGCCGGCCACCTCGAGTGGCCCGGTCGGCAAGCTGGGTGTGCGCGATGTGCTGTTCGGCGGCAGGGTCTCCTACGTCGCGCTGGCCGTGCTCGCGATCATCGCGTTGGTCATCGGGGTGGCCGGCGGCTGGGTCGGCCGCAAGACCGCCGAGGTCGTCGAGGCGTTCACCACCTCGAAGGTGACGCTGGAGACGGGTAACAGCGGCGAGCCGCCCGAGGGTGGGTTCGCCAAAGTCGCGGCCGCGGTGGCCGATTCGGTGGTCACCATCGAGGCGACCAGTGACACCGAGGGTTCTCAGGGCTCCGGCATCGTGGTCGACGGCCGCGGCTACATCGTCACGAACAACCACGTGATCTCCGAGGCCGCCACCAACCCGAGCCAGTTCAAGATGTCCGTCGTGTTCAACGACGGCAAGGACGTCCCGGCCAACCTCGTCGGCCGCGACCCCAAGACCGACCTGGCCGTGCTCAAGGTCGACAACGTCGACAACCTCACCGTCGCGCGCATGGGTGACTCCGAGAAGCTCTACGTCGGCGAGTACGTGATCGCCGCCGGTGCGCCGCTGGGCCTGCGCAGCACGGTGACGCACGGCATCATCAGCGCGCTGCACCGGCCGGTCCCGTTGTCCGGCGACGGTTCGGACACCGACACCGTCATCGACGGCGTGCAGACCGACGCGTCGATCAACCACGGCAACTCCGGTGGCCCGTTGATCAACATGAACTCCGAGGTCATCGGCATCAACACCGCGGGCAAGTCGCTGTCGGACAGCGCCAGCGGCCTGGGCTTCGCGATCCCGGTCAACGAGGTGAAGCAGGTCGTCGAGACGCTGATCCAGAACGGCAAGATCGCCCATCCGACGTTGGGCCTGACCGCCCGATCGGTGAGCAACGACGTCGCCAAGGGCGCTCAGATCGCCAACGTGACGGCCGGTGGCCCCGCGGAGCGGGCCGGCATCCTGGAGAACGACGTCGTCGTCAAGGTCGGCGACCGCTCCGTCGCCGACGCCGACGAATTCGTCGTCGCGGTGCGGCAACTCAAGATCGGTCAGCCGGCGCCCATCGAGGTCGTCCGCGACGGCCGCCACGTCACGCTGACCGTGACGCCCGGCCCCGACAACAGCACGTAACCGTGTTCGCCAACGTCGGCTGGGGCGAGATGCTGGTCCTGGTGATCGCGGGGCTCGTGATCCTGGGGCCCGAACGTCTGCCGGGCGCCATCCGCTGGACCGCGGGCGCGGTACGGCAGGCGCGTGATTACATCAGCGGCGCCACCAGCCAGCTCCGCCAGGATCTCGGTCCGGAATTCGACGATCTGCGCGAGCCGCTGTCCGAGCTGCAGAAGCTGCGGGGCATGTCGCCGCGGGCAGCGCTGACCAAGCATCTGCTCGACGGCGACGACTCGATCTTCACCGGCCGGTTCGACGACCCCCAGAAGCCCGAGAAGCCGCAGTCGGGGCCGGGCCCGGCCGACGTGACACCGTCCACGCCGCCGGCGGTCACCCCGGTGGATCCGTCCGCCCCGACGAAGTTCGACCCCGACGCCACGTAGGCACCCCTTTTTCGCCGAAATTGCATTCCACGCGTTGAATGCCGAGGTGAGGCCCGCGTGGAATGCAAGTTCGGCGAAAAAGAGGGTGCGTGTGGGCGACCCGGCGCGCTCTTGTCGAACGCTAGCGACCCGCGGGATCCAGCCCCAGGGACATGCCGGCCAGTCCGCGCTTGCGACTGGTCAGCGCATCGGCGACCTTGCGGAGTTCCTTACCCGCCGGGGAGTCCGGCGCGCTGAGCACCAGCGGCACCCCCGAGTCGCCCGCGGCGACCAGTTCGGGATCCAGCGGGACCTGGCCCAGCAGCGGTACATCCGCGCCGACGGCCCTGGACAGGCTCTCGGCGACCTTGCGTCCGCCGCCCTCGCCGAACATCTTCAGGACCGGCCCGTCGACCATGTTCTCGACGACGCCGGCGATGCGCTGACGCGTCTGCAACGCGATGGCTCCGGCGCGCTCGGCGACCTCGGCGGCGGCCAGCTGAGGCGTGGTGACCACGAGGATCTCGGCTCCGGGGATCAGCTGCGACACCGAGATCGCGATGTCGCCGGTGCCGGGGGGCAGGTCCAGCAGCAGGACGTCGAGATCGCCCCAGTAGACGTCGGCCAGGAACTGCTGCAGCGCGCGGTGCAGCATCGGTCCGCGCCACACCACCGGCGTGTTGCCCTGGGTGAACATCGCGATCGAGATCACCCGGACGTCGTGGGCGACCGGCGGCAGGATCATCGCGTCCACCTGCGTCGGCCGATCCGTGGTCCCCATCATCCGCGGGACCGAGTGGCCGTAGATGTCGGCGTCGAGTACGCCCACCGACAGTCCGCGGGCGGCCATGGCGGCCGCGAGGTTCACCGTGACACTCGACTTGCCGACGCCGCCCTTGCCGGAGGCCACGGCGTAGACCCGCGTCAGCGAGCCCGGCTGCGCGAACGGGATGACCGGCTCACGGGAGTCGCCGCGCAACAACTTGCGCAGTTCGGCGCGCTGCTCGTCGTTCATGACGTCGAGCGTCACCTTGACCGAGCCGGTGCCGGGCACGTCGCTGACCGCCCGGGTGACGAGTTCGGAGATCTCGTTCTTCTTCGGGCAGGCGGCGGTGGTCAGGTAGATCTCCACGTGAACCGACCCGTCGGGGTCGACGGTGACGTTCTTGACCATGCCGACGTCGGTGATCGGACGTCGGAGTTCCGGGTCGATCACCTTGGTCAGTGCGGCGCGAACCGCTGAATGCAGGTCAGCAGGAGTAGAAGACATCACTCGCGAGTCTAGGCCGCGCGGTGGCCGTCGCCGGCACGCGGGCGAATCTGGTGCTCAGGCGGCGGGCCCGGGCGCGGGTCCCAGGCCGGGCGGCAGCGCTGCGGGTGCCGGCGGCGCCGGCGGCACCGGCTGGGCCGCAGGGCCGGGCTGGGCGACGGGCGCCCCCGGGCCGGGCACCGCGACCGGCGGGGCCGCGGGTGCGGTGTCCTTGATGCAGAACACAGCGCACTCAGGCTGCTGCGGCGCCGGCGGCGCCCACGGCGGCACCCACGCGGGCGGCGGCGGAGCCGCCTGCTGGGGCGCGGCCGCCGGAGCGGGAGCCGGCCCGGGCAGGGGGCCCAGCGACTGGCCCGGTGCGAACCCGGGCACGTTGGTGTTGATCAGGCTGGCGGCGTCGGTGCGCTGGGTGAACTGGAGCAACGCCAGCGGATCGTTGGTGGGCAGGCCGGCGGCGTTCAGCGGCAGGCCCGGCCCCAGCCCTTCCGGCTTGTCCAGGTGGCTGTCGCCGAGCGCCGGGACACTGCCGGTGATCGGCGGCAGGTCGACGGGCACGACGCCGGTCGCGTACGCGGCCGCCCACGCCATCACGTTCTGGGCGTACGCCATCGAGTTGTTGTAGCGCAGGATCGCTGCCACCACGTCGGTCTGGCTGCGCAGGTTCAGGCCTCCGCTGCACAGGTACCGGGCGGCGGCCAGCGACGCGTCGAAGATGTTCTGCACGTCGGCCTTGCCGTCGCCATCTCCGTCGGAGGCGTAGCGCGACCAGGTGCCGGGCAGGAACTGCATCGGCCCCAACGCCCTGGCGTAGACGACGCGGTCGGTGGCGCGGCTCTGGACGATGACCTCGTTGCCCGGCAGCGTGCCGTCCAGCGCCGGCCCGTAGATGGGCCGCACCGCGGTGCCGCGCGCGTCGGTCGCGCCGCCGAAGGCGTGCATCGACTCGATCCGGCCGATGCCGGCCAGCAGGTTCCAGCTCACCCCGCAACCGGGGGTCGCCGAGGCCATCTTGGCCTCGGCATTGCGGTAGGCCGCCAGGGCCATCGACGGAATACGAAGGGTGCCGGGCGAATTCACCACGATGGCCGGCGGCGGGGCGGACACCGTCGCGGCGGCGATGCGCATGGGGGTCGGCGTCTTGGTCACGGTGACCACCGAGGCGCCGCCCGAACCGGGCGACGGAGCGACCGCGGCCAGCGGCACGATCGCCGAGTCGCGCTTGGGCATGCCGTCGGACGGGGAGGACGCGCCGACGGCGCCTGCGAGCACCAGGGGAGTGAGGACCGCGGCAACACCGAAGGCCGGCATGCGGACGATCCGTCCTGCTCGGCGTCTCGCTGCTCCGAGAGCCGATCCACCCCCTATATGCACTCAACCGTCCTAGCTGTGTGATCGCCCGTGAATCAAGTCACCATACATAGTCGGCAACGACTCTGTAACAGCAATCGCCACAGCTGTCTCAACCGGATTTCCGGGACCGGCGCTCGGCCCCGTCCTGTTTGCTCGATTCGTCGCCGCCTGCGCCGTGCTGCGGACGCAGGTCGGCGAGTATTTCCCGGATCTCCTCGAGTTCCCGGCGCAGGTAGTCGCGGGTGGCGACTTCGCCGACGGCCAGCCGCAGCGCCGCGAGTTCGCGGGCCAGGTACTCGGTGTCGGCCTTGGTCTGCTCGGCGCGTCGCCGGTCCTCCTCGAGCGCGACGCGGTCGCGGTTCTCCTGCCGGTTCTGCGCGAGCAGGATCAGCGGCGCCGCATACGCCGCCTGGGTGGAGAACGCGAGGTTGAGCAGGATGAACGGGTAGGGGTCCCACTGCCAGGCGAACGCGCCGATGTTGAGGATCACCCACACGATGACGACGATCGTCTGGATCATCAAGTAGCGCCCGGTCCCGAGGAAGCGGGCGATCGATTCACTGACCCGGCCGACCGCCTCGGCGTCCAGCCGGGGGGTCAGCGAGCGGGACACCCGCGGCGTGTCGAGACGCTGCCGGGCCGAGGATTCGCTCATGTGGTCCTCTCGGCGGTCACGATCTCGGGCTCGGCTTCGCGTTCGCGCCAGTCGTCAGGCAGCAGGTGGTCCAGGACGTCGTCGACGGATACCGCGCCCAGCAGGTGGCTCTCCTCGTCGACCACCGGTCCGCACACCAGGTTGTAGGCGGCGAAGTAGCGGGTGAGCGCCCCGAGCGAATCCTCGGGCCGCAGGCTGGGCAGGTCGGTGTCGACGATGCCGCTGACCAGCGCGGCCGGCGGTTCTCGCAGCAACCGTTGCAGGTGCACGCACCCGAGATAACGTCCCGTCGGCGTCGCCGTCGGCGGGCGCACCACGAACACCAACGACGCCAGCGCCGGCGTGAGATCTGGATCCCTGACGCGCGCAAGGGCTTCGGCGACGGTGGTGTCGGGCGCGAGGACGACGGGCTCCGAGGTCATCAGGCCGCCCGCGGTGTTCGGAGAGTGGCTGAGCAGGCGCCGGACGTCCTCGGAGTCCTCCGGGTCCATGCGCCGCAGGAACTGCTCGGCATCGGCGGGTGTCATGGTGCCCAGCAGGTCGGCGGCGTCGTCGGGATCCATGGCCTCGAGCACGTCGGCGGCCCGGTCGGTCTTGAGCTGCCGCAGCACGGTCACCTGCTCGTCTTCGGGCAGCTCCTGCAGCACGTCGGCGAGGCGTTCGTCGTCGAGCGCGTTGAACACCTCGTAACGGCGCTTGGCGGGCAGCTCGCGGATCGCGTCGGCCACCTCGATCGGCCGCTGGCCCTCGAACTGCTCGAGCAGCTGTGCCACACCCTGGTCGGGCATCGCCAGACCGGACGGCGTGAGACCTTGCACGTGCTGCCAGTCGACGGTGTAGACGTTGCTGCGGCGGCCCAGCCGCCGTTGCGGACGCACCGCCACCTTGGTCACCATCCAGTCCCGCGAGCGGGTCTGCTCGATACCGAGATCGACGACGACGACGTCGATCCCGGCCAGCTGCGACAGGTCGGGATCGTCGACGCGCACCCGGGTCTCGACGACCTGTCCCAGCACCAGCACCTCGCCGGGCCGTTGCGAGAAGCGGCGCAGCGACACATTGCCGGTGGACAGCGTCACCGCGCCGGGCTCGATCGCAGTCACACGCAGAATGGGAACGAAAATCCTTCTGCGGCTGAGCAATTCGATGACCAAGCCGAGGACGCGCGGTTGTTGCCGCACGATGGTGATGCCGATCACGATGTCGCGGACGCGGCCGATGGATTCGCCGTCGGGACCCAGCACGACCATTCCCGCGAGCCGGGCTGCATAGACCCTGTTGACCGACGCCATGGTTGTCAAGAGTAGAGAGTGTTGTTGTGGAAAACCGGTATCGGCCCCGCCGGACATGCCTGTCCGTGCCCGGCAGCAGCGCCAAGATGATCGCCAAGGCCAAGTCACTGCCCGCCGACGAGGTGTTCCTCGACCTCGAGGACGCCGTCGCCGCGGACGCGAAAGCCGATGCGCGCGAACAGGTCGCGGTCGCGCTCGCCGAGCCGGGGTGGGCGGGGCAGCTGCGCGGGGTGCGAGTGAACGACTGGACCACGCCGTGGACCCACGCCGACGTCATCGAGGTGGTCGCCCGAGCCGGGGCGTCGCTCGACATCGTGGTGCTGCCGAAGGTGGCCGACGTCTCACACGTGCATGCGCTGCATCTGTTGTTGAGCCAGCTCGAGGCGACACACGGCCTGCCGGTGGGGCGCATCGGCATCGAGGCGCAGATCGAGGATGCGCGCGGGCTGACCAACGTCGACGCGATCGCCGCCGCGCCGCGGGTGCAGGCCCTCGTGCTCGGCCCGGCCGATCTGATGGCGAGCCTCAACATGCGCACGCTGGAGGTGGGCGAGCAGCCCGAGGGCTATGACGTCGGCGACGCGTACCACCACGTGCTGATGCGGATCCTGGTGGCGGCGCGAGCCAACGGCATCAACGCGATCGACGGTCCCTACCTGAAGGTCCGCGACGTCGAGGCGTTCCGGCGGGTGGCCGCCCGCTCCGCGGCCCTGGGATATGACGGCAAGTGGGTGCTGCACCCGGATCAGATCGCGGCGGGAAACGAGATCTTCAGCCCGCGGCAGGAGGCTTACGAGCACGCCGAGTTGATCCTCGAGGCCTACGAATGGCACACCTCGCGCGCCGGGGGCGCCAGGGGAGCGGTGATGCTCGGCGACGAGATGATCGACGAGGCGAGCCGCAAGATGGCACTCGTCATCGCCGGCAAGGGCCGCGCGGCGGGCATGCAGCGCACCGGAGAGCGGTTCCAGCCTCCGGCCTAGTGGGTGCGCTACGAGTTGAGGACGTAGAGGCTCCAGGCGATGCTCATCACCAGCGTGACCGCACCCACGGCGATGCCGGCGATGGCCAGCCCCTGACCCTCCTGGCGGCTCGTCTTGATCTGGTTGAGCGCGACGATGCCGAGCACGATCCCGATGATCGAGCCGATCCCGCAGCAGACGCCGACGATCGACGCCACCAGCGAGGCGATGGCCAGTGTGTTGGTGCCCGGAGAGGGCGGGGCGCCGTAGCCAGTGCCGTAGCCGTAGTCCCCGCCCGGATAACCCATGGGCGGCGGGGGATAGCCACCGGGCGCCGTGCCGTAAGGCGGCGGCGGGGGATACGACGGAGCGCCGAAGTTCGGATCGGAATACGGCGGCGGATACCCCGACGGGGGTGGCGGGTAGGCCTCGTAGCCCCCGGACGGCGGCGGGGTGTAGTTCGGCGGCGGGTTGTAGGCCGGCGGCGGCGTGTAGTCCTGCGGTTCGGGCGAGTGGGCCGGCTGCTGCGACTGCTCGATCGGCGCCGCTTCGTAGCCGGTCGAGGAAGGCTCGGACCCGTGTTCGGTGGAATCGGATGATTCGATTCGGCCTTCGTCCTTGTCCGGACTTGTCATGCTGTTCAACCTAGCCTAAGTACAGAACACCGGAGGTGAGCGCGGGGCACCTTTGGGCCGCCCGGTGCGTTGATCGAATGACGAACGTTGCAGGCCGCCAGAGAAGGAGTTCAAGGACATGACGAGCCCGTTCCAGCCTGGACAGAACCCCGCGTCCGGCGTCCCCGCGTCGGGGCGTGGCCGCCCGGTCGGTTTGCCCACTCCGCCGAAGGGGTGGCCGATCGGTTCGTACCCGACGTATGCCGAGGCGCAGCGCGCCGTGGACTACCTGTCGGACCAACAGTTTCCCGTCGAGCAGGTGACGATCGTCGGCGTCGACCTGATGCAGGTCGAACGGGTGACCGGCCGGCTGACCTGGCCCAAGGTGCTCGGCGGCGGTGTCCTCACGGGTGCTTGGCTGGGCTTGTTCATCGGCCTCATCCTCGGCTTCTTCAGCCCCAATCCGTGGAGCGCGCTGATCACCGGTCTGGTCGCGGGCGTGTTCTTCGGTTTGATCACCTCCGCGGTCCCGTATGCGATGGCGCGGGGGACAAGAGATTTCAGCTCGACGCTGCAGCTGGTGGCCGGACGCTACGACGTGCTGTGCGATCCGCAGAGCGCCGAGAAGGGCCGAAATCTGTTGGGCCGCTTGGCGATCTGAGACTCGCCGCGCCGGCGCCCGTGGCGTGGCACGCGCGGCGATGTTGCATATCCTGCGTCGTTGGCCATACGGTTTGCCCCGCGTGTGGTGAAGGGAAGCGCGATGGCTGAGATCGTTCTGGACAGGGTGACCAAGAGCTACCCCGATGGCACGGCGGCGGTCAGGGGCCTGTCGCTGACGATCGCCGACGGCGAGTTCGTGATCCTCGTCGGCCCCTCGGGTTGCGGGAAGTCCACGACGCTCAACATGATCGCCGGACTCGAGGAGATCACGTCCGGGACGTTGCTCATCGACGGGGAACGGGTCAACGAGCGGTCGGCGAAGGACCGCGACATCGCCATGGTGTTCCAGTCCTATGCGCTGTACCCGCACATGACCGTGCGACAGAACATCGCATTCCCGTTGACGCTGGCCAAGATGGCCAAGCACGAGATCGCGCAGAAGGTCGAGCAGACCGCGAAAACTCTTGACCTGACCGATCTTCTGGATCGCAAGCCGTCGCAGCTCTCCGGCGGCCAGCGGCAGCGCGTGGCGATGGGGCGGGCGATCGTGCGGAATCCGCGTGCCTTCCTGATGGACGAGCCGCTGTCGAACCTGGACGCCAAGTTGCGTGTGCAGATGCGTTCGGAGATCGCGCGACTCCAGAAGCGCCTCGGCACCACGGCCGTCTACGTCACGCACGACCAGACGGAGGCGATGACCCTCGGCGACCGCGTGGTGGTGATGCTGGCCGGCGAGGTGCAGCAGGTCGGGACGCCAGACGAGTTGTATCGCGGTCCGGTCAACCTCTTCGTGGCCGGGTTCATCGGATCGCCGGCGATGAACTTCTTCCCCGCGGCGCTGACCGAGATCGGTGTCCGCCTGCCCTTCGGGGAGATCCCACTGACCGGAGCGGTGCACGAGCGGCTGCGCGGCCATCCGTCGCGCGACGACCTGATCGTCGGCGTGCGTCCCGAGCATCTGCAGGACGCCGCGGTGATCGACGCCTATGCCCGGATCGGGGCGCTGAGATTCGAGGTCTCCGTGGAGTTGGTCGAGTCGCTGGGTGCCGACAAATACGTTCACTTCAGCGTCGAGGGTGCGGTTGTGCGCTCCGCGCAACTCGCTGTCGCGGCCGCCGAGTCGGGCGTCGGCGACAACGAGTTCGTCGCACGTGTTCCCGCGCATTCCGGCGCGGTGGCGGGCCGGGCGCTGGAGTTGGCGCTGGAACCCGGCAAGGTGCTGATCTTCGATCCTCGGACGGGCGTGAACCTCTCCCGTGAGGCGGACGGCGAGTGACGGACATCCTCGATCTCGTCCGCACCCGTCTCCGCGAGCACTTCGCGGTGGAGCCCGATGAAGCGAGCGTGACGTTCCTGGGGACCGAACGCATGAACATCCTGCGTTTCGCCGTCGTCGATGATGTTGCCGCGCATTATGTTTCGCTTGGCTGCTCGCGACACCCGATGGTCGACCCGGCTGAGTTCGTCACCGATCCCGTGGTGGGGCCGCGGGCGGAGGTGATGGTGACGCTGCGCGGGCCGTCGCCGACGGGGCTGGCGCGGTCGCTGGCGGTGGTCGCCGCCGCCCCCGCCGTCGAGGGGCTGATCCTGGAACCGGACGCACTCGTCGATCTGGAGACGCCGCTGTGGCAGGGCGCGCCGTTCACGGCATTTCTGTTGGGCCGCAGCGACATCGGCGATGTCGCGCTGCCTGAGCCGATGTCGCCGGTGACCGTGTTGTCGGCGGTGCCGATCACTGCGACCGAGGCGGCGTGGGTGCGGCTCAAGGGCGCTGCGGCGATGAGAGAGGCGTGGGGGCAGGACGGGGTCGATCCCACGGACCCACGGCGGCGGGCCGCCAATCCGGCCTGAGCGGCGGGCCGCCAATCCGGCCTGAGCGGCGGGCCGCCAATCCGGCCTGAGCGGCGGGCCGCCAATCCGGCCTGAGCGGCGGGCCGCCAATCCGGCGTGAGCGGTCAGAGCCAGTTGTTGCGGTGGAACGTCCGGTGCAGCGAGAAGCACACGATGGCCATCAGCAGCAGTACGGCGGGATAGCCCCACACCCAATGTAATTCGGGCATGTTGTCGAAGTTCATGCCGTAGATGCCGGCCAGCGCGGTCGGGACGGCCGCGATGGCGACCCATGCAGAGATCTTGCGCATGTCCACGTTCTGCTGCATCGCGACCTTGCCGAGCGCGGCCTGCACCAGGGAGCTGAGCAGCTCGTCGTAGGAGAGGATGCGGTCGGCGGCCTGGGTGTTGTGATCGAGGACGTCGCGCATGTAGCGGCGCACCTCTTTCGACACGAGGTCGTTGTGCTCGCTTCCGAGCCGCTGCAGCGCGAACGTCAACGGGCCGACGGCGCGACGGAGTTCGACGATCTCGCGCTTGAGCAGATAGATGGCTTCGATGTCGGTCTGGGCCCGCGGGGAGAAGATGTCCTCTTCCATCGCGTCGATGTCATGTTCGACGAGGTCGGCGACCTCGAGATAGCCGTCGACCACATGATCGGCGATCGCGTGCATGACCGCGTAGGGGCCGAGTTCGACCCGGCCGGGGGAGTCGTCCATGCGTTTGCGCACACCGGCCAGCCCGCTGAAGTCGCCGTGCCGCACCGTCACCACGAAGTCGGCGCCGACGAAGATCATGATCTCGCCGGTCTCGACGATCTCCATCGCGTGACCGACCGTCTCGTGCTCGACGTACTTGACCGTCTTGAGCACCAGGAACAGCGTGTTGTCGTAGCGCTCGAGCTTGGGTCGCTGATGGGCGTGGACGGCGTCCTCGACCGCGAGTTCGTGCAGGTTGAACACATCGGCGACGGCCTGCATCTGATGCTCGTCGGGTTCGTGCAGCCCGATCCAGACGAAGGCCCGCCCGCCTTCGGCCTCGATGTCGTGCACCTTGGCCAAGGCGGCGGCGTGGGAGTACCTCCCGGGGAGCCGGGTGCCGTCGCAGTAGACGCCGCAGTCGACCATCGCCTGCGAGACCGGGACGTGGATGCGTTTGGCGTCCGGTTCGCCCGGGCCTCGCGGCCGGGCTCCCTGCCTGAGCAGCGACGGCGGAAGAGCGCGGAACGACGGCATACACCCCACCTCTCGACAACGCACGAACCAGCGGGAATGCTACGCGCCGAACCTGGTAGCAGCGGAAATGCGATCCGGACGTGGGGGTGCCTCGGCGGTCGGACCGTGAAGTACCCTGACGCCGTGGCCGAAAGTGTGGTTGTCCCCTCGCGCGATCCCTCGTCGGCGGGGCGTACGCCCCAGGTCGTCGTCGAGGACACGGAGATCTTCGAGGCCCACGAAGGCGGCAAGCTCTCCATCGGGCTCAATTCGCCGCTGGACACCCAGCGGGCGCTCTCGATCGCCTACACCCCCGGAGTGGCCAAGGTCAGCCGCGCCATCGCCACCGACCGCACCCTGGCGGCGAAGTACACCTGGGCGCACCGCCTGGTGGCCGTGGTCAGCGACGGAAGCGCGGTGCTGGGGCTCGGGGACATCGGCGCGTCGGCGTCGCTGCCGGTGATGGAGGGCAAGAGCGCGCTGTTCAAGACCTTCGGCGGCCTGGACTCGATCCCGATCGTGCTGGACACCAAGGACCCCGACGAGATCGTCGAGACGTTGATCCGGCTGCGTCCGACCTTCGGTGCGGTCAACCTCGAGGACATCTCCGCGCCGCGGTGTTTCGAGATCGAGCGGCGCGTCATCGAGGCGCTCGACTGCCCGGTCATGCACGACGATCAGCACGGGACCGCGATCGTGGTGCTCGGCGCGCTGCTGGGCGCCTGCAAGGTGCTGGATCGGGACATGCACACGCTGCGCGTCGTGATCTCCGGCGCCGGCGCGGCAGGGGTGGCCTGCGCGAACATCCTGCTGGCCAAGGGCATCTCCGACATCACGGTGCTCGACTCCAAGGGCATCGTCCACACCGGCCGCAGCGATCTGAACAGCTTCAAGGCCGAACTGGCCGAACGCACCAATCCGAGTGGCCGCACCGGCGGTGTCGCCGAGGCGGTCGACGGCGCGGACATGTTCCTCGGCCTCTCGGCGGGCGTGGTGCCCGAGGAGATCATCGCGACGATGGCGCCCGGCGGCATCGTGTTCGCCCTGTCGAATCCCGATCCGGAGATCCATCCCGACGCGGCGCGCAAGTACGCGGCCGTCGTGGCCACGGGCCGTTCCGACTTCCCGAACCAGATCAACAACGTGCTGGCGTTCCCCGGGGTGTTCCGCGGTGCGCTGGACGCCGGCGCCCGCCGTATCACCGAGAAGATGAAGGTCGCAGCGGCGGAGGCGATCTTCTCCGTTGTCGGCGACGATCTCGCGGCCGACCACATCGTGCCGAGCGCGCTGGACCCGCGGGTGGGTCCGGCGGTGGCGGCCGCTGTCGCCGCGGCGTCCGAGGACTCGGTCGGCTGAGCCGGGCATGGCGGCTGCTGGCCGCGCTGATCGCGGCGATGCTCGCCGCGGGATGCGGCGCTCACCCGACGCCGTCGTCGATCCCGGTCGGGGCGACCGGTGATCCCGAGTCGCAGCTGATCGCTCACCTGTATGTGGCCGCTCTGGGCTTCTACGGCAGCGCTGCCCACGTCGAGGTGTCGCAGGATCCCCTCGACCGGCTCGACTCGGGGGACGTCACCGTCGTGCCGGGCTTCACCGGCCGGCTGCTGGCCCGCTTCGACCCCGGTGCGGCGGCCCGGGCGGACGTGCAGGTGTACCGCACGCTGCTGGCGGCGCTGCCCGAAGGTGTCGCGGCCGGCGACTACACCACCTCGGCGGAGGACAAGCCCACGGTCGCGGTGACGCAGCGGACCGCCGACGCGTGGGGCGGTCGCGACGTGACCGCGCTGGTGCGGCACTGCCCGGACGTGACGGCCGGTGCGGTGAAGGGAACCCGGTGGCCGTCGTCGATCGGCACCTGCACGCCGCGCACGGCGCGCGAGTTCGCTTCGGATGACGCGATGTTCGCGGCGCTGCGCAGTGGCGAGATCAACGCGGCGTGGACGACGAGCGCTGCGCCGGATGTGCCGTCGGAGGCGGTCGTGCTGTCGGACAAGACGTCGCTCGTCCGCGCGGAGAACGTGGTGCCGCTGTACCGGCGCAACGTGCTCAGCGAGTCTCAGGTGCTGGCGCTCAACGAGATCGCCGGTGTGCTCGACACCGGGTCGTTGGCGGACATGCGGCGTCAGCTCGCGGAGGGCACCGAACCCGGACTGGTGGCGGGCAAGTGGCTCGACGCCCACCCGCTCGGCGTCAGCAACTGACTAGTGCGACTGTTTCGGCGTCAGCCGGGCGACCGCTTTGGGAAAGAAGTTCTGGTAGCCGGCGCCGACGAGGCGGATGACGACCTCGAACATCTTCGCGTCGTTGCCGATCAGGATGCGGGCCTTGTTCTTGCGGACCCCGTCGAGGATGACCTGCGCGGCCTTCTCGGGTGAGGTGCTGGCGAGCTTCTTGTCGAACGTCTTGGCCAGCTCTTCGGCGTCGAGTCCCTCGGCGGCGGTGCCGTTGCGGGCGATCGCGGTCTTGATGCCGCCCGGGTGCACGCAGCTCACCTTGACCGGGTGTCCGGCCAGCGCCATCTCCTGGCGCAGCGCCTCGGTGAACCCGCGGACGGCGAACTTCGCCGAGTTGTAGGCGGCCTGGCCCGGGACCGAGAACAGGCCGAAGACGCTGGAGACGTTCACGACGTGCCCGTCGCCGGAGGCGATCAGGTGCGGCAGGAACGCCTTGGTGCCGTTGACGACGCCCCAGAAGTCGACGTCCATCACCCGCTCGATGTCCTTGAACTGGGTGATCTCGATGTCGCCGGTGAACGCGATACCCGCGTTGTTGTAGATCTGGTTGACCTTGCCGAAGTGCTCGACCACCGAGTCGGCGTACAGCAGGAAGGCCTCCCGCTCGACGACGTTCAGCCGGTCGGCCTTCACCGGGGCGCCGATCGCCTTGAGGCGTTCTTCGGTCACGGCCAGTCCCTCGGTGTCGACGTCGCTGATCGCCACCTGGGCGCCGGCGCGGCCCAGTTCGATCGCCAACGCCTGCCCGATGCCCGAACCGGCGCCGGTCACGACGGCCACCTTCCCGGCGAAGCCCTGCATACCCACTCCCTCGTGCTGTTGGACGCGTGTCGAGTGCCGTCAGCTTACCTGGTACCGCGGGTACCGATGCGGCACGGGGGTCGGCCGGCCCGCTGCGCGGGCGTCCCGTAATGTCCGGGACTCCACCGACGACAGTAGGGGCATGAACGTGAAGTTGCCGGCCGTGGTCATGCTCGCCGCCTCCGCCGTGTTCGCGGGCACGCTGTCGGCGGCGCCCGCACAGGCGGACACCGGCGTCGACGTCTTCCTCAACGCGCTGCAGCACTACCGGCTGGGCGACATCGACCCCGCGACCGCGGTGCGGGTGGGACAAGACGTGTGCCCGATGCTGGCCGAACCCGGTCAGAACGCGGCCAACGTCGCCGCCAAGGTGGCCGACGAGTTGGGCCGCCCGCTGGGGCCGGCGACGATGTTCACCGGGCTGGCCATCCAGATCCTCTGCCCCCGTGCGGTCGGCGCACTGACCGACGGGGTGCCGTTCTCGTTCTTCGGCTGAGCCGTCCGACGCGCTCGCCGGGTTAGGCGAACGCTTCGTCGATGATCTCCTGCTGCTCGACCGCGTGCACCTTCGACGACCCCGACGACGGCGCCGACATCGCCCGCCGCGAGATCCGCTTGATACCGGTGAAGTGGTCGGGCAGCAACTCGGGCAGCGTCAGCCCCAGCGTCGGCCAGGCCCCCTGGTTCGCCGGCTCCTCCTGCACCCAGAACCGCTCCTCGGCGTTCGGGTAGCGGTCCAGCGTCTCGGCCAGCCGGCGCCTGGGCAGCGGCGCGAGCTGCTCCAGCCGGACGATCGCGACGTCCTCGCGCTTCTCCTTGTTCTTGCGGTTCGCCAGCTCGTAGTAGAGCTTGCCGCTGGTCAGCAGCACCCGCGTCACCTTCGACCGGTCGCCGGTGCCCTCCTCGTAGGTGGGTTCCTCGAGCACCGACCGGAACTTCGCCTCGGTGAAGTCCTTGAGGTCGCTCACTGCGGCCTTGTTGCGCAGCATCGACTTCGGCGTGAACACGATCAGCGGCCGGTGGATCCCGTCGAGGCCGTGCCGGCGCAGCAGGTGGAAGTAGTTCGCCGGAGTGGACGGCTGCGCGATGGTCATCGACCCCTCGGCCCACAGCAGCAGGAACCGCTCCATCCGCCCGGAGGTGTGGTCGGGGCCCTGACCCTCGTGGCCGTGCGGCAGCAGCAACACGACGTCGGAGAGCTGGCCCCACTTGGCCTCGCCCGAGCTGATGAACTCGTCGATGATCGACTGCGCGCCGTTGACGAAGTCGCCGAACTGGGCTTCCCACAGCACCAGGGCGTCGGGGTTGCCGACCGAGTAGCCGTACTCGAAGCCCACCGCCGCGAACTCCGAGAGCGCCGAGTCGTACACCATGAACTTGCCGCCGGTCGGGTTGCCGTCGGAGTCGACGGTCAGCAGGTCCAGCGGCGTGAACTCCTTGCCCGTCTTGCGGTCGATGACCACCGAGTGTCGCTGGGTGAACGTGCCGCGGCGGGTGTCCTGACCGGTCATCCGGATCGTCCGGCCCTCGGCGAGGAAGGAGCCCAGCGCGAGGAGTTCGGCGAAGGCCCAGTCGACCTTGCCCTCGTAGGCCATCTCGCGGCGCTTCTCCAGCACCGGCTTGACCCGCGGGTGGACGTTGAAGTCCTCGCCGTACGCCAGGTGCGCATCGCCGATGCGCTGCAGCAGCGACTTCTCCACCGCGGTGTTCATCCCCGCGGGCACCATCTGGTCGGATTCCACCGAGTGGCTGGGCTCGACCGCATGCTTCTCGAGTTCGCGGACCTCGTTGAAGACCCGCTCGAGCTGCCCCTGGTAGTCGCGCAGGGCGTCTTCGGCTTCCTTCATCGAGATGTCGCCGCGGCCGATCAGCGCCTCGGTGTAGGTCTTGCGCACACCGCGTTTGGTGTCGATGACGTCGTACATGTTGGGTTGGGTCATCGACGGGTCGTCACCCTCGTTGTGCCCGCGGCGGCGGTAGCACAGCATGTCGATGACGACGTCCTTCTTGAACTTCTGCCGGAAGTCCATGGCCAGCTTGGCCACCCACACGCACGCCTCGGGATCGTCGCCGTTGACGTGGAAGATCGGCGCACCGATCATCTTCGCGACGTCGGTGCAGTACTCCGAGGAACGCGAGTCACCGGGCGAGGTGGTGAAGCCGATCTGGTTGTTGACGATGATGTGGATGGTGCCGCCGGTGCGGTACCCGCGCAGCAGCGCCAGGTTCAGCGTCTCGGCGACCACGCCCTGCCCGGCGAACGCGGCGTCGCCGTGCAGCATCATCGGCACGACGGTGAAACCGTCCGGCCCGTTGCCCTTGTCCAGGATGTCCTGCTTGGCGCGCACCAGCCCCTCGAGCACCGGGTCGACGGCCTCCAGGTGGCTGGGGTTGGCGACCAGCGACACCGAGATGTCGTTGTCGCCGAACATCTGGATGTAGGTGCCGCCGGCGCCGAGGTGGTACTTCACGTCGCCGGAGCCGTGCGCCTGCGAGGGGTTCAGGTTGCCCTCGAACTCGGTGAAGATCTGGCTGTACGGCTTGCCGACGATGTTGGCCAGCACGTTGAGCCGGCCGCGGTGCGGCATGCCGACGACGACCTCGTCGAGGCCGTGCTCGGCGGCCTGGTCGATCGCCGCATCCATCATCGGAATGACGGTCTCCGCGCCCTCCAGCGAGAAGCGTTTCTGCCCAACATATTTCGTCTGCAGGAACGTCTCGAAGGCCTCGGCGGCGTTGAGCTTGCTCAGGATGTACTTCTGCTCGGCGACCGTCGGCTTCTCGTGCTTGACCTCGATACGGTCCTGCAGCCACTGCTGCTGTTCGGGTTCGAGGATGTGGGTGTACTCCACGCCGACGTGGCGGCAGTAGGCATCGCGCAGCAGCCCGAGAATGTCGCGCAGCTTCTTGTGCGTCTGGCCGGCGAACCCGTTGACCTTGAACTCGCGGTCGAGATCCCACAGCGTGAGCCCGTGGGTGTTGACGTCGAGGTCGGGGTGGCTGCGGAAGCGGGTGTTGTCCAGGCGCAGCGGATCGATGTCGGCCATCAGATGGCCGCGGTTGCGGTAGGCCGCGATCAGCTCGATGACGCGCGCGTTCTTGTCCTCGATCGAGTCCGGGTTGTCGATGCGCCAGCGCACCGGCTCGTAGGGGATGCCGAGTTCGCGGAAGATCTCGTCGTAGAACTCGTCGTCGAGCAGGAGCTGGTGGATCGTGCGCAGGAAGTCGCCCGACTCCGCGCCCTGGATGATGCGGTGGTCGTAGGTCGACGTCAGCGTCATCAGCTTGCCGACACCGACCTCGTTGATGCGTTCCTCGCTGGCGCCCTGGAACTCCGCGGGGTACTCCATCGCGCCGGCGCCGATGATCGCACCCTGCCCCTGCATCAACCGCGGCACCGAGTGCACGGTGCCGATCGTGCCGGGGTTGGTCAGCGAAATCGTCACGCCCGCAAAGTCTTCCGCGGTGAGCTTGCCGTCGCGGGCGCGCCGAACGATGTCCTCGTACGCCGCGATGAACTGCCCGAACCGCATGGTCTCGCAGTTCTTGATCGAGGCCACGACGAGTGAGCGCTTCCCGTCCTTGCCCTGCAGATCGATCGCCAGACCGAGATTGGTGTGGGCCGGCGTGACCGCGTTGGGCTTCCCGTCGATCTCGGCGAAATGCCGGTTCATGTTCGGGAACTTCTTGACCGCCTGCACGATCGCGTAGCCCAGCAGGTGGGTGAACGAGATCTTGCCGCCGCGCGTGCGCTTGAGGTGGTTGTTGATGACGATCCGGTTGTCGATCATCGCCTTGGCCGGGATGGCGCGCACGCTGGTGGCGGTCGGCACCTCCAGCGACGCCGACATGTTCTTCACCACGGCCGCTGCGGCGCCGCGCAGCACCTGCGACTCGTCACTGCCGGCCGAGCCGCCTTTGGCCGCCGCCGCCGGCTTGGGCTTCTCCTGGGCCGGGGCGGCCTCGCTCTTCTGCGGCGCCGACGACTTCGCGGCCGGCTTGTCGCTCTTCGCGGTCTTGGCTGCCGGCTTCTCAGCATCCTTCTGTGAAGGCTTTTCGGGCGCCTTCGGTGTGGTGGCGCCGTTGCTTGTCCTCTTCGGCGGGGGCGCCGGGGCGGGCTCGGGCGGGGTGATCGGGCCCGAGCTGCGGGTCGTGGCGGAGGTGCCGTTCGCGCCGGAGGGTGCATCGTTGGTGGGCTCCGGCGAGTAGTCGACCAGGAACTCGTGCCAACTGGGATCGACCGATGAGGGATCCTCGCGGAACTTGCGGTACATCTCTTCGACCAACCACTCGTTCTGACCGAATGGTGAAGGTGAATTCACGGCTGTTGTTCGCCTCAATTCTTCGCTCCGGCCAGTGCCGCCGAGCGGCAGCCGGCCACCCCAATGTCAACCTCGTGTGCGGTTACCCGCAATTCCGCCGTGTAAAGGCTAGCGCTTCTGTCCACGACCCGACCACGCAACGTACTTATGGTCATTTCGGTCACCACGCCCGTGCGCCGAGCGGCGGAAATCGTGCCGCCCAGCGGGTGAACGCGCGGCGTCAGGAGCCCGCCGGTGGCACCACGTGCAGCGGCGACGGCCACCGCGCCGGCGGGTCGCCGAACGCCGTGTGCGCGTTCTCCACGATCTTCTTGCCCATGAACCGGTTTCCCACTCCGCCGACGACCGCCCCGACGCCGACCGGCAGCATCTTGCCGAACGCCATCGCGCCGCGCTTGAGCGTGTAGCGCTTGACGAAGTAGCGCAGCAGTCGCGAGTTCAGCTGCGAGAGCGCGGGCAACGGCAGCGACGCCGCTCCGTCGGCCAGCCAGCCACCGCTGGTGCGGCGGGAACCGATGAGATCGGCCATCGCCCGCTTGCCGTCGTCGCCGACGAGCACGGCCAGCACCAGCGCCCGGCGCTGCTCGCGGTGGCCGGCGGGCACGCCGTAGACCTCGGCGACCGCGAGCACGTACACCGCGGTCGCCTCGAGGAAGACCACGGTTTCGCCGGCGACGGCCGACATCGCCATCAGCGTGCCGATGCCGGGGAACGCCGCCGCCGACCCGACTGCCGCGCCGCTGGCCATCACCGCGGCCATGTACCGCTTGTCCAGCAATCTGACGATCTCGGCGGGTGTCGCGCCGGGATGGCTGTCGCGAAGCCGTTGGACGTAGGCCGTCACGGCGGGTGCCTGGACCTTGGTGCCGCGTTCGATGATCTGCGAGAGCACCTTCGCGGCGGCGCCGGGATCCTCCTCCTTGACCGCCAGCGACTGGCTCTTTGCGCGTGATCGGGCGCTCATAGTGGCCCTCCTTGTGGGAACCCGGCGAACAGCCTGTCGATCTTCAGGCTAACGCCTGGGAAACGAACGACGGCGGGTGCGTGGTGCCCGAGCGTGATCGGTATCACTGTCTGGCGGTCGGGGAAGAAATCGCCGGGAGGCGATGCTGACCAGGGTCATGGCAGTATCCCCTGACGTGGACAGGCGACCGGTGGCGGAGGCGGCTCCGCCGGGGGTGAGTCGCACGAAGATGATCGTCGTGCTGGGCCTGCTCGTGGCGCTGGGCCCGCTGACCATCGACATGTACCTGCCCGCGCTGCCCCGGATCGCCGACGAGCTGTCGGTGTCGTCCTCGATCGCCCAGCTGACGCTGACCGGCACGCTGGCCGGGCTCGCCGTCGGACAGTTGATCATCGGGCCGCTGTCGGACTCGCTGGGCAGGCGCAGGCCGCTGATCGCCGGGATCGTGCTGCACATGCTCGCGTCGCTGGTGTGCCTGTTCGCGCCGAACATCGAGGTGCTCGGTGTCGCCCGCGGCCTGCAGGGCGTCGGCGCCGCCGCCGGAATGGTGGTGGCGGTCGCCGTGGTCGGCGACCTCTTCGCGGGCTCCGCCGCGGCCACCGTGATGTCCCGGCTGATGCTGGTGCTCGGGGTGGCGCCTGTGCTGGCGCCGTCGCTGGGCGCGGCGGTGCTGCTGCACGGCTCGTGGCACTGGGTGTTCGCGGCGCTGGTCGTGGTCGCCGGGGCGCTGCTGGTGATGACGGTGCTGGCGCTGCCCGAGACCCTGCCCGCCGGCCACCGCCGGCCGCTGAAAGCCGGCGGTATCGCGCGGACCTACGGGGAACTGCTGCGCGACCTCCGGTTCGTCATCCTCGTCGTGATCGGCGCGCTGGGAATGTCGGGCCTGTTCGCTTACATCGCGGGTGCGTCGTTTGTGCTGCAGGGCCGCTACGGACTCGGGCAGACGGCGTTCGCGCTGGTGTTCGGCGCCGGCGCGGTGGCGCTCATCGGGGCCACCCAGTTCAACGTGGTGCTGCTGCGACGCTTCGAGCCCCAGCAGATCATGGTCTGGGCGCTGGCCGCGGCATCGGTGTTCGGCGGGGTGTTCGTGGCCCTCTCGGCGGCGCACGTCGGCGGCGTGGCCGGATTCGTCGGACCCGTCTGGGCCATTCTCGCCGCGATGGGCCTGGTCATCCCGAACGCCCCGGCCGTCGCGCTGACGCGTCATCCCGACGCGGCCGGCACGGCCGCCGCGCTGCTGGGCGCCGTCCAATTCGGGACGGGCGCGGTCATCGCCCCGGTCGTCGGTGTGCTCGGCAACGACGAGCTGGCCATGTCGGCGGTGATGGCGACCGGTGTGATCGTCGCGCTGCTGGCTCTGCTGCTGACGGGCGCACACCGGGCCACCGGCGACGACGTCGTCGGCGCACCGGCCGTCGCCGAGCCGGCATGACGACGGCCGACTTGTCGGGATTCCCGTCGATCCGTACCGTCGGGCCCTGTCCGACCGCCCCCTAGCCCACGTAAGCCGACTCCCGTGACGACCTCGACGACACTTGACGCCGTGACGCCGCGCTCCCGCGCCGCCAATCCGTGGCCCGCGCTGTGGGCGCTTCTCGTCGGCTTCTTCATGATCCTGGTCGACGCGACGATCGTCGCCGTCGCCAATCCGGCGGTCATGACGCACCTGCACGTCGGCTACGACGCGGTGATCTGGGTGACCAGCGCCTACCTGCTCGCCTACGCGGTGCCGTTGCTGGTCGCCGGGCGGCTGGGGGACCGGTTCGGACCCAAGAACCTCTACCTTTTGGGTTTGGCCGTGTTCACGGCGGCGTCGTTGTGGTGCGGGTTGTCCGGCACCATCGGCACGCTCGTCGCGGCCCGGGTGGTGCAGGGCATCGGCGCGGCGCTGCTGACGCCGCAGACGCTGTCGGTGATCACCCGGACCTTCCCCGCGCACCGTCGGGGTGTCGCGATGAGCGTGTGGGGCGCCACGGCGGGGGTGGCCACGCTCGTCGGGCCGCTGGCCGGTGGTGTGCTCGTCGACCACCTGGGCTGGCAGTGGATCTTCTTCGTCAACGTCCCCGTCGGCGTCATCGGCCTGGCGCTGGCGGTGTGGCTGGTGCCCGACCTGCCCACCCAGAGCCACCGCTTCGACATCCCGGGCGTGATCCTGTCGGGGATCGGGATGTTCTTGATCGTCTTCGCGCTGCAGGAGGCGCAGTCCCACGACTGGGCACCGTGGATCTGGGCGTCGATCGCCGTCGGGATCGCGGTGATGGCGGCGTTCGTCTACTGGCAGTCGGTGAACCGCGGGGAGCCGCTGATCCCGCTGCTGATCTTCCGCGACCGCGACTTCTCGATGTCGAACCTCGGGGTGGCCACGATCGGGTTCGTGGTGACGGGCATGATCCTGCCGCTGATGTTCTACGCGCAGGCCGTCTGCGGGCTGTCACCGACACGCGCGGCGCTGCTCACGGCGCCGATGGCGGTCGCCACGGGCGTACTGGCACCCGTGGTGGGCAAGATCGTCGACCGTTCGCATCCGCGCCCCGTGATCGGCTTCGGGTTCTCGGTCATGGCGATCGGACTGACGTGGCTGTCGATCGAGATGACGCCGACGACGCCGATCTGGCGCCTGGTGCTGCCGCTGACGGCCATGGGCGCGGCCATGGCGTTCATCTGGTCGCCGCTGGCCGCCACCGCGACCCGCAACCTGCCGCCGGTGCTCGCCGGAGCCGGCTCGGGCGTCTACAACACCACCCGCCAGGTCGGGTCGGTGCTCGGCAGCGCCGGCATGGCCGCGTTCATGGCGTCTCGGCTGTCGGCCGAGATGCCCGGGCCGGCCGGTTCCGCACCGCAGTCGGAGGGGTCGGTCTCGCAACTGCCCGGCTTCCTGCACGCACCCTTCGCCTCCGCGATGTCGCAGTCGATGCTGCTGCCCGCGTTCATCGCGCTGTTCGGTGTGCTCGCCGCGCTGTTCCTGCTGGGCTCGCCGAGCATCCGCTCGGACATCCGGTCCGGCGGGGTATCGCCCGCACTCGACTCCGACGACCCCCGAGCCATCGACGACGACGAGTACGAGTACGCCGACGACGACGAGTACGTCGAGTACGAGGTGCAGTGGGAGGACCCGGTCCCGCAGCGCTTCGCCGGCGACTCTGGCGAGGAGCCGGTCGACACCGACGTGCTGGAACGGGCCGCCGAGCCGCTGCCCGCCTCCGGCCCGGCGCCGAACGGCGCGCCACCCGCGCCGCACACGGACGCCCCGACCACCCGGCACGAGTGGCGCAACATCCTCGACCGGCTGCTCGAGGATCCGCATCCCGACCCGCTGCACCGCGGCCACCACCGCGTGTCCGACGGCTTCCCGGCCGGCCTCCGTGTCGACGACGATCCGCCCAGCTACGGCAGGCACTCGCGCCACGACGACTAGACCGGCGCCGGGCTGCCCATCAACTCGGTCAGGCGCTCGTTGGCCGCCCTGAGTGCCACGGTGAGCGCGCCGATGGCCTTCTCCTGCACCCGCGGCTTGTCGGGAAACCGTGGGAACACGTCGCGCAGCACGTTGAGGCGCGCCGACGCCAGCCACTGCATCAACGCCGGATCCTGCAGCCATCGCATATGAGCCTTGTTGTCCGACAACAAGATCCGCAGCCAGTCGATCGGCGCGTCAGGGTGCGGGATCGGTGCGCACAGCTCGTTGCGGGTGTCGTCGTCGCCGTATGTCGCCTCCACGTGGGCGATGAACGCCGAGCTGAACACCTGCTGGCAGCCCCGCACGCTCTGCAGGGTGATGCGGTCGCCGTCGAACACGGGCACCGACGGGGGCCGCGGCAGACCCGGGGTGGTGCAGTCGACATACAGCGACGGCGCCGGCACCGCGACGGTGCCCTGCTGCAGGTCCACCCGATCGGCGTGCACCCGCTCGATGCGCCCGAGCCGCACGACGTCTCCGATGGTGCGCAGCTGCTCGAGTTCGCCGAGCGACACGATCGCGCAGTGGTACATGGTGGGGCGCACCGACGGGTCGAGGCGCAGCACCTCCGCAGCGGCCTCCAACCGGTCGAACAGATCATCCAGTGATGTGGCGTCGGTGACGGCCTTCAACCGCGAGGCGATCGACGCGCGAAGCGATATGGCGAAATGGGCGCCCGGCTGGATGTTGGCACGATTGAGCAGCCAGGAGTCGCGCGGCATGACCCAGCGCAGCGCCTCGGCGGGCACGCCGTTGCGCAGCAGCCACAGGCAGCTGTCCATCCCGGTCTTGCCGCCGCCGACGATGGTGAAGTGCTGCCGCCCCGCGGCCCGGCGCGGCAACTCGTTGGGCGGGACGACCTCGACATCGCCGGCGACCGTGAACGGCGCCGCCGCTCTCATCGACTGCACCTTCGTCAGCAGGTAGGTGGCATCCACCACGCGCCGCCGAACGCTCACCGTGTGCTCGGTGCCGTCGAGGCTGCGAAACCTGTTGTCGCCCAGATGCCGCGCCATCGGGAAGTACGACAAGCGCCCCGTCGGCAGCAGCTGATGACGCATCACCCGGTCGTAGTAGGAGCAGACCTCGTGGCCGGTGGCGAGCTCGAAGAAGCCCTCGTTCCAGCCGGACTCGTCGATGCGGTCCTCGTCGCCCAGCGGTACCGAGTTCACGCCGTAGTAGGCCGACGGTTGATGCAGCCGCACGAATGGATACACCCAGTTCCAGTGGCCGCCCGGCTGATGCCCTTCGTCGACGAGGACGACGGTCGCGTCGGTTTCCGCCAGCAGGGTGTCGACGAAAGCCATGCCCATGGCGCCCGCCCCCACGACGAGGTAGTCGGCTTCGATGCTGGTCATCGTGGGCCACGCTACCCAAACGATGCCGTCAGTCGAACAGCACCGCGGGGTTGAGGTACCCGTCTGGGTCGAACGCCGCTTTGACCGCCTTCATCGCGGCGATGTCGGCGTCGGTGCGCGACATCGACACGTATTCGCGTTTGCGGGTGCCCACGCCGTGTTCGGAGCTGACGTTGCCGCCGTGGCGGGCGATCAGCGCCATCATCGCCGAGTACAGCGCGTGTTCGGCCTCGCCGACGAGCGCGCAGCGGACGATGTTGAGGTGCAGGTTGCCTTCGCCGACGTGACCGAACAGCACCGGGATCGCCTCGGCTGCGTGGTCGGCGATCAGCGCCTCGGCGTCTGCGGCGAAGTCCTTGATGGTCGAAAGCGGAAGCGAGACATCGAATTTCAGCGGCGGTCCGTATACGCCGAGCACGTCGGCGATCGCCTCGCGGCCCTGCCAGAGGCGTTGCTGCGCGCCCGTGTCCACACCGACCGCGGGCTCGCCGGTCAGCTCCGCGTCTGCCAGGATCTCGGCGAGCCGTTCGGTCGGATCGGTCTCACCCGCCAGCTCGACGAGCAGCTGCCAGGCCCCCTCGACGGGGGCGTTGACGCCGGCGTGCTCGGCGGTCAGGACGCTCGCCCGCGCGTCGACGAGTTCCAGTGCGGCGATGCCGTCGGTGTCGCGGAACACCCGGCCGGTGGCGATCAGCGCGTCGAGATCGGCGAAACCGCAGACGGCCGTGACACGGTGCCGCGGGACCGGGTGCAGCCGCAGATCGAGCCCGGTGATCACCCCGAGCGTTCCTTCGGCGCCGACGAACAGCGACGCCAGGTCGTATCCGGTGTTGTCGCTGCGGACGCGGCTGTGCCGGTGCATCACCGCCCCGTCGGGCAGCACCACGTCGAGTCCGAGGACCTGTTCGCTCATGTTGCCGTAGCAGACGGTGCGCAGCCCGCCCGCGTTCGTCGACGCCATACCGCCGACGGTTGCGGAGTCGCGGGCGGCGAGGTCGACGCCGAACACCAGACCCGCCGCGGTCGCCGCGCGTTGCACGTCGGCCAGCGTCACGCCCGCACCGACATGGATGCGCCGCTCGGTGACGTCGACCTCGCCGATCTCGCGCAGCCGCTCGGTGGACAGCAGCACGTCGTCGTGCTCGGGCACCGTGCCCGCCACCAGAGAGGTGCGGCCGCCCTGCACGGTGACACGCACCCCGGCGTCGCGGCACACGCGCAGCACCTCGGCGACCTCGTCGGCGGTCGCCGGCCGGACCAGTGCGGCGGCGTGTCCGCGGTACCGGCCCGTGTAGTCGACGCTGCGGCCGGTGAGCACGTCGGAGTCGGTGCTCACGTGGCCGGCGCCGACGATGGCGGCGAGCCGTTCGGTCAGCGGTTCGGTCACCTCGCCGGTGTATCACACGCCGACAGCGACAGGAACGCACCCAACTCCACCAGGCGGTCCGGCGTGCCCGGCAGGTATTCGGTCAGCTGGGCCGAGCGCACGATCACCGCCAGGTACTTCGCCCGGCTCACCGCGACGTTGAGCCGATTCCTGTTGAGCAGGAACGCGATTCCACGGGGAACGTCGTCGATCGACGACGCAGTCATCGAGACGAAGACGACCGGTGCCTGCTGTCCCTGGAACTTGTCGACGGTGCCGGCGCGCACCTTGGTGAGCCCGGCCGTGTCGAGGTGCCGCCGGACGAGCACGACCTGCGCGTTGTAGGGGGTCACGACCAGCACGTCCCGTTCGGCCAGCGGTCGCGTGCCCTTCTCGTCGGTCCAGGGTGTGCCGAGCAGCCGCCGGATCTCGCCGACGATCGCCGCGGCCTCCTCGGGGCTCTCGGTGGCGTTGCCGTCGTGGTCGATGGCCAGGGTCCGCACGCCGGGCACGACCCCGTCGAGCCGGCGCGTCGCGGTCACCGCGTCGTTCGAATGCAGCCGGCCGTCGTAGGAAAGCCGCGACACCGCCCGGCACACGTCGGGGTGCATGCGGTGGGAGCGATCGAGGAAATAGCCGCGTTCGGGCGGCAGCGTGTGGTGGCCGTCGACGAGCCACCCGAGCGCGGAACCGTCGACGGGCTCCGGGTGGGTGCCCTGACTGACCTGGGGCAACTGCTGCGGATCGCCGAGCAGCAGCAGGTTGCGCGCGGCGCGTGACACCGCGATGGTGTTGGCCAGGCTGAACTGGCCCGCCTCCTCGACGACCAGCAGATCGAGGCTCTCGGCCGGAATCTTGGTGTCGTTGGCGAAATCCCACGCGGTGCCGCCGACCACGCATCCGTCGTGGCGTGCGACGAAATCGGCGAACTCGGGATTGGTGAGCGCAGTCCATCCCTCGGCGACGGAATTGACCTTCTTCCCCACCCGTGCGCCGTCCACACCCGCGCGCAGGATCTCGGCGAACAGGTTCTCCACGACGGCATGCGACTGCGCGACCACTCCGACGCGCCATCCGTGGGTGTCGACGAGCGCCGCGATCACCACCGCCGACGTGGACGTCTTGCCGGTGCCGGGCGGACCGTGCACGGCGAGGTAGGACGAATCGAGGTCGAGCAGCGCGGCGGTGATGTCCCCGGAGATGCTTTCGACGGCGCCGCTGCGGGGCAGGGGTGCGCCGCTTCGGGTGCGCGGCGGGCGGCGCAGCAGCAGATCGGTCATCGCGCCGGCCCGCAGCCTCGGCAGCGCGTCGGCGATGGCGGCCGCGGTCGCGGCGATCGAATCCTGCAGCGGCTTCGTGCTGATCGGTGCGTCCGGCGTGAGTGCGAACGGCACCTGGGAGTAGACGTCACCACCTTTGGGCTGGCGCTCGCAGACCACCACCTCGGTGGGCGCCTCGGGGTTGTCGCAACCCAGCACCGTCACCCGGGCGAAGCCGCGCCGGTCCGGGTCGTCGGAGAGCCCCCGCGGCGACGGCGGATCGTAGAGCGCGTACATGTTCTCGCTCAGCTCGCCGGTGGCGATCTCGCCGAACAGCCGGACGTGTCGTTGCGGTTTGCGCGCCCGCGGCGGCTGGTGCCAGTCTTCGACGATCTCGTGGTCGTGGGCGATGAAAACCCCACTGCTGTCGGCCCATTCGTCGACGGGATTGTTCACGCGGTCGAAATGCCCCCACCAGAACGGCTTGTCCTCGCGTTTGTGAAAACCCTTGGCGGCGGCGTACATCGCCACGGCGGTCTGCTGTGCGCTGCGCGGCTCCACGCCGTCCCCGGCGAACTTCATGAGCCTGCGCTCGACGGCGTCGGCCGGGTCCTGCGCCGGCTCCTGTGTCCCGCCGGTGACGGGTTGCGGGCCGCGCGGAGGCACCGCGGACTCGATGGCGCGGGCCGTCAACCAGTCCCGCAGCCGGCGGGTGGAGCGGCAGTCGTAGCGGTTGTACTCCTCGATCTCCTTGAGCACGGTCGCGGCGTCGTCGATGTGGCCGCCGTGGCGCAGCTCGCAGTAGCGGGCGTATTCAGTGATCGACGCGGTGGCGGTGGTGACCTCGCCCTCCCGTAGCTCGTTGCCCATGTAGAGCGGCTCGAGCGACTTGATGCTGTAGTTCTCGGTGCCGACGCGGATGCTCTTGCGCACCAACGGATACAAGTCGACGAGCACCCCGTCGCGCAGCAGCTCGTCGACCTCGCGTTCCCCTTCGCCGTAGCGGCCGGCCAGCCGCAGCAGCGTGCTCTTCTCGTAGGCCGCGTAGTGGTAGACGTGCATGTTCGGATAGCGCTTGCGGCGCTTGCGGACCATCGTCAGGAATTCGACCAGCGCCCGGCGTTCACTCGCGCGGTCGTGCGCCCACAGCGGCGTGAAGTCGTCGCCGACGGTGAGCACGCCCCACAGGTACTCCAGGCCCCACTCGTGGCCGTCGGCCGTCCACAGCGGGTCGCCCTCGAAATCGAAGAACAGGTCGCCCCGGTCGGCGTCGGGCAGCACCATCAACGGTTGCGCGTCGACGACCTGATACGGCGGCTTGCCGTCCACCCGGTCAGAGATCTGCAGACGGGCCTGCTCGGTCAGCGCCGCGACGGTGCGGACCGGCAGCTCGGGTACCGGACCGCGGTGTCCGGCGAGCGCGTGCACGGTGGTGATGCCCGCATCGATCAGGCGGGCGCGCTGGCTGACCCGCATCCCGGCCACCAGCAGCAGATCGTCGGAGGCGCGGACCTGCGCTTCGCACTCCGTGCAGCGGAAGCACGCACGCACGTGTTCGTCCTTCCACGCGACGGGCCTGCCGCCGGCGACGTGCCCGTCGAGGAGCCGCTGCAGGGCGTCGCGCCGCGGCCGGTACACGGGCGTCAGCTCGTCGACGGGATAGCTGACCGAGGCGCCGTCGCCGAGCACCAGGTCGACCTCCGGAGCGATCGGGACACCGGCGGCGGCCAGCGTCTCGGCGTAGGCAGCCATCTGCAACAGCGCCTCGACCTTCACCGAACGGGCGAGCTTGGTGTCGCGCAGCCGGTAGCGGGGTCCGTCGGGTCCGTCTTCGAGGATCAGGAAGTCGGCGAACCCGGCGAAGCGGCCGTCGAACATCGCGGCCTGATAGACGACCGGCGCCCGCCGCTCGATCGCGCGCAACGTCTGGTCGGCGGCCGCGGTCAGGCCCGCGACCGTGTAGTCCGGCCGGCCGATGATCGCGACGTCGGCGCCGCGGCGCAGCTCGTCGAGGTGCCGCGCCTCGTGCGCGTCACCGAGGTCGGCGGTGCGCGCGAGCAGTTCGTCGTCGCCCGACACCGCGGGGCCCCACCCGAGCTTCGCGTCGAACGAGCGCAGCAGCGCATACTCGCAGCGGGCGGCCGCCGCGAGGTCGGAGGCGCTGTAGACGACTCGGTCGTCGGCGACGAACACGCAGCCACTGTAGGTCAGGGTGCCGACAGCCCGTCCACCCGCGAACTGAGATTCCCGGTCGTGAAATCGGGCTCGATGACGACCGGGAACCTCAGTTCGCGGACGGGTGAAACGTCAGCGGGTGGTGTTGCCGATCAGCTCCACGCCGCTGCCGTTCCACCGGAACTTCACGATGCTGTCGAGCCCGGCGACGCCGCTGGAGTACTGCAACGCCACGGTGTCGCCGGTGCTCGCGGAGGTGTCCAGCCCGTTGAAGCCGTAGGTGTCGGGCACGCCCGTCGGGATGAACTTGCCCTGATGGAACATCAGCGCGCGGGTGTTCGGGTTCTGCGAGTTGGTGTTGGCCTTGACGATGACGGCCGACAGCTGGGCGCACGGGTTGTAATTGCCGGCCAGCGGTTCGGGGTTCCAGCCCTGGTCGCTGCGGGGATCGCGGGGCAGCGTCGACACGGCCCGCGCGATCTCGGGTGCGGCCAGGTCGGTGGCGCACGGGTCCTGGGCGGCGGTCGGTCCGGGGGGCGGGGGAGCGGCCGGCGCAGGGGGCGGTCCGGCGGGGCTCGCCGACGGGGAATCAGCCGTCGGCCCAGGGGTTTTCGACGCCGTCGAATCACCCGAGCTGCATCCTGCGGCGGCGAGGACGGCCACCCCCGCGAGGGTGCAGAGGATCCCGGCCGTTCTCACAACTGGGCACCGTACCGGCACCGCTGGGAGGGCCGGGGAAGGCGCGCGGCGGTTCGGGGCCGCGACTACCACTAGACTTCCACCACGATGACGTCCTCGGACCCGGCACCGGAGCATGGTGACCTGAGTTTCGCTGACCTGCAGATTCACCCGTCGGTGCTGCAGGCGGTTCGCGACGTCGGATACGAGTCGCCCTCGCCGATCCAGGCGGCGACCATTCCGGCGATGTTGGCCGGCTCCGACGTCGTCGGCCTGGCCCAGACCGGCACCGGGAAGACGGCGGCCTTCGCGATCCCGATCCTGAGCAAGATCGACACCTCCAGCCGCACCACGCAGGCGCTGGTGCTGGCACCCACTCGCGAGCTGGCTCTGCAGGTGGCCGAGGCGTTCAGCCGGTACGGCGCGCACCTGCAGGTCAACGTGCTGCCGGTGTACGGCGGCAGCTCCTACGGCCCGCAGCTGGCCGGCCTCAAGCGCGGCGCGCAGGTCGTCGTGGGCACCCCGGGCCGGGTGATCGACCACCTCGAGAAGGGCACCCTCGACGTCTCGCACCTGGACTACATGGTCCTCGACGAGGCCGACGAGATGCTGCAGATGGGGTTCGCCGAGGACGTCGAACGCATCCTCGCCGACACCCCCGAGTACAAACAGGTCGCGCTGTTCTCCGCGACCATGCCGCCCGGCATCCGCAAGATCACCGCGAAGTACCTGCACGACCCGGTGGAAGTCACGGTCAAGTCGAAGTCGCAGACCGCCGAGAACATCACGCAGCGCTACATCCAGGTGTCGCACCAGCGCAAGATGGACGCGCTGACGCGACTGCTGGAGGTCGAGCAGGGCGACGCGATGATCGTGTTCGTCCGCACCAAACAGGCCACCGAGGAGGTCGCCGAGAAGCTCAAGGCGCGGGGATTCGCCGCGGCCGCGATCAACGGCGACATCCCGCAGGCGGTGCGCGAGCGGACGATCAATCAGCTCAAGGACGGATCCATCGACATCCTGGTGGCCACCGATGTGGCGGCCCGCGGCCTGGACGTCGAGCGCATCTCGCACGTGGTGAACTACGACATCCCGCACGACCCGGAGTCCTACGTGCACCGGATCGGGCGCACCGGACGGGCCGGACGGTCGGGCACGGCGCTGTTGTTCGTCACGCCGCGGGAACGGCATCTGCTGAACTCCATCGAGCGGGTGACCCGGCAGAAGCTGGTCGAGTCGGAGCTGCCGTCGGTCGAGGACGTCAACGAGCGCCGGGTGCAGAAGTTCCGCGATTCGATCACCGAGGCGCTGGCCGCACCGGGCATCGACCTGTTCCGGAAGCTGATCGAGGGCTACGAGCGCGACCACGACGTGCCGATGGCCGACATCGCCGCCGCGCTGGCCCTGCAGAGCCGCGACGGCGAAGAGTTCCTGATGACCGAGCCGCCGCCGGAGAAGCGCCGCGAGCGGCGGGAGCGGACCGACGACCGCGAGGACCGCGGACCGCGCAAGCCTCGCGAACGGCGCAGCGACCTCGCGACCTACCGGATCGCGGTCGGCAAGCGGCACAAGGTCGCTCCCGGTGCGATCGTCGGCGCCATCGCCAACGAAGGCGGCCTGCACCGCAGCGACTTCGGCCACATCTCGATCAAGATGGATCACTCGCTGGTGGAGCTGCCGGCCAAGCTGTCCCCGAAGACGCTCAAGGCCCTCGAGAACACCCGAATCCAGGGTCAGCTGATCCACCTGGAACCCGACCGCGGGCCGAAACCGCATCGGGGGAAGACCAAGTCGAAGTGAGCGTGTCGGACACGTCCGACAGCGCAGACACCGTCGGTGGCCTGGAATCGGTCACCCGGGGGCGGGTGGCCTCACTCACCGGCATCCGGGCGGTCGCCGCGCTCCTGGTGGTGCTCACCCACTCCGCGTACACCACCGGCAAGTACGGGCAGGGCTATCTGGGGCTGGTGTACTCGCGCATGGAGATCGGCGTGCCGATCTTCTTCGTGCTCTCGGGATATCTGCTGTTCTCGCCGTGGGTGAGCGGCACCGCGTCGCAGAGGCCGGCGCCGTCGGTGCGCCGCTACGCCTGGCACCGGGTGCGGCGCATCATGCCCGCCTACGCCATCACCGTCGTCGCGGCGTACCTCGTCTACCACTTCCGCACGGCCGGCCCGAATCCCGGCCACACCTGGGAAGGGCTGCTGCGCAACCTCACGCTCACCCAGATCTACACCGACCACTACCTGTATTCCTATCTGCACCAAGGGCTCACACAGATGTGGAGCCTGGCGGTGGAAGTGGCGTTCTATGTCGCGCTGCCGTTCTTGGCCTATCTGCTGCTGGTCGTGCTGTGCCGCAGGCGGTGGCGGCCGTGGCTGCTGCTGGCCGGTCTCGCCGCACTGTCGCTGGTGACGCCGGCATGGCTGACGCTGGTGCACACCACCGACTGGTTGCCCGACGGGGCCCGGCTGTGGCTGCCGGGCTACCTGGCGTGGTTCCTCGGGGGCATGGTGCTGGCGGTGCTGCGGCCGCTGGGGATCCGCGCCTACGGGTTGGCGTGTCTGCCGCCGGCGATCGTCAGCTACCTCATCGTCTCGACACCGCTGGGAGGTGAGCCGACGACGTCGCCGGCGGGGCTGGGGGAGGCGCTGGCCAAGGCCGGCTTCTACACCGTGATCGCGACGCTGGCCGTCGCGCCGCTCGCGCTGGGGGATTCGGGCTTCTACAGCCGGTTGTTGGCGAGCCGCCCGATGGTGTTCCTGGGCGAGATCTCCTACGAAATCTTCCTGATCCACTTGATCACGATGGAACTGGTGATGGTCGAGATCCTGCGCTATCCGATCTACACGGGGTCGGCGTGGCTGCTGTTCGCCGGCACTCTGGTGGTGACGATTCCGCCGGCCTGGCTGTTGCACCGGCTCACCCGGGTGAGGTCCTGACCTGCCGGCCTACTGGGTGGCCTGGGCCGGCAGCACGATCGGGACCACGAACTCCTCGAGCATGCTCCGTTCGTCGGCCTCGTCGTGGCCGGGGAACACCAGCAGTGACGTCATCACCCGCACGAGCCAGCGCGCTCGATGTTCCACCGAGTGCGAGTCGTCGGGCCCGAGTGAGAACACGAACGCCTCGGTCAGCGCCTTGATCACCTCGGACTGTTCGGCCATCTCGCCGCCGATCGGCCGCTGGGTGGTGGCGAACCACGATGCCAGCGCGGGGCTGTGGCGGACGTTGCGCAGCGACGAGAGCATGCCCTCGATCAGCCGTTCCCGCGGGTCGACGATCGAGGTGATCTGCTCGGTCATCTCGCGGTAGAGCCGGTAGCTCTCCCGGTGCACGTACGCGGTGTAGAGCGCATCGCGGTTCTCGAAGTACCGGTACAGCGTCGCGCGTGAACAGCCTGCGGCCGAGGCGATTTCGTGCATGCCGACGGTGGCCGCCTCTTTTTTGGTGAACAGGTCGCCCGCGGCGTCCAGGATGCGGTCGGCGGCCACCTCGGTGCGCCGGGCGGCCAGCCAGTCGCCCGCCATCAGTTGGTCACCGTGAACGGCACCGACAGTGGTCGCCGGACGTAACTGCCGCCCGCCCAGACGATTCCGTCCTCGTCGACCTCGAATTGCGGGATGCGCGCCAGCAGTTCGGACAGGGCCACCCGCGACTGCATCCGGGCGGCGGCCGAACCGAGGCAGAAGTGCGCACCGTGGCTGAACGTCAGGATGTTGCGCGGCCTGCGGGTGACGTCGAGTTCGGCTGCGGCGTCGCCGTATTCCCGCTCGTCCCGGTTGGCCGAGCCGTAGAGCAACAGCACCCGGCGACCTTCGGGGATCGTGGTGTCGCCGATCGTGACGTCGCGGGTGGTGGTGCGCGCGAGACCCTGAACGGGCGAGGTCAGTCGCAGGAACTCGTCGACGGCGTCACCGATCAGCTCCGGATCGTCGGTGAGCAGCCGGCGTTGATCGGGCCGCTGGTGCAGCAGCTGGACGGAGCCGCCGAGCATGCCGGTGGTGGTGTCGTTGCCGCCGGTCACCATCGTGAACGTGAACGCGAGGATGGCCAGCACACCGGAGATGTCGCCGTCGGCGCCGACCCCGGCAGCCACCAGATGGGACACGGTGTCGTCGAGGGGTTCGGCGCGCCTGCGCTCGATCAGCGCGGTGAAGTAGGCCATCATCTCGCCGAGCGCGTCCCCGAGGGAGCCCAGCGCCCCGGCGACGCCGCCGTCGGTGGTGTTGGCCGCGACGATCGCCTCGGTCCACCCGTCGAACCGGCCGCGGTCGGCCTCGGGCACGCCGAGGTAGTGCGCGACGACCATCGACGGCAGCGGCTTGAACAGCTCGGCGACGATGTCGCCGCCGCCGTTCGCGCGCAACCTCTCGAGCCGCTCGACCACGAAGTCGCGGACCTTCGGCTCGACCGCCTCGACCTGGCGCGGAGTGAAGCCGCGCGACACCAGCTTGCGGAATTCGGTGTGCACCGGCGGGTCCTGCATGACCATCGGTGGGTTGTCCGCCAGCCCGATGAGTTCGAGCTCGCCGTAGTTGACCGTCAGCCCCTGGGCCGAGGAGAACGTCTCGTGGTCCCGTGCGGCCGTCCAGATGTCGGCGTGCCGGGACAGCACATAATAGTCCTGATCCGGTCGGTCGTCCGGGACGACGTGGTGGACGGGGTCGTGGTCGCGCAGCGCGCGGTACATCGGCCACGGATTCGGCCACGTCGCAGCATCCGCAAGTTCGAAGCGCACCGGCGAGCCGTGAGACAAAGCAGCCGTCATGTCTTATGCGTACGACACTTGGCGGCGAATGTCAAACCTTGCTGTAGGTTCCGCTCAAAGATGGCGGATTCCGCTCGAAAATGGCGGAGAATGGCGGATCCGCCATTTTCGAGCGGATTCTCCATAGCCTTGCTAGCTATCGCGCGCTGAAACGACGGTTGCGGCTAGCAGGGGCTTGAGGCGGATTCCCGCCGAACTGCAAGCGACGGGTCAGGTGCTGGCCCGGGATTAGTCTCGATGAGTGAAAGGAGGCAAAAGGTGCCTGCTCCGTCGACCTCAGTGTGCACAGCGAGCTCGTGGTAAACGGGGGACAGGTAGCAGCCTACGGATTCAGATATCAATATCTGGCTGCCGCTGAGCACATTTTGCGCTACTTGCTCGATCATCCGGCTGACCTCGGCGCGGTCTCGCTAACTATAGAGCCGGCTCGTCTCGATGCGCGTCGCCACGGCGGCGCCGACCCCGATGAAGTGATTGACTATTCCGTCAACCATCAAGGCGTGGCGGTCCAGCGGACTCAGGTCAAAGCAACTCGCCAGCCTTCGCCCTCAAGCCCCCTACTACCACGCGTCGCCACCACGATTTTTGCGCGCATGGGGCCAGGAGCACCCGGCGAGGGTCAGCCCCAGATCCTGACGAACCGTCCCCTTTCCAAGAAACTTCGTAAGCAATGTGGCGCGCCGGTATCCACCACTGCAGCACAAAGCACTTATGGGTTGACGACCGACAGTGGGCTCCAAGGCGCCATCGTCGAGGACCACCGCAGCGTCGCCGACGTGAAGCACTCGCTGCTCGGGCTAATAGGAACCGTTCGAGCCGACAAGGCGCTCGGGCTTGGCAACCGATCGGCCGACCTTTTGATGTCGGCGCTCGTTGACCACATTTTCGACGCGGCTGCCGGCATGTCTGCCAATACGATCTCGGCCCACGACCTCCTCGAGTTGCTCGGCACGCCTGATATCGAACTTGCACATGTATTACGTGGATACGACTGGGGTGCCCCGCTAGCGGAAGTGCCTCGCCTGGTGTCGGTCGTGCCGCGAATCGACACTCTGATGGAACTAACGGCGATGTTCAACGACAGCACCGCCACACGGACACCCGCTGTCGCAATCCTGCGTGGAACAACGGGTTTCGGCAAGAGCACCATCGCCGCCGACTTCTGTCATCTCAACCGGCATCTCTACGAACACATCACATGGGTCGACAGCCGCGAGCCTGCCCTAATGAAAGCAAGGATCAAGGACATCCTCGCCACGATGGGCGTCACAGTCGAACCCGACAGCGACGTGGCGGCACTGTTTCGCACCGAGATGGGTCGCATGGCTGGGCCATTCGTCCTGGTCTTCGACAACGCGGCCAGCCGCGATCAGATTGAACCGTTCGTGCCCACCAGCGGGTGCGGTCTGACGATTGTCACGACGCCCAGCAGTGCCACGTGGTGGGTGTCGGAACGTCGAATCACGGTGGAGGGCTTCACCACTGAGGAAGCGATCCACTGCTTCGCTCGTTATGCCAGTGTTGACGCGCAGGTGCACCGCGAGCCGATCGAAGAGATCGTCGAACGCCTTCATAGGGTGCCTTTGGCTGTCGCGATGGCTGGACTGTACTTTCATGACTCGGATGAAGATGTCGCCAATCTTTCTGCAACCTACTTCGATAATCTGGCTGCTCTCAACGTCGAAGCCAACATTCCAGAAGGCTTCGACCACACGGCGTTTGCGGCGGTTCAGCTCGCGGTAAGTCGGCTCAGCGAAGGAAACGCGGGAACCGATGAGCACCGCCGTCGCTCGCAGCAACTGATAGCAAGAGCAGCCGTGTTAGCACCAGAGTTGATTCCGTTCAACCTGATTCTTCAAGCGCTATCAGGAGTCGACTACAGCGAGCCGACCAACCCCCCGCGACCCGAAGTTGCTGAACGTCATAGCCGGAACATCATCATGCAAACTCTGATGACCCAAACCATCGCCCGCAGGCGCCACTATGTCGACCGGACCGGCGAACAGAACCCGGCCAGCGACACACTGAACTTTCATCCCCTTGTACACGAGATCCTGCGCAACCTGCAGCTGCAAGTCAGCTTCCCCGAGTTGATCGGCCCGCTAACCGATCTGATGGCGTGTCTGTACGGATGGCTGGAGCAGATGCGGCACGAGGGCGATTTCTTCCCCGTCGACCAGCTGCTCATGCATAGTGACCACCTCCTGGACTTCATCGACGCACTCGACGTGACGGGGCCGCCGTCGGCGGTGCTCGATGATTTCCGCCGCGAACTGACGCTGCTCAAATGCGAAGCGGCCAGCGCGTTCTCCTCACGCCGGGAGTACGACAGCGCCGTAGGGCTTGTTCGAGGAGCGCTCGAGGACATTATGGGCGTAGAACTCTCCCCGCGGACTCGCGCAATTGTCGCCAAGGCATCAGCCGACGCCATGACCGACATCTATCAAGGGGGTCTCGACAAGGACAACGTCCTGCTATTCGCTGAGCGCCTGGTCGACGAACTCCAGATCCTGGAACGCTCGGACGACCCTCATGCAGGCGAAATGAGTTACCTGTCAGCTGATCTCGGTAGGCGGGCCATGCAGTCCCTCGGTTATGCGCCGACGGATCCGTTGGTCGAAGAGTTGGTGAGGATCGCAGGCCGCCAGAATCGCTCGCCCTCGATCACCGGAGCAGTACAGCAGATATTGGCCGAAATTGGGTCCCGCCAATACCGCCGAGCACTCGAGCGGATCGCGTCCGCATCCCGGCAACCGGGGGCCCAGACATCGGAAAGTGAGGCTCTCCTGCACCAGCTGGCAGCCAGCGCGTTGCTTCATCTGCAGCAGTTCGGCGAGGCCGCAGAAATCATCGAGACACTCTTAGCTAATGACCCCTATCCACATCTGGCGGACCTGTACAAAGAGCTTTACGCCATGCTCGACACCGGTCTGGTATTCGAGTCGCCGCGCTGGCAGTCAAGCCCCGCCCGAAATCGATTGTTGCAGGCTCAGACCGAGATTAGATTCAGGATTGCGCGATGATCCACAACGGGGTCCGCGGTGGCGGCAGGCGACTCTGGGGCACTGCTCGCTGCGTCCTAGGGATCAACAAGCTCCACCCGTACAGGCCGTCCGCGCGCGTCCAATCGCGGCGCCATGTGTCGAACATCGCATTGACCCGTCCCGGCGTTTCCGGAGGCTCTGATGTGGCCAGGGCAAATCAACCAGCGGATATGAGACAGGGTAGGGACGCACTGAGGCGTGTCTCGTTTCTCTAGAAACGAGACACCGGCACCAGTTGATGCATCGAGTTTGCGTTCGACATATGGCGTCGACAGGAACGGTGAGGTTCTGGAACCGAGACGAGGGATGGGGAGTTATTGACTGCCCCCCGAGGATCGTGCGTTCTTTGTCGCGAGCTAGTCGCCAGATCATCCATTGGACGATGTCGATGGCGGGTGCACTAGCTGTCTGTCAAGGCAGTATTCAAACGCCACTAGTACGCGGCACGGCGCGCCAACTTGCTCATCAAGAATTCACCGGCGATGAGGTACGTTCCGACCACGAAGGCGAAACCACGAGAGGGTCGCGTGTAAAGCGGATCCGACCCAGAACGCCGCGCGGTTCCGGGAATACCGCAGCCAGATAGCCGTCACGTTCACTGCGATCACTGCCACGGGCATGGTGCCGAAGGCCATGAACGTGCCCGGCCGAAGCGGTAATGGCTGGGTTTGGAGGTTGCCAATCCAATCACCAGCATCCGAACCTATCTGGTTCTTCTCCTCCGGACGCAGAATATTGTTGGCTTGCAACTTTTTTCGTTCGAGGTTGCGAATGGAGCTTGTGCGAGCGAGCGCAAGGCACAACAACACGTAGTGGTAGGAGACCAGGCCCCACGGAGGTGCGCCAATGACGGCCTGCAGCCACGCGCCACGATTATCGTGCTCGAAGAAGGCGGCCCCCAGCGCGGCTACGACGAGTTCCGCCGTAGGTGGCGGTCACCGCAGTCAAATTCATGGTGGCACCAAGCATTGCCGAGCCGTCTGCACGATCAGCGGCATAGATGGTCCGGATCGTTTCATCATCACTCTGCATGTGCCCTCCAGCATGCGTCCTGCTCGGGATTGACTCAACTGGGCGGACGCTGCTTAGGGTTCGCGTTTGATCAGGTCGAGCACCCGGCTGATGCTCGATAACGCGGCCGCGGCATCAGTGCTCACGGCTTCGACAATCAAGAGCGCGTCGCGGTGTCGTTGCGCGTGCTTGGCGGTGAGGATTTGTTCATGGTGCGCGATGCGGTTGCGCAATATGCGTAAACGATCGGCTGCGTCTCCTAATCGTCGACCTTGGTCGACGAGGGCCGTGTTGCCCTTGAGACTGGTGTCGAGGGGGAAGACCTTGTCGACGTTGGGAAATGCCGACCGTACACCGTAGAGCCACATCATCTCTATGGGAGTGAAGCCCTTAACTCGTTTGCTGCTATTGGTGGGTACGAGGTGCACGAGCTCCCCGAACGTCAGTTGAGCAAGCAGGTCGTCGTGGGTGATGGGTTCCTTGAAACGGCGGTGTGTCCGGTCGCGGCTTCGAATAACGTTTGTCCGCGCCTTGAATACGACTCGACGGCCCTGCTTCCTAGGTTCCTCGCCAGGCTTTGGTGGGGGAGGTGGGGGTGGGTCGATGATGGCCTTGAGTTGTGGTGCTGGATCGAGTAACCAGTGCGGCCCTCCCGGCGACGTTGGATGGCTGCCGTTCCATTCGGCGAGTCCTTTGTCAAGGGCGTTTCGGAAGACCACTTCGCAGTATCCGAGCACTTCGTGCACTGCGCTCGCCAGGGACGAGTGCCACGCATACAGCTCACCGAGCTGAGCTTGGCTGTAGTGGGGTCGGTACGCCTCGTAGGCGCCGACGCGCGCAGTGCCCAGCAGCGGCAGTATCCGTTCCGGCATTCCGCAAGAATAGAACTGAGGCTTGCATTCCAGGGAGCAATCCTCTAGAGTCGGATCCGAACAGCCGCGAGAGGCATCAAACTCGCGTGCTACTTATAAAGACCCCCCGCCTTGAATTCGGGGGGTCTTTTGTTGTCCACCGAACCGTGCTAGTGACATTAACCACTCACACATCTAAGCGCAAGCGGTATAACTCAGAACTTTCTAGAGACTAGGGATTCTTCGAGACTGCGTATTGATCGTGCCGTACGGCGGTGTCGGCCTTGCGATTGGTCGAGAAGCTGCACCCGTCGACGCGTAGGGCGTGCTCGATGAACCCCTGGAGCAGACAGACGGCGGCTGCACGGGCGCATAAAGGGGCTGTTTGTTCCTTCGTTAGCGGCCGGTAGGTCAGGAACTGGGCCCGTTCCCGACCGGCGTTGCCGAACGCCGCGCATACTTCCGCGCTCGCCGCCGGGCAGTACTCTGCGGCAGCAGTGGGCTCGTCCTTTGGCGGCCGGGCGAGGCCGGCCGGCAGGTAGACGATGATGCGGGTGGGATTGACGATGTTCGATACGTGGGCAATGGCTCGGCCCAGAGCAAATCCAGCGCTGCGAAAGGTCACGCGCGCTTTCTCGGTGTTAAGGGTGAGGGCGTCCTCAAAACTAACTCCCAATTCGCCCGCGATTCGGCTGGATGTGGCACGGGTGTCGACGTGCCCGTCGCGCCCGCACTCACATGGGTCACTGAAGGTCCGTGGGCTCCCCTGCGCCGGTTGATGGGCGCCGCCATTGGAGCCAATGGCTCCTGAAGTACCGGGAATGTGAACGACCTGCAGGTGACCAACCTCCATGGCGGTGCCACTGCCCCCACGCCGCAGGCGCCCATCCAGGACCAAGCCGCCGCCGACACCCTCGTCGAATACGCCAAAAACCGCCAAGTCTGGTACGGCGTAGTGCTCCTCATGAATAGCCAGTACCGCCAAAGCGTTAACATCGTTCTCGATAACCACCGGTGTGATGGCGTTCCGCTCGTCGGTAAACAGCGCCTGCAACTCCTCTTCGAAACCGTGGAAGTCGACCCTTGTCGCACCACCAGTGCGCGCGATTGAGGCGATCCTCCCGTCGAAGACCGGAGCGCCCACCTCGACTCCCACTCCGAACAACTCGAATGGGGTGAAGGCGGCCAGTTCCTGCTCGCGGCGCTCGCGAAGCACGGGGTCGAAGTCCGCGTCAGCGGCATCCACGCTCGCCTGCAGTTCGTCGCGGGTTCGAGCGTCCAGCTGAGCCTTGAGACCAACCACCAACTCACGGATTGCATGAGCGACGCCCTGCCACCCGTGGGCATCATCGGCGTTGATGTCGCGCGACCCGACGGCCAGTTCTCGCGTGCTGTCCAGACCGACGAGAACGGCCGTGATGGACGTGGGGATGTTACCGCGCTGCTCGACGTGAACCCCGGCAATCACCACGCCGCGACCGAAACGCAAGGATTCCAGGCTCCTGACCCGCCGCCCATCTTCTGCCTCGCTCTTAAGCTGGTGTTCCCCTTCTTCAAGGAAGCCCCGCCTGGTCAGAGCCCTTACCGCCTTACTGACAGTCGCTTGGGTTAATACGCGCCGATCGACTGGACGCGCGTCGGATCCCCGCTCCAGATGCCACCGCGATGTCTCATTGGGCGCCCGCAAGGACGTACGCGCCAAAACCATTCCAATTACATCTTGGCTCACCCCCGAGTCGGCGACCATGTGGTTGAGCTGCAGCTGAAACGCCTCATGGGCCGTGCTCTCCACCGTCAACCTCGAACTTCGATTCATCAACGTCGCCGGGATCGGGGGTCGTTCTTAAAGTGCCGTGCCACGCCTGAACGATAAACCATTCCCTGAGATTGTGAACGTCTTGCCGAATGCGGCACGTCTCGATATGGTGTCATCACCACGCAGACTCCCTGCCAATAGGGCGCCAACCTTCGCAGTGCATCCCAGAATCCGGCGCTCGCCCCGAGGCAACGGCAATCAAGGGAGCTCTCCATGGACGCCATCTACGCACCGACCGACCGCACCGCCAGCATTGGGCGACGGTTGGCGTCGGCCATCGCCACAGTGGCCGTGACCACCGTGGTCGCCGCATCGGTGGTCGCGTGTAGTCACGACGTCGTGGTCGACGCCGGCTGCGACCTCACCGCACCCCTCATCGAGGGCATCGCCACCGCACTCGGCGCCGTCGCCGAGATAGGGCCAGCCGCGGCGATCGCGGGAGGCATCGCCGGCGTCGTGGTCTCAAAAGCCTGCAAGGAACTCTTCGCCCAGGACACCACACCTCAATCCAACGATCGTTTTCTCAAGGAAGACCCGCTGGTGCCCAACCAGTTTCGCCTCCCCTCAGACGCGACCGTCTGCCTCCCGGGAAGCGGCAGATTTGCATCTGTAGCGGCCGGCACCACGGTGACCACGTGTCAATTCAGCAAGAACGTTCGCCAAGCGTTCCTGCAGACCGGCATTGGCACGGTGTCCGCCTACAGTCCCGTCACCGATGTCTGGTACGACATGGACTGCGCCGGTGATTACCCCGTCGCATGCACCGGCGGGAAGAACGCGCTGGTCTACATCTACTAGATCAACATGGCATGACTTGTGAATCGTCTCTTCAGATCGGACATCCACGCGATAGCGGCAGATCGAGACGTGTGTCTATTTCATCCAGGCGGACCGCTACCGCGCATCGCTAGGGCGACGGGCTCCCCCGAAGGCGGGTGAAAAATTGCGTCTAGATCAATAGTCGTCCACAACTCCGCCATCTCTACTCTTGGAGCACTGGACGCACAATCGCGACAAGATATGCGCGGTCTCGTTTGTTTAGAAACGAGACACGGCGTTGGAAATGCCGTCATGGGATTGTGGTGACGTGACTGACGAAGTGATCATGATCAACGGCCGCCCTGGCGCGGGAAAGACCACAGTCGGCGCGGCACTGGCGGAAAAGATGCCCACTCAACCCTTCAGCGTCGTGCGCGCCAGTAAGCGACGACGGAAAAGCCGGCACAAGATTCCGCCATCTGACCTAATGCAGAACGACGAGAAACTCGAGAGTGAGCGAGACACACCATGGCGTTGACTACGTTTGAGCGCGCCGTCGGCATAGCTGGCATCATCGCCGCCATCGCTGGCGTGATTGCAATCGTGCCAAAGGACTGGTACACCGCCTCCGACTCTCCTACTGAACCAACGACATCAGTCATGACGGCCACAAGCAATGCAACCCCAGACACTTCTCCGGGGTGGCCGCCCTCACCGGAGAGCCCGGCTCCCGAGGTGCCGGTCATGTCGGACTCACCCTCGACGCCCGCCCCACAACCTCCGGTGACGACCACTGACGCACCACCACCAATCCCAGTGGTCAATCGCCTCGACATCACGACGTGGGCGTACAACAAGACCGCACTTAACTCTTACCGCGCCGACAACAACGGGGGTAAGTCCGTTCGGGTCGATTGGACCGCGAGAGCTGATGGTCATGAGATCGATGGGGCGTGCGCATCGTCAGCACGCGTCCAAGGACCGGATACCGACCAAGCCAAGGACTCGTCGAACTGCTCCTCTAGCGTCTGGTTCGACATTCACCAGCCGGGCAACTATACCGTCACGGTGACCACACACCAAGACTCCGGTGCTGAATACAGCCAGAACATCACCTTGGCCATCGTGCCCTGAAATCTGAGCCATCCTCCTCCTACGGGCTGATCGTCGGCGTGCGCCGCCGGCCCCCGGTATAGTTCGCCACCAAGGGATTCGGGATAGTCACGGACTTTCGGAAGACACTCGATCGCAGGAATTCGAGCCTTGCAGGAGGCCGGATGTCAATGGCCAAGTTGATGTCCCCGCTGGTGGCCAGATAAAAGTCCCCACCCCGTGCGGTAGTTCCTAGGTTGGCTTGGATTGCTCCTTTCGGTGTTTGGCGTCTTTCATGCGGTAGGAGTCGCCGTCGGTGATGACGACGGTGGCGTGGTGAAGGAGCCGGTCGAGGATGCTGACGGCGGTGGTCTGCTCGGGCAGGAATCGGCCCCACTGCTCGAAGGGCCAGTGCGATCCGATGGCCAAAGACCGGCGTTCGTAGGCGCCGGCGACGAGGCGGAACAGCAGCTGGGTGCCGGTGTCGTCGAGTGGGGCGAAGCCGAGTTCGTCGAGGATGATCAGATCGGTCCGGAGCAGGGATTCGATGATCTTGCCGACGGTGTTGTCGGCCAGGCCGCGGTAGAGGGTCTCGACGAGGTCGGCGGCGGTGAAGTAGCGGACCTTGAGTCCGGCGTGGATCGCCGCGGTCCCCAACCCGATCAGCGTGTGGGACTTTCCTGTCCCTGCCGGTCCGATGATCGCCAGGTTCTGTTGGGTGTGAATCCATTCCAGGTTCGACAGGTAGTCGAAGGTCTTCGCCGGGATCGAGGACGCGGCCACGTTGAATGACTCCAACGTCTTGGGGACGGGGAACGCCGCGGCCTTGAGTCGGTTGACGACGTTGGAGGCGTCGCGGGCGGCCAGTTCGGTTTCGACCAGTGTCCGTAGCACTTCCTCGGGGGTCCAGCGTTGGGTCTTGGCGGTGATCAGTACCTCGGGTGCGGTGCGTCGCACGGCGGCCAGCTTCAGCCGTCGCAGCCCGGCATCCAGATCGGCGGGCAGCGGTGGAACCGACGGTGGTGCAACGAGTTCGGTGGCGGTGACCGATGGGGTCTCGGTCACGGGATCACCTCGCCGTCGACCATGGTGCTGACTTTGTAGGCGTCCAGCGGTCGGGTCGGTGCCACCGGCAGATCCAGGATGAGTGCATCGCCGGCGGGGCGGGGCTGCGGTGTTCCGGTGCCGGCGGCCAGGATGGACCGCACGTCGGCGGCCCGAAACCGGCGGAAGGCCACCGCCCGGTGCAGTGCGGCGACCAGGGCCGCCTCGCCGTGAGCGGCTCCGAGGGCGAGCAGGATCTCGAGCTCGGCTCCGAGGCGGGTGTTGCCGATCGCCGCCGCACCGACGAGGAACGCCTGCGCGTCGGCGCCCAGATCGCAGAACTGTCTTTCCACGGTGGTCTTCGGTCGCGGCCCGCGACTGGGTGCCGGGCGGGGCCCGTCGTAGTGCTCGTCGAGGATCGAGGTGCCGCCGGGGGCGAGGAGTTCGTGTTCGGCCACGATCACCCCGGTCGCGGGTTCGAGCAGGACGATCGCGCCGTGGTCGACGACCACGGCCACCGTCGATCCGATCAGTCGGGTGGGTACCGAGTAGCGGGCCGACCCGTACCGGACACAGGACAGTCGATCGACTTTGCGCAGCACCGACGGTGCCCCGATCTGCAACCTCAGCGATGGGAGTGGTTGCAGCAGTTCACATTCAACGCCGAGTCGCTCGTCGGGGACCGCGCAGATCTCCGAATGAATCGCGGCGTTGACCTCCGCGCACCACGACAGGGCCGCGGCGTTCGCCTCGCGCAGCGTGACCGGCGTGCCGGCGACGGCGGCCTCGGTCAACAACGGCACGGCCAGGTCGTCCTGGGCGTAGCCGCACAGGTGTTCCACGATGCCCTTGGACTGCGGGTCGGCGGCGTGACAGAAATCGGGAGCGAAACCGTAGTGGCCGGCCAGCCGGATGTAGTCCGGGGTCGGCACGACGACGTTGGCGACCACGCCGCCTTTGAGGCAGGCCATCCGATCGGCCAGCACGCGGGCAGGGACACCGCCGATCGCGGCCAGCGCCTCGGCGATCAACGCCAACGTCGTGGACGCCTTCTGGTCGGTGGCGAATCGGACGAAGCGCCACCTCGAGAACGCCAGCACCGCGCAGAACAGGAACAGTCCCGGCGCGGCCTCGGCCCAGTCGATCACCAGATACTGCCCCGGCTCCCACACCGCCGGACGGCGACCACGATGATTAGCACTGCGCCACAACGCTTTCGCATCGGCGACCAGCCGCCGGAAGTTGCGTGCCGAGCCCTGGTAGCCGGCAGCACGGGCAATCGGCAACAGCCGCTTCGCCGAGATCCGACCCTTCGACTTCTCGACCCGCTCGGCGACAAGATCGGTCACCGCATCGTAGTTATGGCCGCGTTCAACCCGCGGCGCCGGAACCACACCGGCCTGGTCGGCTTCGAACTTGGCGACGACCCTTCTGACGGTCTTATGGGTGGTGCCGCACTGCTCGGCGGCGGCTCGGTAGGACCCGAGCTGTTGGTAGGCGGAAATGATGTCCATGCGGTCCCTCGCAGACTTCAATGGAACTCCCCGATGGTGGTGGCGATTGGTTGGCGCCTTCACCGTCACCATCGGGGCCCACAGTTCCTGATCGACACGACGAACACGGGGTGGGGACTTTTATCTGGCCACCAGTGGGGACCTCCACTTGGCCACCAGTGGGGACTTTTTCATGGCCACGGACACCGGAGTGATCGACAGCGAATCAGTATCGGTCGACTCACCGGGAGCGACCGGGTGGCCGCGGCAGTCTGATTTGGCCCCCTGGTGCCTCAGCGCCCGAAGGGCTCCAGCAGGCGATGTTTCACCATCCGCTCCATGTGAGAATCGGGGCAGCCAGCATTCCGCTTGGATGGCTAGAGGTCACGACAGGTCCGGTGCAGTTCAACGTCATTGCTAGCGATGGATCCGGCGAGGCTACAGCTAACCTCGTCCCCGCGTTGGGCAAGAACACCGTTCAGCTTAAGTGGCTCGGCGCGGACTCAATCGAACAGCAAGTAGTCGAGCTGGACTAGCGGTAGGAAGAGACGTTCTCGCAGCCGCCGGCGGATGCTGACACATAACTCAGTCTGCACCGGATGGCGGCCACCCATCTGCCGCGCGCTGCGTCCTAGCGTAGGCACGCCGTTCGACAACGTCGTCGTCTCCGCCGACGTCATATGACGTCAGCAGACTACATGATTGACGGCACCCATACGATTGACGGCACCTATCAACAAGTGGCAGATAGGCGAAGATCTGCACATTAGTTGAGCGACTAGAACGGTCAGCCCCGTGGCCTACAGTTGCGGTATCGGAGGACCGATCTTCTTGATTAGCAAGCTATTAGCTGTGCCCATGTAGGTGCTTCTAGGTCGGTCGAAGCCGCTGATGTCCAGGAAAGTTTGAAGACGCATGGGCATTGGGGTGGTGCACTGGAGACGCCACCGCGCCAGCAGCCCGACAAACATCTGCGGGGCTCTGTGTTGTGTGATGCCCTCAAAAACTTCGAGTTCGTGATAGGTGAGCACACCTGCCGCCAACATGTTTGGTGCGAGTTGGCCCGTGCGGAGTTTCACGTCGATATCAGCGAACACACTGGCTGGGATGCCCGTGTTTGGAACTACAACGATTGGCGTGTAGATAGTTGTGTCATTGAATGTGCAACCCTCCCAGCCGTTGTCGATCAGAAGTTGTCGAGTGGACTTCAACTGCTCGAACTTCTTGTTGATGAAGGTTTCTTCTAGATCGGCCTGGTACTCATCCGGGTCGGATAGTCCTTGTGCGGCGTTGGCGTCGAGCCATACGTTGGTTGCGTCGATCAGTGCGCACGAGTTACCGGAAACGAGCACCCAGTCGCAGACCGATGGGGTGATGCCGCCCTTAGTCCACGCCTGCTGCATTTCGGCTTCGGTGATCAGCGTGATCGTGGGCCGAGCTCGACGGGCGGCGCGGCGGAACAAGTACCCGACAGTTGACTCGAAGACGTAGTTTATGGCGAGGCTGAACTGTTCACCCGCAGGGGTCTTTTCGAAGCCAAACTGGGCGAAAGTCTGCCAGTAGAGCTGCGAGCCGCAGAACCTGTCCAGCACCCAGGCTGGTCGGAGAACGATGTAATTTTCGTCGTCGAGCTGAATGATGGGCCGCTCGGTAAAGGTGTACCGGCGGTGGGCGAGAAACCCTTGTGCGCGCTCCTTCTTCAGCCGTTTGCGATACTCTTTGACCGACAGCACCGCGGTCGACTTCAATAGATTCAGGGCAGCAGCATCGGCGAAAGTTTTCAACGTTGCGATGTCCAGGCTGATCGCACCAGCTTTCGTGTGGCCCCAAATGTGCAGGCCCATACGGACGACGTCGCGCAGGGGGACGTTCGTCGAGTTCTTGAAGGCTTGCTCGGGGGAGTCACCGATGAGACTATGTGGCGCCGCGTCCGGCCATGCTTTGAACCACGTGTCGTAGGTGAGGGCGAGGATGGCCTGCGGCACCGGGGTCGAATTTGTATGCGCCCGGGCGAATTCGACAAGCATGTGTCGTCGCACGTGTTCTAAGACGAGATCGTCGTCATGGGTCATCGCATCGTTGAAGGCAATCAGCTCATCTTGGGTCGGCGGCCAGGTGGTGAAGAAGTCGGGGCGGTCCTGTGCCTCTTGATCACCGTTGATGGACAGAACCATGTGGACGAATTCAACCGTGCTGATGGGGCCAAGGTCATCCGCGGCGTCGCCGTCAGCGCACCATTCGATAGCTTCGCGGATCAGCTGATTGAGCGCGGATGGCGGAATGATTCGACTGCCACCCGCTAGAGCTCCTCTGACCTTATTGGCGAGGTCCCCCTGGAGGGGTGCAACAAGCTTCTTTTCGAACGCTGCTTCGCGGCCGAATAATGCGGCCGCGTCGAGGCGGGCATACGTCGAGCAAAGCAACTGCAGTGTCGACCGCAGCGACCGATTGCTCAAGGCTTGCTTTCGGTCGTCCTCATCGAGATGGGGGACATCAATGCTTGTCGTCGTGATGCACTGTGCGCCAACATCCGTCGCGAACAGCTTCTGAAACGTCTCGTATTGCTCTTGCGACGCAAACCACGGCGGTGCCTGCTTGGGCACAGCAGCGCCCGCCCCGACCAAGAACGACTGAAGGTTGTGTCCACCGTCGACCATCAACACTCCTTATCGCCGCAGCCTCAGCGCGGTGTGCAGGAACTCGCCCGTGTTCCCTCGCGGCGGAGACTACACCTGGGGTCCGACACCGCAGCGGCGGCTTTCTCACCTCGCCGACCCACCGATTGCTCCCTGCTTGGGCTTTCACCTTCCCCACCGCCGCGGCCGACTCCACGTGCGGGCGCTCACAGGATCCCTCGCGGCCGGCCAGACCGGCCAGGCAATCACCGCCAATGAGACACTGCTGGCCGAGCACGTCCGCGTGCTTGGCGAGGACCACCCAGACACACTGACCTCGCGAAACAACAAGGCCATCGCATACCAAGCGGCTGGACGTCTCGACGAAGCCATCTCGATACTCGAGCCGCTCGTCGGAACCCGAGCTCGCGTACTGGGGCCGACCACCCGCACACGCTGCGCACGCGCCACAACGTCGCGAACACCTACCGGTTGTCCGGGCATCCATCCGATGCGGTCGCGTTGCTTGCGGCGACGCTTGCCGACGCCGAGCAGACGCTAGGGGAGGACCATCCCTTCATCGACACCATCCGCGAGGGCCTCGCGCTGGCCGCAGATGCGTCAACTGCGCACACCCGACCGTAGATATGTCTTCAAGATCTGGACAACCGTGTGGTTCTAGGATCCGCCATGGAAAACGGAATTTGGCGGCCGCCATCTTGACCGGAATTTTGGGAAGGCGCTGGTAGAGGCGACGGCATCCGTTATGAGAAAGTGGAACCTAACTTGCCGCAGCTACCTAGATCGCCGCGCCCGGGTTGAGGATGCCGTCGGGGTCGAGCGCGGTCTTGATCCGCCGGTTGAGTTCCATCGCCTCCGGCCCGAGCTGGCCCGCGAGCCACGGCCGCTTCAGCCGGCCGACTCCGTGCTCGCCGGTGATGGTGCCGCCCAGGCTGACGGCGAGGTCCATGATCTCGCCGAACGCCTGCTGCGCGCGCTGTTCCATCGCGGCGTCGGCGGGGTCGAACACGATCAGCGGGTGGGTGTTGCCGTCGCCGGCGTGCGCGATCACCGAGATCATCAGGTCGTGGTTCGCGGCGATCTTCTCGACGCCGCTGACCAGTTCCGCCAGCGCGGGCAGCGGGACACCGACGTCCTCGAGCAGCAGCGAACCCTTGGCCTCCACCGCCGGGATCGCGAAGCGGCGCGCGGCGACGAACGCCTCGCCCTCGTCGGGGTCGGACGTCGAGAACACCTCCGTGGCGCCGTGTTCGGCGAACACGCCGGCCATGAACTCGGCGTCCTCGGCCCCGGACGGTCCGCGGTCGTCACTGGCCGCCACCATCATCGCCGCGGCCTGCCGGTCCAGGCCCATCCGCAGCTTGTCCTCGACGGCGTTGATGGCCGCGGCGTCCATGAACTCCAGCATCGACGGCCGGATCTTGCCGGTGATCGTGACCACGGCGCGTGCCGCCGCCTCGATCGAGTCGAACGTCGCGACGACCGTGCACGCTCCGTGCTGGGCGGGCAGCAACTTCAGCGTGACCTCGGTGACCACACCGAGCGTTCCTTCGCTACCGACGAACAGCTTCGTCAACGACAGTCCCGCAACGTCTTTCAGGCGCGGGCCGCCGAGCCGCACCGCGGTGCCGTCGGCCAGCACGACCTGCAGCCCGAGCACGTAATCGGTGGTGACGCCGTACTTGACACAGCACAGCCCGCCCGCATTGGTGGCGATGTTGCCTCCGATGCTGCAGATCTCGTACGACGACGGGTCCGGCGGATACCACAGGTCGTATTCGGCGACGGCCTTCTTCACCTCGGCATTGAGCAGCCCCGGCTGCACCACGGCGGTGCGGGTGACGGGGTCGACCGAGATGTCGCGCATCTTCTCCGTCGAGAGCACGATGCCGCCGTCGACCGCGGTCGCGCCGCCGGACAGGCCCGTGCCCATGCCGCGCGGGACCACGGCGACGCGGTGGGTGCTCGCCCACCGCAGCACCGCCTGCACTTCCTCGGTGCGCCGCGGCCTTACCACCGCCAGCGGGGTGCCCGCGCCCGGATCGGCGGCGCGGTCCTGCCGGTAGGACGCGAGGATGTCCGGGTCGGTGACCACGGTGCCCTCGGGCAGGACTGCGATCAACTGATCAAGCGCGGCGTGCACGCCGCCAGTCTATGGCGACGGGATGTCACGGTTCGCGGTCCAACTCATACAGCGCCGGCAGGAACACCGCCGCGACACCGAGCGCCAGCATCGGCAGCGACAGCGCCAGGAACGTCACGTGCAGACCGGTCGCGTCCGCCAGCGGCCCGGCCAGGATCAGGCCCAGCGGGCCGGCGGCGTAGGCGAGCGATCCCATCACGCCGACCACGCGACCGCGCAGATGGTGCGGCGCGCGGGTCTGCATCACGTAGTTGTAGATCGGGGCGATCGGCCCGTAGACGAACCCGACCACCGCGCACAGCACGAGGATCACCGGCAGCGGCGGCAGGAACGCGATCACGGTCATCGCCACCCCGAGCGTCACCACGGCGGTGAGCATCACGGTGCGTCGGCGCAAGTACGTCGACAGCACGGCGAAGCCGAGGGCGCCGACGAGCCCGCCGACGCTCAGCGCCATCAGCACCCAGCCGAGCTGGGCCGGCTCGTTGCGGTCGGTGAAGTACTTGGGGAACAGCACGCTTTCCATCGGCATGTACAGGCCGGTGGCCGCCAGGTCGATGAACGCCAGCGTGCGCAGCACCCGGTTGCGCCAGACGAAGCGCAGACCCTCGATGATGCCGGACCATACGCCGCCCGACAGCGCCGCGGGGTCCGGCGTACCGGCGCCCTCGAGGCGCAGTACCCCGATGGCGAAGATCGACAGGACGAACGCCGCGGCCGTCACCCACATCGTGTTGACGCCGCCGAGCGTGGCGATCAGCAGGCCGCCGATGCCCGGGCCGACGATGTAGGCGAGGTTGAAGACGGCCTCGAACACCGAGTTCGCGTGATCGAGGGTCCACCCGGCACGGTTCGCCGCCTCCGGGAGCATGGTCTCGCGCGCGGTCATCCCGGCCGGGTCGAAGAAGGCGCCGAGCGCGGCCAGCCCGGCCAGCACCGCGACGTTGACGGCGCTCGCACCGAACGCCAGCGCGAGGACGGGCACCGCCGCGACGGACAGGGCCGACAGCGCGTCGGAGATCATCGACACGCGCCGGCGCCCGAGGAAGTCGACGGCGGCGCCGGCGATCAGCGTCGCGACCAGCAGGGGCAGCGTGCCGGCCATCGCGACGATCGACGCCTCGAGTGCGGATCCGTTGCGTTGCAGCACCAGCCAGGGGAACGCGACGATCGAGATGCCGTTGCCCGCCCCGGCCATCAACGCGGCGAACAGGATCAGCAACAGGGGTCCGCGCCTGCTCGTCGGCGCTCGATCGGGCGTCATGGGATATCGCGGCGAATCTAGCAGCGGATGAGGCCGGCGGACATCCGGTTTTCCGTCGGCGACCGCGGTGCACCAGAGTGGAGGCGTGAAGTTGCCTCACCCGCGTACCGGCGTCTTGTTCGAGTCGCCGGTGCGGGCGGGCTCCGGTTGGCCCGGCGACCCGGCGACCGCGCGCACCGCGGTGGCGACGACGGCCGCCGACGTGACGGCGCTGGCGGCGGCTGCCCGCACCCTCCGGCAGGTCGATGCGGGCGTCTCGGTGTGCCGGGCGTGCCCGCGTCTGGTGCAGTGGCGCGAGGAAGTGGCCACGACCAAACGCAAGTCCTTCGCCGGTGAGCCGTACTGGGGGCGGCCCGCGCCGGGGTTCGGGTCGGCGCATCCGAGAATCTTCGTCGTCGGTCTCGCTCCGGCCGCCAACGGCGCCAATCGCACCGGCCGGGTGTTCACCGGCGACCGCTCGGGGGACTTCCTGTTCGCCTCGCTGTATCGCAGCGGATTGGCGAACCAACAGACGTGCACCGACAGCGCAGACGGATTGGAGCTCAACGACATTCGGGTGGCTGCCGCCGTGCGCTGTGCGCCGCCGGGCAATGCGCCGACGCCGGCCGAGCGCAGCACGTGCGCGCCGTGGCTGGACGCCGAGTGGCGGCTGACGGCCGCCGATGTCCGGGTGATCGTCGCGCTGGGCGGGTTCGCGTGGCAGGTGGCGCTGGGGCTGATCCGGCGTGCCGGCGGGTCGGTGCCGACGCCGGCGCCGAAGTTCGGCCACGGAGTCACCGCCACGCTGGCCGCGCCCGACGGCGACGTGGTGCTGCTGGGCTGCTACCACCCCAGCCAGCAGAACACCTTCACCGGCCGGCTCACCCCCGCGATGATGGACGAGACCTTCGCCACCGCCCTGTCCCTCGCGAATTCGGCGCGCTGAGCAACCGCCACGGTCTCTGAACGCGCCCGATCCGCCGGGAACGTCACGGCGCGCGGACGCGTTGACCCAGTAATGCGTCTTTCTGTACTCGACCTCGTTCCCGTGCGCTCCGACCAGAGCACGTCCGACGCGCTGGCCGCCACGACGCGCCTCGCGCAGACCGCCGACCGGCTCGGATACACGCGCTACTGGGTGGCCGAACACCACAACATGCCGTCGGTCGCCGCGACCAGCCCGCCGGTGCTGATCGCTCACCTGGCGGCGCACACCTCTGCTCTGCGGCTCGGTTCCGGCGGCGTGATGCTGCCCAACCACGCGCCGTTGGCCGTCGCCGAGCAGTTCGCGTTGCTCGAGGCCGCTCATCCCCGTCGTATCGACCTGGGCATCGGGCGGGCACCCGGTTCGGATCCGGTCACGTCGATGGCTCTGCGCGGTGCCGCCGGCCGCGACGACCGCGACATCGAGGCGTTCCCCGACTATCTCGACGACGTCGTCGCGTTGATGAGCAGCAAGGGTGTTCGGGTGCCGCTGCCCCGCGACCTGATGCGCGACAACTACATCCTCAAAGCCACCCCGGCGGCGATCAGCGAGCCCACGCTGTGGCTGCTCGGCTCGTCGATGTACTCCGCGCGGCTGGCCGCGGCCAAGGGCCTGCCGTACGTGTTCGCCCACCACTTCTCGGGGCAGGGCACCGAGGAGGCGCTGCGGCTCTACCGCGACACCTTCCGGCCCAGCGAACTCGCCCCGGAACCGGTGACGTTCCTGACCGTCAACGCCGTCGTGGCCGAAACCCGCGACGAGGCGATGCGGCTCATCCTGCCGAACCTGCAGATGATGGGCCGGCTGCGGACCGGTCAGCCGCTGCGCGCGCTCGACCTGGTCGAGGACGCCGAGACCCAGCAGGTGAGCCCCCACGCGCAGGCGATCGTCGATGCGGGGCTGCGGCAGGCCGTCGTCGGATCGCCGGCGGAGGCGGCCGATCAGCTGCGCGCGCTGGCCGGGACGTTCGGCGTCGACGAGGTGATGGTCCATCCCGTCGCCTCGGCGTACCGCGGTGTCGACCCAGCCACCGCACCGGGCCGCGAGCAGACGCTGGAACTGCTCGCCAAGGAGCTGTTCTAGCCCTTCGGCGTGAGCCGGACCAGCGGGATCCTGCGGCTCGTGCGCTTCTGGTAGCCGTTGTACCGATTGCTGTTGTCCCGGTTGACGATGTCCCACAGCCGCCGGTAGTCCGGGTCGTCGGCGAGGACCGGTGTGGCCGTCACCGCCAGCTTCTTCGGGCCGAGGTTGATCTCGACGTCCGGGTGGGCCTTGAGGTTGTGGTACCAGCCGGGCGCCTTGGGGTCGCCGCCCTTGGAGGCGACGACGTAATAGTGGCCGCCGTCGGGGAAGTACGAGAGCGTGTTGGTGCGCTGCTTGCCCGTCTTGGCTCCGACGGTGTGCAACAGCAGGCTCGGCGGCACGCCGGGCAGCGGAATGCGGTGACCGACACGGCCATTGGTGCGTTTGTAGAGGGTGTCGTGCAGCATCAGCAGCCGCACTCCGACGTTGCGTTCAACCCAGCCTGTGATGTCCATGCGGTCAATCCTTCTCGGCGACGTCGATCCGCGCCAGCGCCTCGCGGAGAATCCGTCCCGTCTCCTCGCGGTCGGGGTCGCGACGCAGCAGCATGCCCTTGGCGAACGAGAACTTGTCGCCGTCGCGACGCGGAACCACGTGCAGGTGGATGTGGAAGACCGTCTGGAAGGCGGCCTTGCCGTCGTTGATGGCGATGTTGTTGCCGTCGGCGTGCAGACCCGATGTCCGCGCCGCTTTCGCGATGCGCTGCCCGATGGCGGTCATCTGGGCCACGGTCTCGGCGGGAGTGTCGGTCAGATCGACGGTGTGCCGTTTCGGGATGACGAGAGTGTGGCCGCGGGTGAACGGTCGGATGTCGAGGACGGCGAGGTAGTCGTCGTCCTCCCAGATCCGGATGGCAGGGGCTTCGTCGGCGACGATGGCGCAGAAGACGCAGGACACCCCACCACGCTAGTTGAGGTTCTCCTTCGCCCATTCGCCCAGGCGTCGGTCCCGCTCCCCGGCCGAGACCTCCTCGACGCGGGTCATCACGGTCCACCGCACCCCGAACGGGTCGCGCAGCGAGGCGAACCGGTCGCCTGTTGCGAAGTCCTGCGGCTTCTCCCGCACGGTCGCCCCCGCCGTCGAGGCCCGGTCGACGACGGCGTCGACGTCCGGGCAGTACAGCGCGATCGAACAGGTCACGGTGTCGCTTCCGCGATCGGGGGCACGGATCCCGTAGGCCTCCGCCGGGTCGCCGAGCTGCAGGCGGCCGTGCCCGAAGTCGAGCTCGGCGTGGGCGATGGTTCCGCCGGGTCCGTCCATCTTCTCGATCAGGGTGGCGCCGAACACCGAAGTGTAGAAGTCGATGGCTTTCGCCGCCGGCTGCACGCAGAGAAACGGGGTCAGACTGGTGTAGCCGGGCGGTGGCATGAAATCAGCGGTCATGGTGGTGAGTTTCGTAGCCTCGGTTCTGTGAGTGCTTGGAAAAACGCGACAGCCCGGACTCCGGCCTCAGCGCCGGTACGCGGTGTGGTGGGACGCCCGCTCGCCGCGTCGTCGTACGAGCTGGACCGATGGGCGCCCAGCCGCGACGCCGCGGCGTACGTCGAGCACTTCTGGTCGGTCACCTGGGATCTGCACGGCCGGGAACCCGTCGACAACACCGTCATCACGTTCCCGTCGATGCACCTCACCCACGAGTGGGGCGAAGACTGTGAGCGACATGGCTTTCCGCTACCGAACACCCTGGTGCACGGCGTCGTGGAGACGGTGTTCCGCACGAGCATCCGCGAGCGGGGCGCGGTGGTCGGGGCGCGTTTCCGGCCCGGCGGCTTCACCGCGAGGTTCGGCCGGGACGCCTCGACGATGACCGGCCGTGTGCTGCCGGTGGACGACGACCTGCTCGGTGAGCCCGTCCACCTCGACGACGACGTCGCTGCCGCCGCGGCGGAGATGGATCGGCTCATTGCGTGCGCTGCCGGGCCCGACCCGACGTACGCCGCGCTGACCGTCCTGATCGACCGCATCCGCGACGACACCGGATTGCACAGAGTGGAGCAGGTGATGGCTCACTCGCCGTGGAGCGTGCGCACCACGCAGCGGGTGGTGCGCCGCTACGTCGGCGTGCCGGTCAAGTGGGTGCTGTGCCGCTACCGTCTGCAGAACGCCGCCTGGGAGATCGAGAACCGTCCCGACGTGGACTTCGCCGATCTCGCGGTCCGGCTGGGCTGGTACGACCAGCCGCATTTCATCAACGATTTCCGCGCGATGCTGGGCTGCACACCGGGGGAGTACGCCACCGCCTACGGTCACCTCAGTCGATGAGCGCGTCGCGCCACGCCGCCGCTTTGCTCTCGAACGAGGCGGTGTGGGCGGGGCTCGTCGACGGCAGTCTCGAGTACCGCATGGCCGCCCTCGTCTCCACGAGCCGCCGGTAGTTCCTCTCCGCCGCCGTGCCGTTGAAGCACACGTGGGCGATCGTCGGGTGGGCGGCGAAGAATGCGTCGAAGTCGTTGGGCACCATGCTGTTCGGTTCGACTGCGGCATCCAGGCTGCCTGCCCTGCGGCAGGATTTCAGGACGTCCCACAGCGCGACGCCGGCTTCGGTGAGCGCGGCGACCCGCTCGTCGTAGGGGGCGTCTGCGTCGAATCCGAACAGGGCGCCGGTGATCCGCCAGAACGCGTTGCGCGGGTGCGCGTAGTACCGGTCCGCCCGCAGCGAGACGACGCCGGGCATGTTGCCGAGAATCAGGATCCGCGCCCCGGTGGCGACGAGCGGCGGGAAGCTGTGCAGCGTCGGCGACGTCATGAGTCTTGTCTATCGCATGCCGGTCGCGGCCGGCGGTATACCTTGAGCACGTGGCCGACGACGGGGATCTCGAGGCATCCGGGTTGCTTGACGGGCTCGAGGGTGAGGCGCGTGCGGAACGCGAGGAGTTGATCCGCTGGCTGCTCGAGCGCGGCGTCACGGTCGAGCAGATCCAAACCAGTTCCGCGCCGATACTGCTCGCGTCGCGCCGCGTCATCGGCGACGACGGTCAATACGTGTCCGCGCGGGCAGCCGCCGAGAAGTCGGGCGTCGATCTCGAGTTGTTCGAGCGGATACAACGGGCCATGGGCTTGCCTCGGGTCGAGGATCCGGACGCAGCGGTGTTCCTGCGCGCCGACGCGGAGGCGGGCATGTTCGCTCGCGACTTTCTCGACGCGGGAATCGAACCCGACGAACTCGTGCAGATCACGCGTCTGCTGGGGGACGGTCTGGCGCGAGCCGCCGAGGCCATGCGCTATGCCGCGCTGGCGACCGTGATCCGTCCTGGCGCAACGGAATTGCAGATCGCACAGGATACCGAGGCGCTGGTCTCGGCGGTCGCGCCGCTGCTCGGGCCGATGATCCAGGACGTGCTGATGCTGCAGCTGAGGCATGCGATCGAGACCGAAGGCGTCAGCGCCACCGAGCGGGCCGACGGGCGGCATCTGCCCGGCGCCCGGCTGGTGACGATCGCGTTCGCCGATCTGGTCGGTTTCACGCGCCTCGGCGAGGCGGTACCGCCGGAGGACCTGGAGCGGCTGTCGCAGCGGCTGGCCGATATGACGCGAGACGTCGCCGTCGCGCCGGTTCGCTTCGTCAAGACGATCGGCGACGAGGTGATGCTGGTCAGCCCCGAGCCGGTGCCGCTGCTCGAAGCCGTCCTGGAATTGGTGGACGAGACCGACGAGGACGAGGACCTTCCGCGGTTGCGGGTGGGGATGGCGACCGGCAAGGCGGTCAGTCGCGCAGGTGACTGGTTCGGCAGCCCCGTCAACCTCGCAGCCCGGGTCACCGGCGCTGCCCGGCCCGGTTCGGTGCTGGTGGCCGAGAGCGCGCGTGAGGCGATCGGTGACGACGACCGCTTCACGTGGTCGTTCGCGGGCGCGCGCCACCTCAAGGGCATCAAGTCGGACGTGAAGCTGTTCCGCGCGCGTCGGGCGGAGACACCGGAGTAGCCGCCCTTGTTGGTCGGTGATACGAAGGCCCGTGAGTCAGCGGGACGGGGTGAACGCACGCAGCCGCAGGCTGTTGCTCACGACGAACACAGAGCTGAAAGCCATTGCGGCCCCGGCGATCATCGGATTGAGCAGGCCCGCAGCGGCGAGGGGGAGTGCTGCCACGTTGTAGGCGAACGCCCAGAACAGGTTGCCCTTGATGGTGCCCAGCGTCCGGCGGGACAGGCGGATCGCGTCGGGGACAGCGCGCAGATCGTCTCGGACGAGCGTGAGGTCGCTGGCCTCGATCGCGACGTCGGTGCCGGTGCCCATCGCCAACCCGAGATCCGCCTGCGCCAGCGCCGCCGCGTCGTTGACGCCGTCACCGACCATCGCCACGACCTTGCCCTCGCTCTGCAGTCGCTTGACGGTGTCGACCTTCTCCTGCGGCAGGACACCGGCGATCACCTGGTCGATGCCGACCTGTGCCGCCACCGTGCGGGCCACCGCCTCGTTGTCGCCGGTGACCATGATCGGTGTCAGGCCCAGCTCCTTCAGGAGCGAGATCGCCTCAGCTGAAGTGAGTTTCACCGCGTCGGCCACCATGAGCAGGCCACGCGCGCGGCCGTCCCAGCCTACGGCCACCGCCGTTCTCCCGTCGTTCTCCGCCCGTCGCGCCGCCTCGGCGACTCCGTCGTCGATCTCGTATGCCCGGTCGGCGAGCAGTTGCGCTCGTCCCAGCAGCACTGCGCGGCCGTCGACGGTGCCCTCCACCCCGAGACCCCTCAGGTTCGCGAAGCCACTCACCGCCGGCAACTCCCCGAGCTTGTCGCGCGCGCCTGCGGCGATGGCCCGCGCGATCGGGTGTTCGGACGAATCCTCCAGTGCACCAGCGAGTCTCAGTACCTCATCGGGCTGCTCGCCGTCGGCGGCGAACACGTCGACCAGCGTCATCGTCCCGGTCGTCACCGTCCCCGTCTTGTCGAGGATCACGGTATCCACCCGGCGCGTCGACTCCAGGACTTCGGGGCCCTTGATCAGGATGCCCAGCTGGGCTCCGCGACCCGTGCCCACCATCAATGCCGTCGGGGTCGCCAGACCGAGTGCGCACGGGCACGCGATGATCAGCACCGCGACCGCCGCCGTGAACGCGGCGCCGGCCGAGAAGCCCGCGCCGAGCCAGAATCCCAACGTGGCCACCGACAGCGCGATGACGATCGGCACGAACACCCCGGAGATCCGGTCGGCGAGCCGCTGCGCCTGCGCCTTCCCGTTCTGAGCGTCCTCGACCAGGCGCGCCATCTGCGCCAGCTGGGTGTCGGAGCCGACCCGCTCGGCGCGGACCACCAACACTCCGTCGACGTTGACGGTCGCGCCCACCACGGCATCGCCGGGTTGCACTTCCTCCGGCACCGACTCGCCGGTGAGCATCGAGGCGTCGACCGCCGAGCACCCCTCGATGACCACGCCGTCGGCCGCGACCTTCTCGCCGGGCCGCACCACGAACTCGTCGCCGGTGCGCAGTTGGTCGACCGGAATCCGCTGCTCCACACCGTCTCGGCGGACCGCCACGTCCTTGGCGCCCATCTCGAGCAGCGCCCGCAACGCCGCACCGGCCCGGCGCTTGGCCCTGGTTTCGAAGTAGCGGCCCGCCAGGATGAACGTGGTGACGCCGGCGGCCGCCTCCAGATAGATGTTGGCGGAGCCGTTCGTGCGCGCGATCGTCAGCTCGAACGGATGCGTCATACCGGGCATACCGGCGCTGCCCCAGAACAACGCGTAGACCGACCAGCCGAACGCGGCGAGGGTGCCGACCGAGATCAGCGTGTCCATCGTCGCGGCGCCGTGCCGCAGGTTCGTCCACGCCGCCTGGTGGAACGGCCACGCGCCCCAGACCACGACGGGCGCTGCCAGCGTCAGCGACAGCCATTGCCAGTAGGTGAATTGCAGGGCCGGCACCATGGCCATCGCGATCACCGGGATCGACAGTGCCACGCAGATGAGCAGTCGCTGCCGCAGTGCCGCCGTCGGGTCGGGAGCCTCGTCGGCTTCCGGCGCGGGGTCAGGCAGCGCCGCCTGATAGCCGGCCGACTCGACCGCCGCGATCAACTGCTCGGGGCTCACCGCGCCGCCGAACTCCACTCGCGCCTTCCCCGTCGCGAAGTTCACCGTCGCGGTGACGCCGTCGAGCTTGTTGAGCTTCTTCTCGACCCGCGCGGCGCACGACGCACACGTCATGCCCCCGATCGCCAGTTCGACGGTGGACATCACCCACCTCCGTGCGGTGGGGAGTGCTGGCTGGTGGTCGCAGGCGCCGCCGACTCAGGGCTCGGACCGAACGTGTGCCCGGCCCACAACGACAGCGCGAACACCGCGGCCAAGACCACGGCGAACACGAGGATCTTCGGGACGGCGGTCATGGCGTCTGTCAGCTCGCGAGCTGGTAGCCGGCTTCTTCCACGGCGGCGCGGAGTGTTTCGCCGTCCACCGGGGCATCGCTGGCGATGGTGACCGTACCGTTGGAGAGGTCCACGTCGACGTCGACGACGCCGGGAATGTGGGTGAGCTCGGCGCGCACCGAGTTCGCGCACCCACCGCAGCTCATTCCGGCGACGGTGATGGTGGTGGTGCTCATGGTGCTCCTTTCCGGGGCGTTGAAGGCGCCCGTCGACCCATGTGTACCATACCCCCCTAGGGTATTCAAGAAGGTTCGGAAGGAGCGCGACGATGATGTCCAAACGCGGTGTGCTGGCTGGAGCCGGTGCGGTGGGTGCCACCCTGGCGTTGCTACTCACGGGGTGCAGCAGCTCGAGCAACGACGCGAACAGCGGCTCGGCCGGCCATCAGCACGAGCCGACGTCGCAACCCGCGGAGGGGGCGACCGCGCACAACGACGCCGACGTGTCGTTCGCGACGAATATGATCCCCCATCACGAGCAGGCCATCGTGATGAGCGACATCATCCTCGGCAAGCAGGGCATCGATCAGCGTGTCGTCGCGCTGGCGAACCAGATCAAGGCCGCCCAGGGGCCGGAGATCACCACGATGCGTCAGTGGCTGACGGACTGGGGCACGCCCGCGTCCGGCCACGAGGGCCACGACATGGGCGGTGGCATGCACGGCGCCATGGGCATGATGACCGATCAACAGCTCCAGCAGTTGCGCGACGCTCAGGGCGTCGACGCGGCCCGGCAGTTCCTTTCCGGCATGATCGCCCACCACGAGGGCGCGGTGACGATGGCCCAGACCGAGGTGGGCAGCGGACGGTCCGCGCCGGCGGTGAGCCTCGCGCAGAACGTCATCAAGACCCAGCAGCGCGAGATCGACGAGATGAAGCAGATTCTCGGTTCTCTGTAGCGCATGGCAGCATCGCGGACATGCGAATCCTGGTGCAGCGGGTCACGTCCGCGCGGGTGACCGTGGCCGGCAAGACGGTCGGTGAGATCGCTCCGGAGAGTCAGGGGCTGCTCGCACTCGTCGGCGTCACCCACACCGACGACGCGGCCAAGGCGCGACGGATGGCCGAAAAGCTCTGGCAGTTACGGATTCTCGATGACGAGAAGTCGGCGAGCGACGTCGGCGCACCGATCCTCGTCGTCAGCCAGTTCACGCTGTACGGCAACACCACCAAGGGTCGACGGCCCACGTGGAACGCCGCCGCGCCGGGTTCGGTCGCCGAGCCGCTGATCGAGGCGTTCGCCGCCGCGCTCGGCGGGCTCGGGGCGCACGTGCAGACCGGTGTCTTCGGCGCCGACATGCGGGTCGAGCTGGTCAACGACGGACCGGTGACGGTCCTGCTCGAGGTCTGAGCTACTGGGTCGCTGCGACCTGCACGCCTTCGGAAGGCTGCACGATCACGAACCCGTCGCCGTAGAACGAGACCTGCAGCGCTTCACCGGACCCGCGTCCGATCAGAGCGCCGGCCTTGAAACTCGTCTTCAGCTGCGTCTGCAGGTTGGCCGACCATGCGACGACCGCGTTGGTGTCGGCGAACGTCGGTGCCTCGGCCGCGTTGAGCACGACGGGCGGTCCGTCTGTGGTCAGGGCCACCCACCCGGTGCCTCGCAGCGTGGTGTTGAACAGGCCTCCGGTCGCGACGCTGCCGCCGCGGACGCGCTCGATGTTCCAGTCGAGGCTCGACGAGAACGCCAGCACGTTCTTCCCGCTGATCGACAATCCTGTATTCGTCAGGTTCAGCAGGTGCACGTCATAGGCGCGCTCCGCCAGGAAGACGTCCCCCTGACCGGTGCAGCGCATGAGCGGGAGACCCTCGCCGGTGAAGGCCTTCTTGAGGAACTTCGACGCACCGCCGCCCTCGAACGCGAAGTCGACGTTGCCCTGATAGGCGACCATCGAGCCCTGCCGCGCCATGAACGGCTCGCCGAGGCGCACACGCAGCAGCTTCGAGTTCTGGTTCGCGATCGGCTTGGCCTCCTTCTCGCTGAACCGCCCGTCGACCAGATCTCCGGTGATGCCGGCGAACCCGTCACCGGGCGGCGGCCCCGCCGGCTGGCTGGGGCTCAGCCCCAGAGGTACCCGCATGAGCTGCCCGCCCTGGGACACCTGATCGGTCCACCGCTGGCCGTCGAACCACCGGTACTCGAAACGGCCTTCGGGATCGGGCTGCCAACTACCTGGTCCTGGTCCTGTCACGTCGCCTCCTCGAGCGCGCTCGATGGTTCACACTATGCCGCGCTCCCGGCCTGAACTGGCATCCTTGCGACATGGCCAAGGAAATCGATCGCCGGCGCGCTCGAGGCGCCCTCGCGGTCCTCAGGCAGCACCCGGGCATGGTGCTGTTCGCGGTGTCGCCCGCCCTCGTGGTGCTTGCCCTCGTGTGGTGGTTGTTCGGTGCGGGGTGGGCGGCGCTGCTGCTCGTCGTGCTGCTCGTGGGCGGGGCGGTGGCGGTGGTGAGAAAGCGGGACTGACGGACGGTCAGCGGGTGAGCGTGGACTCCGGACTGTCGCCGTAGGTGCTGCGGTACAACTGCCGGAATCGGCCGAGGTGCCAGAAGCCCCAGCGGTGCGCGACGCCGGCGACCGAATCCGTCGTCGGATCCGCGTCGACGAGCTGACGGTGCGCAGACCGCAGGCGCATCTCCTGCAGGTACTGCATGGGGGTGATCTGCCGGTGCCTGCGGAACAATCTGCCGAGCGTGGGCGGTGAGACCCGAGCGGCACGTGCGATGTCCGCCAGTGAAATGTCCTCTCCGGCATGATCTTCGATGAAGGCGGTGGCACGCCGCAGTGCCTCGTGGTTGTCGTCGTCACCGGCGGGGCGCGAGGGGCCGGCGGGGGTGTTCGGGAAGGCCGCGAGCATGCTGGCCGCGACATAGCGGGTCACCGCGGCCGCGACCAGCGGTTCCCGCGCTGCGCGCGGGTTGCTCAGCACCCCGTGGCGAACGTGGTCGATCACGTCGACGAGGTATTGGTTCGCCGCCGGGCTCAGCGGCCGCGAACTGGTCAGGGAGGTCGACGCGTCGACGTCGCCGGCGGCCTCGGCGAGGCAGCGCCGCGGAACCGTCAGCACGTGGTAGCGCGACTGCTCGACCCGACCGATCAGCGGCCGCCCCTCGACGGCGCCGAAGGCGACCACGGAGCCTGTGCCGTATCGATGGCTGGCCTGTCCGCGCGGAGTCTCCTCGAGGATTCCGGAGTGCACTCGGCACAGCAGCACGCTGTCGGGCGGATCCATCTCGTAGCCCATGTCGAAGGTGAACTCGGCGTCGTCGATCACCAGATGGTCGATATGACTGCGCCACAACTGGGTCCGGGCGTTGTGCTGGGGCCGTGGCGTGCTGAGGCGGATGGTCCCGAACAGGGTGCTCAGCGACTTCTCCGCTTCCTGGAGGTCCGTCGTGTTGATGACGAAGTCGCCGGCGGTGGCCGTGCCGCGAGATTGGCCGTCGTGCATGTCGGTTCATTGCCTCCGCAAGTCGTTCGCGTCGCGATCCCGCGCAGAGCATGCAGTGCTGGACAAGCAGACGCGATGCCTGTCTGGTTGCTGGCGCTCAGCCGACTTTACACTTCTCCAGCAGCTTCTTGTTGTGATAGCGGGATCTGGGCTTAGCTGAGAGTCGGCTCACCCGCGTTCGAAACGAGCACGGTGTTTCGCCGGCAGTGAAAGCAGTACCGCAACACATGCAACGGTGTAAGGATGTAATCATGCGACATCATCCACATAGCCGAAGGTCGGGCCGCTCCGGCGGCTGGCAGCAAGCCGACCAACCCGATGCCTCCGACGCCGCCGACTGGATCGCCGGCCGGCTTCCCGACGACTGGTTCGCCGGTGACCCCGAGGTCGTCGTCGATCGTGAAGAGATCACCGTGATCGGCCGCCTGCCCGAGGCCGAGGGCGCCGAGAGCGAAGCCCGCGCCTCTGGTCGGGCGGCGCGTTTCCGTGAGCAGACCCGCGGCGACCGCATGCGCATCGCCGACGAAGCCGAGGCGCGATACGGGCGCAAGGTCGCCTGGGGTGTGGAGATCCCGGCGATCGGGGACGCCCCCGCTGAGCGAATCCTGTTCACGCACATGGCCGTACCGGTGATGACCCGGCTGCGGCAGCCAGAGCGTCAGGTCCTCGACACCCTCGTCGACGCCGGCGTCGCTCGGTCGCGGGCCGATGCGCTGGCCTGGTCGGTGCGGCTGGTCGGCGAACACGCCGACGAATGGCTCGGCAAGCTGCGCGACGCGATGCGCGAGGTCGACGACCTGCGCGCCGAGGGCCCGCAGCTCTAGTCCAATTGTCGGACTCCTCAACACGGCTCGTCCCTCGCCGCTTGATCGTCGTCCGACCTAGCCCACCCGCGCCACCGCCACGTACGACGAACTCAGCGCGGGGGTCTGCGACAGCGGGTCCACCGCCGCGCCGTCGACCAGCAGGTTCCGGTTGACTCCGTGGGACACCGGCGCCGCACCGGTGCGTGGGTCGAAAACCCTTGAGCCCCAACCATGGTCGATGACGACGACGCCGCGCCGAGGCAGGTCGTCTATCGACGCGGTCAGCTCGATCTCCCCGACCCGCGAACTGACTCTGACCCGGTCGCCGTCGGCGACCCCGAGTTCGGCCGCGTCGTCGGGATGGATGACCACCTCGCTGCGCTTTCCGGAGGGATGAAGTCCAGGCAGCTCGTTGAGCCACGAGTTCATCGAGTGCCGGTGGCGGCGGTTGGCCAGCTGCATCGGGTAGTCGGCGGGCGGGTGCGGCATGGGCCCCGCGAGCAGTTCCCGGGCCCGCGCGACGAATTGTGCCGGCGCCACGTGCACCTTCTTGTCCGGGGTCCGCAGGGCGGTTCGGAAATGGCCGAACTCGCGCGGACCCAGCACCCAGCCGTGGGGATGGGAGACGACGTCGCGCCATGTGAGCCTGCGGCCGTTGAACTTCCGTCCTGTCGCGAGCACCAGCCGGTCGATCCACCGCGGGCTGAACGCCAATCCCGGGAGCCGCGTCAGCTCAGCGGCACGCCGGGTGGCCTTGATGAACGCATTCACACCCCGTGCGCCGAACAACGGCCTGTTCATCGCGATCGCCAGGTCGGTGAAGATCTGCCATTCCTGCCTGGCATGCGGCGGCGGCTCGACCGCTTGCGCCCCGTAGTGCACGTAGGGCTCGTCGTGCATGTTGCTGGTGAAGGCCAGCAGATCGTCGCGCTCCAGCCAGTGCACGGCCGGCAGCAGCCAGTGCGCGTGGCGGTGGCTCTCCCGCTGAACGAAGTCGACGGCCACCAACAGGTCCAGCTGGGACAACGCCGCGTCGAGTTTGGCTCCGTCCGGCCCGGACACCACGGGATTGCCGCAGTTGATCACCATCGCGCGGATCTGGCCGGAGCCCGCCGTGGTGATCTCGTCGGGCAGCTCCGCCAACGCGTGCGCGCCCGCGACCATTGCCCGGCCGGAGAGCCGGTTGCGGTGCGTGCTCGCCGTGACCATGCCGGACATCCGGATCGCGTCGACGTAGCCCGGCTCGAACCTGCGTCCGCCGGGCCGGTCCATCCGTCCGGTGATCACGTTCAGCACGTGGCCCAGCCACTCGGCGACGGTGCCGGTCAGGTGCATCGACACACCGGTGCGAGTCACCACCATCGCGGCGCGCGCCGAGGCGAAATCTCTTGCCACCGATTCGATCTGAGCGCGGGGGAGGTCGCAACGGCGCGCGAGGTCGTCGACGTCGGCCTCGGCGACCAGTGCCCGCAGACCGTCCAGACCACTCGCGAGATCGGCACAGTCCTGCGCATGTTCGCGTCCCTCGTCGAGGATGACCTTGACCATCGCCAGCAGCAGGGCCCAGTCCTGTGCGGGGCGCACCGCGAGGTGGACATCTGCCTTCGCGGCGGACTCCGTACGCAGTGGATCGACCACCGTGATGGTGGCGCCCTGCGCCTGCCGCGCCAGTGCGCGACGCCAGCCGCCGGGAACGGTCTCCAGCCAATTCCATGCGCTGACAGCCGGATTGGTGCCCACCAGGAGGAAGTAGTCGCAGTTGTCGATGTCCGATACCGGCGCCATCAGCATCGAGCCGTACATCGCGGTGGCGACCACGTGCATGGCGTTCTGGTCGATCGAGCCCACGGAGTAGCGGCTGTGCGTGCCGACGGCGTCGAGCCACCCGTTCATGAAGATGACGTTGGACGACGAGAAGCCCGCCGGATTGCCGTAATACACGCCGACCGCGTCGGGGCAGTCCGCGTCGATGACCGCGTTCATTCTGGCGGCGATATCCGAGACGGCCTCCTCCCACGTGGCCTCGACATAGGCGTCGCCCACGCGGCGCATCGGGGCGAGGATCCGCCGGGGATGTTCGACGAGCTGACCGGCCGTGCGGCCCTTGGCGCAGAAGTCGCGCCAGCTGTGCGGGTTCTGTTTGTCGGGCGAGATCCTGACGACGCGGTTGTCCTCGACCGTGACTTCGACCCCGCACGATGCCAAGCAGTATCGGCAGAACGTGTGCACCGTCCGGGTCATGCCGTCATGCTGCCGGAGCGCCGCGCGGGCGTCCGGCGTTTGCGATTGAGCGAAGTGCTTGCTCAGGCCTGCGTCATCGTCCAGTACTCGCCGCGGCGCGCCAGCAGCTCGCTGTGGCTGCCGCTCTCGACGATCCTGCCGGCTTCCATCACCAGGATCACGTCGGCGTCGCGGATCGTCGAAAGCCGGTGCGCGATGATGAAACTCGTGCGGTCCCGGCGCAGCTCCGCCATGGCGTGCTGGATCAGGACCTCGGTGCGGGTGTCCACCGAGCTCGTCGCTTCGTCGAGGATCAGCAGCTGCGGCCGGGCCAGTACCGCCCGGGCGATCGTGATCAGCTGCTTCTCGCCGGCGCTGATGTTCGTGCCGCCGTCGTTGACCAGCGTCTGGTAACCCTTGGGCAGGGTGTGGACGAAGCGGTCCACGTAGGCGGCCCGAGCCGCTTCGAGCACCTCGTCGTCGGTGGCTTCGGGACGGCCATAGGCGATGTTGTCGTGGATCGTGCCGGCGAACAGCCAGGTGTCCTGCAGCACCATCCCGATCCGGGACCGCAGGGACTGGCGGCTCACCGTCGAGATGTCGACCCCGTCGAGCAGGATCCGGCCGGAGTCGACGTCGTAGAACCGCATCAGCAGGTTCACCAGCGTCGTCTTGCCCGCCCCCGTCGGCCCGACGATGGCCACGGTGGTGCCGGGTTCGGCGACCAGAGACAGGTCCTCGATCACCGGGGTTCCGGGGTCGTAGCCGAACCACACGTGATCGAACTCGACGCGTCCCCCGACACGAACACCGCGCCGGTCGTCGCCCGAGGGCAGTGCGCGGGGCGAGTCGGGCGGCTCCTCCTCGGTGTCGAGGAGGTCGAACACCCGCTCGGCGCTGGCGATCCCGGACTGCAGCGTGTTGTACATGCCTGCGATCTGGGTCAGCGGCTGGTTGAACTGGCGGACGTACTGGATGAACGCCTGGATGCTGCCCAGCGTGATCTGGCCGGTGGCGACCTGGAGGCCGCCGACCACGGCCACTCCGACGTAGCTGAGGTTGCCGATGAAGACCGTCGCGGGGGAGACGAGGCCGGACAGGAACTGGGCTCCGAAGCTGGCGTGGTAGACGTCGTCGTTGAGGTCGCGGAACTGCTCCTGCGCGTGGGCGCGGTGCCCGAACGTCTTGACCACCGTGAAACCGCTGTAGGTCTCCTCGATGTGCGCGTTGAGCCGGCCGGTGTTCGTCCACTGGGCGACGAACAGCCTGCGCGACCGCCGGGCAATCGAGCGGGTCACCCACAGCGACAGTGGCACCGTCACCACGGTGAGCAACGTCAGCAGCGGCGAGATCGTCAGCATCATCACCAGAACCGCGAACACCGTCAGCACCGAGGTGAGCAGCTGGGTGATGGACATCGACAGTGCCGTCTGCAAGTTGTCGACGTCGTTGGTCACGCGGCTGAGCACCTCGCCGCGCTGCCGGGAGTCGAAGTAGCGCAACGGAAGCCGGTGCACCTTGTCCTCGACGTCGGCGCGCAGCGCGACCATGGTCCGCTGCACTGCCACGTTCAGCAGGCGCGCCTGCAGCCAGACCATCAGCCCGGCAATCAGATACAGCGTCAAGGCCAGGGCCAGCGTGCGCCCGACCGCGCTGAAGTCGACCCCTTGCCCGGGGACGACGTTCATGCCGGACAACAGGTCGGCGAAAGTGGTGTCCCCCCGCGCCCGCGCCGCGTCGACGGCCTGCTGCTTGGTCAGTCCCGCAGGCAACTCCCGGCCGATGACGCCGTTGAACAACAGATCCGTCGCATGACCGAGAATGCGGGGGCCGATCACGCCGATCGCGATGCCGCCGATCCCGAGCAGCATCACCGCAACGGTCAGACCACGCTGCGGAGTGAGCCGCCGCAGCAACCGCAGCGCCGAACCCCTGAAATCGCGGGACCGGGTCACCGGCGGTTCGGCCATCCGCATCGAGCGCGCCAGCGGGCCGGTCACGGCTCGCCGGCCTTCACCGACTGCGAATCGGCGAACTCCCGATAGGCGGCGCATCTGGTCAGCAGATCGTCGTGGGTGCCCGCGCCGACCACGCGGCCGTCGTCGACGACGACGATCTGGTCGGCAGTGGCGACCGTCGAAACCCGCTGCGACACAATCACCACCGTCGCATCGGCGGACACGTCCCGAAGGTTCTCCCGAACGTGTGCGTCGGTGTGCACGTCGAGCGCGGAGAACGCGTCGTCGAACAGATAGATCACCGGCCGCCGGATCACCGCCCGGGCGATCGCCAACCGCTGCCGCTGCCCGCCGGAGAAGTTCATGCCGCCCTGTGCGACGCGGGTCGCGAGCCCCTCGGGATGGGCGGCGATGAAACCGTCGGCCGCGGCCACCCGCAGCGCGGCCCACATCTCCGCGTCGGTCGCGTCCGACTTGCCGTAGCGCAGATTGTCGGCGACCGTGCCCGAGAACAGATAGCCGCGCTGGGGCACCATTCCGATGGCCGCCCACAGCCGTTCGATGTCGAGATCGCGCACATCGACGCCGTCGATGCTGACCGAGCCCGCCGTGACGTCGTACAGACGGCAGATCAGTGAGGTCAGCGTCGACTTCCCCGAACCGGTGGAGCCCACCACCGCGGTCGTCGTCCCCGGCCGGGCGATCAGCGAAACATCCTCCAGCACAGGTCGGTCGGCGCCGAGATAGCTGAATGTCACGTTCTCGAACCGGATCTCACCGGCGATGGTGGTCGGCGACAGTGCGTCGGGGGACGTCACGATCGCCGGCTGGGTGACCAGCACCTCGGTGATCCGCTCGGCACACACGGACGCACGCGGGATGATCACCAGGATGAACGTCGCCATCAGCACGGCGACGAGGATCTGCATGAAGTACGACAGGAACGCGATCAGCGAGCCGACCTGCATCTGTCCGGCGTCGATGCGCAACCCGCCGAACCAGATCAGCGCCACGCTCGACACATTGATCACCAGGGTGGTGACCGGCAGCATCAGCGCCTGCCAGCGTCCCGCCTCCAGGGCGGTGCCGGCCAGCGCCTCGTTGGCTTCGGCGAACCGGTTGCGCTCGAACGGTTCCCGCGCAAAGGCGCGCACCACACGCAGACCGGTGAGCTGTTCGCGCATCACGCGGTTGATCGCGTCGATCTGGCGTTGCAGCCGCCGGAAGATCGGCAGCAGGTGCGACACGATCCAGTAGTTGGCCAGCGCCAGTAGCGGCACGCTGATCAGCAGCAGCCACGACAGGCCGGCGTCCTGATGGACCGCCATGAGGATGCCGCCGATGCTCATGATCGGCGCGGTGATGAGCATGGTGCAGGTCAGCTGCACCAGCAGCTGGATCTGCTGGACGTCGTTGGTGGTGCGGGTCAGCAGCGACGGCGCGCCGAAGCGTGCGGTGTCCTCGGCGGAGAAGCCGGTGACGTGGTGGAACACCGCCGAGCGCAGGTCCCGCCCGACTCCCATGCTCGCCCGCGACCCGAAGTAGACGGCCCCGACGGCACAGACGGCCTGCAGCCCGGTGACGGCCAGCATCACCGCACCCAGTTCCACGATCCGATGCAGATCGCCGCGGGCGACACCGTCGTCGATGATCGCGGCGTTGACCGTCGGCAGGTACAGGGTGGCGAGCGTGCTGATCACCTGGAGAACCGCGACCACGGCCAACAGCGACCGGTACGGCCGCACGTGCCGTCGGAGCAGCTCCCAGAGCATCCCGCTACTGTCGCACACCCTCCCGGAGAGCCGGCGCAGGACGCGGGTGCTGCTGTCCCACCTGAGAATTGCCTAAATAAGCAGGTCAGTCGGCCTGTCGGTGGTTGACGTGCAGCCCTGCCGCTACAGTGCATGGCGTGACCTCCAGCTACCGCGGACTCGGCCGGTCCGGCAAGGCGCTCGCAGTCGCTGCTGTGGCCGTGCTCCCGGTGCTCGCTGCCTGCTCGAACGACCAGCCGTCGTCACCGTCCGTGCCGTCGACGGAAGCACCGCAGCAGGCCGCCAAGCACGGTCCGTTCTTCCCGCAGTGCGCCGGCGTCAGCGACGACGAGATCAGCAAGCAGACCCAGGTGCCCGGGCTGGTGAACACCGCGGCGACGTCCGTGGGGTGCCAGTGGCTGGCCGGCGGCAGCATCCTGGGACCGCACTTCTCGTTCACCTGGTTCCGCGGCAGCCCCATCGGCCGCGAACGCAAGACCGAGGAGCTGTCCCGCACCAGCGTGGAGGACGTCAACATCGAAGGACACAGCGGCTTCATCGCGTCGAACGACGATCCCACGCTCGGAACCAACCTCTGCGAGATCGGCATCCAGTTCAACGACGATTTCATCGAGTGGTCGATCAGCTACGCCCAGAAACCCTTCCCAGCCCCCTGTGACGTCGCCAAGGAACTGGCCCGGCAATCGATTGTGAACTCCAAATGAGCGCCCGACGGGCACGGTCGGCCGCGGCGGCCGCGCTGGCCACGGTGGCCACGCTGACATTGCTGACCGGCTGCACCCAGACGGTTCAGGGCACCGCCGCGAAGTCGGGCTCCGGGGACGTCCCGCGCAACAACGATTCGCAGAAGCAGTACCCCAACCTGCTCAAGGAGTGCGACGTGCTGACCGAGGACATCCTCGCGCAGACCGTCGGCGCGGACCCGCGCGACATCCAGAGCACGTTCGTGGGCGCGGTCTGCCGGTGGCAGGCCGCCAACCCGGCCGGGCTGATCGACATCACGCGGTTCTGGTTCGAGCAGGGCAGCCTCGACAACGAGCGCAAGACCGCGCAACAGCTGAACTACCAGATCGAGAACCGCTCGATCGCGGGCATCGCGTCCTTCGTCATGCGACCGAACGATCCCAACGGGGCGTGCGGGGTCGCCAGTGACGCCGCGGGCGTCGTCGGCTGGTGGGTCAACCCGCAGGCGCCCGGCATCGACGCATGCGGGATGGCCACCAAGCTGATGGAGCTGACGCTGGCCACCCGCGCTTAGCGCGGAGTGTGGAACTCAGCCAGTTCCGCGCCGCCCAACTCCCACTGCTCCCACGGCGCCGCCGCGCGCAGCACCGCCACGGACGAGGTGGGAAACTTCGCCGAGATCGCTCGCGCGGCGCCGCTGTCGACGGACGCGTCGTCGGCCAGCCCCAGCGCCAGCGACGACATCACGGGTTCGTGGCCGACGACGAGCAGCGTGGCGACCTCCGCATCGAATCGCGTCGGCACCGCGTTGATCTCGTCGATGACGATCCCGGGCGACGAGTCGTAGATCCGGTCCACAAACTGCACCGGGGCGGTGATGCCGGTGCGGTCCAGGGTCTGCCTGGTGCGCGTCGCCGTGGAACACAGCACCGCGTCCACGGCTGCGAGGTTGGCCCTGATCCAGTCGCCGGCCAGTGCCGCCTCGCGGACGCCCCGCGGTGCCAGCGGGCGCTCGTGGTCGGGGACCCCGTCGGGATAGTCCGACTTGGCGTGTCGAAGCAACAACAGTGTGCGGATTCGGTCGCTCACCGGGTCAACGGTAGGCCATGCCGGTGCGCGTCCACGGACTTGTCGGCCACCCGCCCTAGACTCGCGATGCCACGGCGAACAGGTCGCCGGATGAGCACGGAGGGGACGGGCCGAGATGCGCTTTCTGCACACCGCCGACTGGCAGCTCGGCATGACCCGCCACTTCCTCAACGGCGAAGCGCAGCCACGGTATTCGGCTGCCCGGCGGGCCGCCGTCGCCGCCCTGGGCCCGCTCGCCGCCGAGGCGGGCGCGGAGTTCGTCGTGGTCGCCGGTGACGTGTTCGAACACAACCAGCTCGCCCCCCGTGACGTCAGTCTGTCGCTCGAGGCCATGCGCGGCATCGGTGTCCCGGTGTATCTGCTCCCCGGCAATCACGATCCGCTCGATGCGTCGTCGGTGTACACCAGTGCGCTGTTCACCGCCGAGCGGCCCGACAACGTCGTCGTGCTCGACCGCGCCGGGGTCCACGAGGTGCGGCCGGGCCTGCAGCTCGTCGCGGCGCCGTGGAGCTCCAAGGTGCCCACCACCGACCTCGTCGGCGAGGTCGTCGACGGTCTGCCCGCCGACGGCGTCACCCGCATCGTCGTCGGCCACGGCGCGGTCGACATCCTGGTGCCGGACAAGGACAGAGCGTCGCTGATCCGGCTCGACACGCTGGAGCAGGCGATCGTCCGAGGCGCTGTGCACTATGTCGCGTTGGGAGACAAGCACTCCCGCCTCAGCGTCGGCAACACCGGCCGGATCTGGTATTCGGGCTCGCCCGAGGTGACCAACTACGACGACATCGAGCCCGACCCGGGCAACGTGCTCGTCGTCGCCGTCGACGAAGCCGACCCGCGCCGGCCCGTCGGTGTCGACGCGCACCGGGTCGGGGACTGGCGGTTCATGTCCCTGCGGCATGCGGTCGACAGCAGTCGCGATGTCGCCGATCTGGACATCAACCTCGACCTGATGCCCGACAAGGAACGCACGGTGATCCGGCTCGGCCTGACCGGCTCGCTCACGGTCACCGACAAAGCCGCGCTCGACGTGTGCCTGGATCGCTACGCACGGCTGTTCGCCGCGCTCATCCCGTGGGACAAGCAGACCGACATCGCGGTGATGCCCACCGACGGCGAATTCGACGACCTCGGGATCGGCGGGTTCGCTGCCGCCGCGGTCGACGAGTTGGTCGCCACTGCGCGCTCCGCCGGCGACGACGCCGAGGACGCGCGGGCCGCGCTGGCCCTGCTGCTGCGCCTGACCGAAGGCGGTGCGGCGTGAAGCTGCACCGGCTGACTCTGACGAACTACCGCGGAATCACGCACCGCGACATCGAATTCCCCGACCACGGGGTCGTGGTGGTCAGTGGGCCCAACGAGACGGGCAAGTCGTCGATGCTCGAGGCCCTCGACCTGCTGCTGGAGGCCAAGGACCGGTCCGGCAAGAAGGAGGTCAAGCAGGTCAAGCCCACGCACGCCGACGTCGGCGCGGAGGTCACCGCCGAGATATCCTGCGGCGTCTATCGTTTCGTCTACCGCAAGCGCTATCACAAGAAGCCCGAGACGGAACTGACGGTGCTGGCGCCCCGGCGCGAGCAGCTCACCGGCGACGAGGCGCACGACAGGGTGCGCGCCATCCTGGCCCAGACCGTGGACCTCGATCTGTGGCAGGCGCAGCGGGTGCTGCAGTCGGCGCCGACCTCCGCGGTGGACCTGTCGGGCTGCGACGCGCTGTCGCGCGCTCTGGACATGGTCGCCGGCGAAGTGGACGCTACTCCTGCACAAGGCGCCGGCAACGTCGAGACGCTGCTGATCGACCGCATCGACGAGGAATACCGGCGCTATTTCACCGCGACCGGGCGGCCCACCGGCGAGTGGGCGGCCGCGACCACCAGGTTGCGCGCCGCCGACCAGGAGGTCGCGACATGCGCGGCGGCCATCGCCGAAGTCGACGAGGCGGTCCGCAGGCACGCGGCGCTCACCGATGAGCTGTCGGGACTTTCCGTCGAATCTACCTGTGCGACAGAACGACTCACGCAGATTCGGGCGGCCGCGCAAACGATCACGACACTGCGTGGCGAGGTCGAGCAGGCCGGTGTGCGCGCACAGGCGGCGAACTCCGCACACGAGGCGTCGCTGGCGGCGCTGACCGAGCGCCGCCGCGCGCGTGCCGACATCGACGACCGCACCGCGACGGTCGAACGGTTGCAGGCGGCCGCCGCCGAGGCCGCCGAGGCGCTCGACACCGCGGGCGAGGTGCAGGTCGCCGCCGAGGAGGCGGCGGTCGAGGCCCGCGCGACCCTGGAAGCCAGCCAGGTGCGGGTGGACACCGCACGCAGCGCGGTGCAGCGGCTGGCCGACCGCGAAGAGGCGAACCGGATCGCAGCGCGCCTCGGGACGATCGAGCGCCACCAGCGCGAGTTCGACGCGGTGCGCCGGGCGCTGACCGCGATCACGCTGACCGCCGAGCACATGGCGGCGATCGAGAAAGCCTCGGCTGCCCACGACCGGGCCGCCGCGGCCGTCGAGCACACGTCGGCGCACGTGGAGCTGGTCGCGGAAGCCGATCTCGAGCTGCTGATCGGCGGCGAGCCGGTGACGCTCCAAGCTGGTCGGAGCTGGCAGTCGGGGGTGAGCGGGCCGACCGACGTCGCTGTCCCCGGGCTGCTGTCGGTGCGGGTGACACCGGGCGCGTCGGCCGCAGGCACCCAGGCCGCGCTCGACGCGGCGGCGACGACGCTCGCACAGGCCCTTGAGCGGGCGGGTGTCTCCGGCCTGGCCGAGGCCCGCGAGGTCGACCAGCGCCGGCGTGACCTGCAGGCCGCGGGGCGGGAGGCGCGGGTGGCGCTCGACGCGCTGACCGCCGACGACTCCGCCGACGCACTCCGCGCGCGCCTCTGCGAGCTGCGGGAGAATCAGCCCGACGACGACGGTCTTTTCGATCTCGCCACCGGCGGGCCCCACGATCCGGCGGCCCAGCGCAGGGAGCTCATCGACGCGACCGCGGCGCATCAGCAGGCGGTCAGGGACTGTGAGACGCACAGGAAGGTTGCCGAGGAGGCGGCCAAGCTGCTGGCGCAGCGCGGTGTGCACGCGGCGCGCGCGAAGGAGAAGCTGCAGGCTGCCCGGGATGAGCTGGCTGCAGCGCAGCTTCGTCTCGCCGCGCAGCGCGACGCGGTCGGCGACGAGCAACTCGCGCTCAAGGCCGAGGCGGACGGGGAAGCGGTGGCCGCGGCGCAGGCTCACCTCACCCGGCTCGGTGACGAGTTGGCCCGACACGAACCCGAGACGGTGGCCGCTGCGCTGGCCGAGGCGGAGCGCGCCGCCGAAGGCGTCGCCGCCCGGCGCGACCAGGCCGCCGAGGCGCTGCGGGAGGTGGCCACTGCGCTCAAGATCTTCGGCACCGAGGGACGCAAGGGCCGGCTGGACGCAGCGGAGACCGAACGCGAGCACGCCGAGGCCGAGTACCGGCGGGTGCAGCGTCGCGCCCGGGCGGCCCAGCTGCTCAAGTCGGTGATGGGTCGCCATCGCGACGCGATGCGGTCCCGCTACGTCGACCCCTTCCGCGGTGAGGTGGAACGGTTGGGCCGCATCGTGTTCGGCGAGAGCTTCGAGGTCGAAGTCGATAGCGAGCTGCGGATCGGGCATCGGACGCTGTCCGGTCGCACCGTGCCGTACGAGTCGCTGTCCGGTGGAGCCAAGGAACAGTTGGGCATCGTGGCCCGGCTGGCCGGCGCCGCGCTGGTCGCCACCGAAGACAGCGTCCCCGTGGTGATCGACGATGCGCTCGGATTCAGCGACACCGGCCGACTGGCCAAGATGGCCGAGGTGTTCGACGCGGTCGCCGGAGACGGGCAGGTCATCATCCTGACGTGCAGTCCGCAGCGCTACGCCGACGTACAGACGGCCACACACATCGAATTGAGCGCCTGACTCGGCGTCTACACTTCGGCCCGTGGAGGCCGACTACGTCATCGTGGGCACCGGTTCGGCGGGCGCCGTCGTGGCCAACCGGCTGAGCGCCGATCCGTCGGTGCAGGTGATCGTGCTCGAAGCGGGCAAGCGGGACCGGGACCCGTTCGTCCACATCCCGGCCGGCTTCTCCCGCCTGATGCGGGGCCCGCTCGACTGGGACTACCTCACCGAACCGCAGCAAGGTCTCGGCGGGCGGCGCATCTACTGGCCGCGCGGCAAGATGCTCGGCGGCTCGTCGTCGATGAACGCGATGATGTGGATTCCCGGCTTCGCCGCCGATTACGACGAGTGGGGCGAACGCGCCGGCCAGCAGTGGGATTACGCCCACGTCGAGCCGTATCTGCGCCGCATCGAGGCCGGCCCACTGATCATCTCGCGCCAGCGCAGCCCGCGCGCGTCCACCGCGGCCTGGCTCGACGCCGCGAAGGACTGTGGCCATCGCGTCGAGAAGCCGAACAGCGCTGAACCGCAGGGGTTCTGCGAGACACTGGTGACCCAGCGCCGGGGTGCCCGGTGGAGCAGCGCCGATGCATACCTCAAGCCGAAAGCCGTCCGTAAGCGCCGCAACCTGACCGTGATCACCGAGGCCACCGCGACGCGTGTCGTGTTCGCCGGGGACCGGGCGATCGGCGTCGAGTTCGACGGCAAGCACGGTCGCACCGTGGCCACCGCGCGCCGGGAAGTGGTGCTGTGCGCCGGGGCGATCAACACCCCGCACCTGCTGATGCTCTCCGGTGTCGGCGACCACGACCAGCTCACCCGCCTCGGCGTCGTCCCGGTGGCCCATTCGCCGGAGGTCGGCGCGAATCTCGTCGACCATCTCGTCGTGCCCCTGGGTTTCGACGTGCCCTACGGATCGCTGGTCGACGCACAGAAGCCGCTGGAGCTGCTCAACTATCTGGTGCGCCGCCGCGGCATGCTGACCTCGAACGTGGGGGAGGCCTACGGCTTCGTAAAGAGCAGACCAGACCTGGCGCTGCCCGACCTGGAGTTGATCTACGCGCCCGCACCCTATTTCGACGAGGGCATCGGCGACCCGTATCGAGGTCACGCCGTCGTGATGGGGCCCATCCTGCTCAAGCCGCAGAGCAAGGGCAGCGTCACGCTGCACTCGACGGATCCGCACGACAAGCCGCTGATCGATCCGCGGTACCTGACCGACCCGGCGGGCGCCGACCGGGAGGCGCTGATGGCCGGCCTGCGCATGTGTGCGCACATCGCGGCGGCCCGCCCGCTGAAGGACACCCTCGGCCGGATCGCGCGCCCCCTCGACGCCACCACGCTCGACGACGAGACGCTCGCCCGTGCGCTGGAGTCGTTGTCGCACACGCTCTATCACCCGGTCGGCACGTGCCGGATGGGCACCGACGACGCCAGTGTCGTGGACCCGCACCTGCGGGTGCGCGGCGTGCGGGCGCTGCGGGTCGTCGATGCGTCGGTGATGCCGACGATCATCCGCGGCCACACCCACGCACCCACCGTCGTCATCGGCGAGAAGGCGGCCGACCTGATCCGCTCCACCCACTGACCCGTCTCCCGGCGAGCGGGCTAGGCACCTCCCGGCGAGCGGGCGTGTTTGCGGCCAACACGCCGGCTCGTGCACCGATTCTGCGCACGCTCACCGCGAATCTCAGAAGTACGCCTCGAGGGGCAGCTGCCGGAGCAAACCGGTTCTCGTCGTTGAGGACTCGGTCCTCGGCTCCTGCTCGCAGGCCGTCGAGGAGGTCGGCGACGCGCCGGGCCACACCACACGGCGCCGGCTCACCGGCAACGGGAGGAACTCGAGGTGTCACCCGGGCCCGTGCGGGGCATTATGAAAGGCGATGACGATGAACGCCAAGCGCCGCCGGGCGCACGACAAACTCGCGGCGCTGCCCGGAGTCCGGCCCGTGCGCCGGCCCGTCGTCACCGGCGGCCCGCACCGCGGAGGCGAGGAGTTCGACGTCTACTACGTCCGTACCGGCCGCAAGTCGGCGAACCCGCTGCTCATCATTCCCGGCGGGCCCGGTGCGGCGTCGGTGGCGCTGTACCGGGCGTTCCGGCGGCACGCCGCCGTGGCCGGTCTGGACGTCATCATGGTCGAGCACCGCGGAGTCGGGCTGTCCCGCCACGACGACGCGGGAGCCGACCTGCCTCCGGAGGCGCTGACCGTCGACGCGGTCGTCGGCGACCTCGCCGCCGTGCTCGACGACGCCCAGGTGGACAAGGCCGTCGTCTACGGCGCGTCCTACGGCACCTACCTGGCCGCCGGTCTGGGGGTGCGGCACCCGGACCGGGTCGAGGCGATGGTGCTGGACTCGCCGCTGCTGTCGGCCGACGACATCGAGGAGGTCCGCGCGCAGACCCGGCGGGTGCTGTGGGACGGGGCCGCCCCGGAGAGCGCCGAACTGGCGGCGAAGGTGCGCCGCCTGGTAGCCGACGGGGTCCTGCGGTCCAAGGACGTGCAGCTGATCGGCGACCTGTACGGCGTCGCGGGCCCGGAGGTGCTGGGCCGTCAGCTCGATCTGCTGCTCGCCGGCCACGACTGGTTGTGGGCCGCCGTCGGCGTCGGCGCCAGAAACCTGTTCGAGAGCAAGACGCCATACCAGCACGAACCCGACCTCGTCGAACGCATCGCCTACCGCGAGCTGAACTACGGCGCCGAACCGGACGGCGGCCCGCTCGACCCGGCCATCGCACTGCGCGAGATGGCCAGCGGTGACGTCGAATTCGCCACCGAACCCTACGATCTGGTCTCGGCGATGCCGTCATTCACCTGGCCGACCGCGGTGGTCTCCGGCGGGCGCGACCTCACCACACCGCCGGCAGTGGCCCGGCGGATCACCGGGCTGATCCCCGGCTCGGTGCTCGTCGACCTGCCGACCGCCGGGCACAGCATGCTCGACACCCGCGAACACGCGGCGCTGCAGATCTGCCAGGCCGCCAGTAACGGCGCGATCGACGAACTGCCCTCTCGGGCACTTGAATTGGATGCGCTGCCGGCGAACCTGACGGTCCGGCTGCTGGTGCGGGCGATCTCCGTGGCGCTCACGGTGGAGTCGGTGGTGCCCGACGTGGTTCCCCGCGCGGTCCGTCAGGTCACTGCTTCATGAAACCGATCGCGGAGTAGTTCAGGTCGCCGATGCCCGCCGGGCCGAAATTGGCCAGCGTGCTGCGCACCGCGAGGTTGCCCGGTGCCTGGAACAGCGGCAGGCTGAACACCTCCTGCCAGAGCATCCTGTCGAGCTCGTTGGCCAGCGTGCGGGCTTTCGCCGGATCCAGTTCGGACAGCGTCTGTTCGATCTTCGCGTCGACTTCGGGGCTGCCGATCTTGCCGTAGTTGCTCTCACCCTGCGACGCGTAGGTCTGGCTCAGGCTCGACAACGGGAAAGCATCGCCGCCCCAGGCGAATTGCACGACGTCGAAATTGCCGGGGGTGACGAAGTCCGGGAACAGCTTGCCGCCGGCCGCGGGAATCAGCTGGAGGTCTACGCCGATCTGCGCCAGATTGTTCTGGGCGACCACGCCGATGTCGCGGGTGCTCTTCGCGTCGTAGAACACGTCGCGGATCGTCAGCGTGCGGCCGTCCTTCTCGCGAAACTGGCCAGCCTGACGCCAGCCGAGCGCGTCGAGATCACGCTTGGCGCCCTCGGGATCGAAGCCGATGCCGTTGTCCTGGTAGCCCTCCTGGCCGGCCACGTAGATGTGGTTGTTCAGCGGGACGGGCTTGTCGGTCAGCCCGCGCTGCGAGACGTTGACGATCCCCTGCCGGTCGATGCCCTTGGCGATCGCCATCCGCAGCGCCGGATCGGCCAGGATCGAGCCCTGCGCGCCGTTGAACGTCAAGTGATACCAGCTGGGCGCGGGAGCGCGCCGCAACGAGATGCCCGGCGTGCGTTTCGCGATCGTCAACTCGTCGATGGTAGCCAGGCCGGTCGCGTCCAGCGCGTTGTTCTGCAGCGCCGGGATCCTCGCCGCGTCGTCGAGCACCGTGTAGGTGATGGAGTCGAGCAGCGCGGGTGTGCCCCACCATTTCGGATTGCGCGACAGCGTGATTCGCTGCGCGCCGCGGTCGACCGCGGTGATCGTGAACGGTCCCGCCGACGGCGGCGGCGTGTCGCGGAAGCCGGTGTTGAACGCCTCGGGCGTCGCGGTCATCTCCTTGGGGAACAGCATGCCGTTGCCGGCGAACATGCCCTTCCAGTCCGCGTAGTGCTTGGCGAATGTGACGACGGCCTGTCGGTCGTCGACGCCCCTGGTCACGGACGCGACGCGCTCGCTGCCGTTGGGGGCGGCGAACAGGAATCGCTTGTCCTTGCCGCTGGTGGCGTTGATCTGGGAGGCGATGTCCTCCCAGGTGATGGGTCTGCCGTTGGTCCAGACCGCCTTCGGGTTGATGGTGTAGGTGACCACCTGCGGATCGGTGCCGGTCAGCTCGACGTTGGTGAAGAAGTCGTTGTTGACGGTCATCTGGCCGTCCGGCTTGATGAAGAAGGCCCGCGGCATCGTCGCCTTGTACATCGCACCGATCTCGCCGAGATTGCCGTCGATGTGCAGGTTGTTGAAGTTCGCCGGGAACCCGCTCAGCGCGAGCCGCAGGTTGCCGCCCTGGCGCAGGGTCGCAGGATCCTGGGCGTTGATGTCGGCTGTCGCACCGAGTTCGGCGCTGCCGCCCGCCGACGGGCCCGGCTCGCGTGAGCCCGAACAGCCGGTGAGGATCAGCAGCGCGGTGAGGGCGACGCCGAGCAGTCGCAGGAGCGCGCGGTAGGTCATGCGGACAGACTCTAACCGCGATCCGGCCCCGGCCGGGGCACCGCGGCCAGCAGGCGGCGGGTGTAGTCGTCGCGCGGAGTGCCGAAGACTTGCGCGCTGGCGCCCTGTTCGACGATCACGCCTTCGTGCATCACGGCCACGTCGTGGGCGAGGTGCTTGACCACCGACAGGTCGTGCGAGACGAACAGGTACGCCAGGCCGAATCGCTGCTGCAGGTCCAGCAGCAGATTGATGATGCCGGCCTGGATGGACACGTCGAGTGCCGAGACCGGTTCGTCGAGGGCCAGGATCTTCGGCTGCAGTGCCAGCGCGCGGGCGATGCCGATGCGCTGTTTCTGACCGCCGGAGAACTCCGCGGGGTAGCGGTCGGCGTCCTCGCGGCGCAGTCCCACCACGGTGAGCAGTTCGGCGATCCGGTCCTCGGCGGAGGTCTTGTCGAAGCCGTTGGCGCGCAGCGGTTCTGCGAGTACGTCGAACACGGGAAGACGTGGATCCAGCGAGGCGACCGGATCCTGGAACACCACCTGCAGCTCCCGCCGGACGTCGCGGCGCGCCGACGAGGTCAGGGACGCCACGTCGCTGCCCAGGACTTCGATGGATCCGCTCTGCGGCGCGGTGAGCCCGAGGACCTGGTGCAGTGTCGTCGACTTGCCCGAGCCGGACTCGCCGACGATGGCCAGTGTGCGGCCCTCGTGCAACTCGAAACTGACGCCGTCGACGGCGCGCACCTCCCCGACGCGGCGGCGCAGCACCACGCCCTTGGTCAGCGGATAGGTCTTGACCAGGTCGCTCACGCGCAGCACGACCGGCTGAGCTGCCGGCTCGACGTCCGGGGCGGTGGGCTCGACGGACACGCCGTAGATCTCGGCCGCGCTGCGGCCGGCGACGTGTTCGTGGCGGATGCAGGCCACCCGGTGGTCGGGGCCGACGGGTTCGAGTTCGGGCTCGGCGGCGCTGCACTCCTCGACGGCCAGCGGGCAGCGCGGCGTGAACGGGCAGCCGGACGGCAGCGCCGCCGGCGACGGCGGGGCGCCCGGGATCGGTACGAGCCGGGTGCCCTGCGGCGCGTCGAGCCGCGGCACCGAGCCGAGCAGTCCTGCGGTGTAGGGCATGCGGCGGCCGGTGTACAGGTCGGCCACGGGAGCCGTCTCGACCGCCCGGCCGGCGTACATCACCAGTGCGCGGTCGGCGAACTCGGCGACCACCCCCAGATCGTGGGTGATGATCAGCACGCCGGCGCCGGTGACGTCGCGCGCGGTGCGCAGCACGTCGAGGATCTGCGCCTGCACGGTGACGTCCAGGGCGGTGGTCGGCTCGTCGCAGATCAGCAGGTCGGGGTCGTTGGCGATCGCGATCGCGATCACGACGCGCTGCCGTTCCCCGCCCGACAACTCGTGCGGGAACGCCCGGGCCCGCTGCTCCGGCCGGGCGATGCCGACCAGGTCGAGGAGTTCCACCGCGCGGGCGCGGGCCGCGCGCCTGCCGACGTCGCCGCGGTGGATCCGAATCGCCTCGGCGACCTGATCGCCGACGGTGTACACCGGCGTCAGCGCCGACATCGGATCCTGGAAGACGGTGCCGATCCTGTTGCCGCGAATCCGGGACATCTGCTGATCGGACAGGCCGAGCAGTTCGTCGCCGTCGAGCCGCACCGACCCCGACACCTCGGCGTATTCCGGGAGCAGCCCGATGACGGCCATCGCGCCCGCGGACTTGCCGGCGCCGGACTCGCCGACCAGTGCGACGACCTCGCCGGACTCGAGGTGGTAGTCCAGGCCGCGCACGGCGGTGACGTGTTCGGCCTCGGTGGGAAAGCTCACCGTCAGGCCCCGCACCTCGAGCAGACTCACGGGCGACGCCTCCGCTGCGACGCCGGCCGTACCCCGGGGTCCAGGGCGTCGCGCAGGCCGTCACCGATCAGGTTGGCGCACAACACGATCAGCACCAGCACTCCGGCGGGGAACAGGAACACCCACGGGAACGTCGTCACCGAACCCGTGCCCGCGGCGATCAGCGTGCCCAGCGACACATCCGGCGGCTGCACCCCGAACCCGAGGAAGCTCAGACCCGTCTCGGCGAGGATCGCGATACCGACGTTCAGCGTCGTGTCGATGATCAGGATCGACGCCACGTTCGGCACGATGTGCCGCACGATGACCCGCCAGCTGCGCACACCCATGTACCGGGCGGCGGCGACGAATTCGCGATCGCGCAGGCTCATCGTCATCCCGCGCACGATCCGGGAACTGATCATCCAGCTGAACGCGGCCAGCAGCAGGATCAGCCACAGCACGGTGTCGCCTCCGCGGGTGCTCGGCGTGACGATCGCGATCAGGATGAAGCCGGGGACGACGAGCAGCAGGTCGACGAACCACATCAGCACGGTGTCCCGCCAGCCGCCGAAGTAACCGGCGACCGCGCCCACCGTCGCGGCGACCAGCGTCGAGATGACCGCCACGCACACGCCGATCAGCAGTGACTTCTGCATGCCGCGCAACGTCTGCGCGAGCAGGTCCTGGCCGAGGGCGTTGGTGCCGAACCAGTGCGCCGTGGTCGGCGGCTCCTGCAGCGCGTAGTAGTCGAGGTCGGTGTAGGAGTAGGGCAGCAGCGGCGGCAGCGCGTAGCAGCCGATGAAGAGAAGGCACAACACCACCAGCGACACCACCGCGGGCTTGTTGCGCAGGAATCGCCGCAGCACGAGCGTGCGGCGGGTCACGAACTGCCGCGGGGCGGGCGTCTCGGCCTCCAGATCGCTCATGAGGCACGCACCCTGGGGTCGAGTGCCGCATAGATGACGTCGGACAGCAGGCCGCCGAGCAGGATCGTGATACCCGAGAACACGGTGAACGCGACGACGATGTTCGTGTCCTGGGCCGCGATGGCCTGCACGAACCATTCACCCATGCCGTGCCAGCCGAAGATCTTCTCCACGAACACCGCCCCGGTCACCAGGCCGCTGATCCCGTAGGCGAACAGCGTCGCCATCGGGATGAGCGCGGTGCGCAGACCGTGCTTGAACAACGCCTGGCGACGGGTCAGCCCCTTGGCCCGCGCGGTGCGGATGAAGTCCTGGCCCAGCACGTCGAGCATGGCGTTGCGCTGGTAGCGGCTGAACCCGGCGGCCGACGCCAGCGCCAGCGTCAGCGTCGGCAGCACGAGGTGCTGCAACCGGTCGACGAACTGACCGGGACCTCCGCCGGCGGCGTCGGGCGAGGTTTCCCCGGTGTACTGGAAAACCTGCAAGCCGAGAATCGAATTCGCTTTCAGCGCAGCGAGAATCAGCAGATTGGCGACGACGAACGTGGGTGCGCTCAGGATCAGCAGCGACAGCAGTGTGATCACGCGATCCGACAGCCGGTACTGCCGGACCGCACCCCACGCGCCGACGACGACACCGACGATCGTGCCGAGCACCGAACCGATGACCACCAGACGCAGGCTCACCCCGACGCGCCGCCACAGTTCGTCGGTGACGGGCTGGCCGGCGATCGTGGTGCCGAAGTCGCCGCGGACGGCGCCGGAGATCCACCGCGCGTAGCGCAGCGGGATCGGCTGGTCGAGGCCGAGTTCGGCGGCCTTGGCGTCGATCACCGCCTGAGGCGGGCGGGGGTTGCGTTCGAGCAGGCTGTCGAGGGGATGGAACGTCAGCGACGTGAGGCTGAACGCCAGGAACGACGCCAGCGCCAGCAGCACGGCGTAGTTGAGCAGCCGGCGCGCGAGAAAGCGGGTCATGCGGTGCTTCCGCCTCGGGGCTGCATGCGCACAGGTTATGAGATCGGCGTCCGGGCGGCCCGTCGGCCGCGCCCGGCGCCGCCGACTATCTCGGCGTGGCCGGACTCCCGGGCGGTGGGGGACCGGCCGCCTCGCCGACGATCTCGGTGGCCGTGGCGCGGTCGCCCTGTTGGACGGCGCGCACGGTCACGACCTCGTTGACGATCAGACCGCGCGTCTGGTCGGCGGTCGTCGAGTACGCCTGGCTGAACCCGTCGCGGCTGCGCACGGTGACCGACGTCGGCGACGACGCGGTCACCGTGCCGGTCTGGGTCAGCACCGTCGTGAAGGCGCCGGCCGCGTCGGGGACGACGAACTTCCCGTGCAGCGCCGGACCGCCGGGACCGGCCGGGACCGCGCCCGGGCCGCCGGGGCTGCCGGGGCCGCCGGGACCGAAGCCGGGTCCGCCCGGTCCGAAACCGGGCCCGCCGGGACCGAACGCGTGGTTGCCGAACGCACCCGCGCCGTGCGCGGTCTGCCCGGTCGCGGCGTAGATCGCGGCGCCGCCCAACGCGGCGATGACCGCGGCGATGCCGACGGCCACCGCGGTCTCGCGCCCACCCCACCGCGTCGGAGCCGGCTCGGGGCTACCCCAGACCCGATCGTCGGACGTCAGTTGCTCGGTGCTCATGGCGACCAGGATGGCGGCGTTGCATGTGTGTCCGCTGTGTGCCGGGTGGGTCGCACATGTGCGCCGGGCTTCACAGGGTGCGCATAGGAACGGCACAGTTCGCGCCTAGTGGTCGCGCACATAATGGGCGCGTGGCCAACATCGCTAGCACCGCGTCGAGCGACGGTGACTCCACCCGAGTCGTCATGCGCAGGCCCGACGGCAGCCCGATCCACGTCCTCGTGGTCGACGACGAGCCGGTGCTCGCCGAACTGGTCTCGATGGCCCTGCGTTACGAGGGATGGGAGATCTCCACCGCGGGTGACGGCGCCACCGCGATCACGCTGGCGCGCGAGACCCCGCCGGACGTGGTCGTCCTCGATGTGATGCTGCCCGACATGAGCGGCCTGGAGGTGCTGCGCAAACTGCGCGAGCAGATTCCCGGGCTGCCGCTGCTGCTGCTGACCGCCAAGGATTCGGTCGAAGACCGCATCGCGGGCCTGACCGCGGGTGGCGACGACTATGTGACCAAGCCGTTCAGCATCGAAGAAGTGGTGTTGCGGCTGCGCGCACTGCTGCGGCGTACCGGGGTGAGCACCGAGACCGGCGGCGCCAAGATCGTCGTCGGCGACCTCGTGCTCGACGAGGACAGCCACGAGGTGACGCGCGCCGGTGAGGTGATCTCGTTGACGGCGACGGAATTCGAACTGTTGCGCTTCATGATGCGCAACGCCAAGCGGGTGCTGAGCAAGGCGCAGATCCTCGACCGGGTGTGGAGCTACGACTTCGGCGGCCGGTCCAACATCGTCGAGCTGTACGTGTCCTACTTGCGCAAGAAGATCGACAGCGGCCGCGAGCCGATGATCCACACCTTGCGTGGGGCGGGCTATGTCCTCAAGCCCGCCCGCTGAGCGTGCCCGGGTGGTCACACGTTCTCCCCGCGGCTGGTCGCTGCGCACGCGGCTGCTGGTCACGCAGGTGCTGCTGCTGGCCGTCGTGTGCGCGGCGATCGGGTTCGCCACCGAGTTCGCTCTGCAACGCTTCCTGATGAACCAACTCGACGAGCAGGTGGTCGAGGCAGGCAGGCGGTCGTCGGCGATCTTCGAGTTCGGGCCGCCGCCCCCGCCCGGCATGGACCCGGCCGACAGGCGGCCGCCGGAGGAGCGATCGGAATCCCGCCGGCGGATGATGCTCCGCGAGGACGAGGGGCCGGGGCCGGCGTTCCTCAACGCGCCCGGGCAAGCCATCCGCACGATCGGGGCCGTGGTGTCGAGCGGAAAGCCCGTGGACGCTGGCGTCATCACCTCGGACGGAGCCCGCGCCGAGCTCTCCACCACGGCCGCCGACCAGCTCGCCACACTGCCGGCCGACGAGCATCCCAGGACCGTCCGCCTCGACGGTCTGGGCCGGTACCGGGTGGTCAGCTTCCCCGCTCACCATCCGGGTGAGGTCGTCGTGACCGGCCTGCCCACCTCCGACGTCGACGACACACTGCTGTGGGTGCTGGTGATCTTCTGCGTCGTCGCGGCGGTCGCGCTGATCGGTGCCGCGACGGCGAGCATCGTCATCGTCCGTCGCCAGCTCGACCCCCTCGCCCGGGTGTCCGCGGCGGCCCAGCAGGTGGCCGACCTCGAACTCGACCGCGGCGAGGTGCGGCTTCCGACGCCGATCGTCAGGGTGGATCCGGCGGCGGCGCGGACCGA